>SXOO01000155.1 GCA_005776725.1 Pseudomonadota bacterium | reverse complement strand
GCGGGGGCGCGAGCGGGGCCCGTACCCGCCGGCCGCGGCTCCGCCGGCGTGACGATGAGCTCGAGCTTCACCCGGGGACCGAGCTCCGCACCGCGCTCGCGGATGGCGCGGAGCGCCAGTCGAACGACCTCGAGGACCTGCTCGGGCACTTCGGCGAGGCCCGCGTGACGCGCGAAGCTGAGTCGCGCGCCCTCGGCCCGGTCGCCCCGGTCGGTGCGCTCGCCCCGGTCGGTGCGCTCGCCCCGGTCGGTACGCTCGCCGCGCTCACCGCGATCCGAGCGCTCGCCGCGATCCGAGCGCTCGCCACGATCCCGCTCACCGCGGTCGGAACGCTCGCGCCGGTCGGCGGGTGCCTCGGACTCTTCTTCGGCCGCGCCGTCCTCCCCGCCAGCGCGAACCTGGTCGGGCCGGGGCCGCTCGAGCCCCTCGGGGCCACGGGCGCGACGCCGACGGTTGCGTCGAGCATCGCCGGGAGCCAGATCCCGATCTGGGTCGAAGCGCGGCTTGGCGTCGTCCTCGACGACGTCCTCGTAAGGAGCTTCGATAGCGGCCAGGGCCGCGGCTGCGGCAGCAGCTGCCTCGTCGTCCGAGATCGACGAGTCCGAGCGCAGCTCGCGGGTCTTGACGACCGGGGGCTCGACCTCGGCCGGGAGCTCTTCGTAAGCCTCCTCGGGGGCCTCGTCACGCGACACGGGCGCCGAGTCTTCGCCCCGGCGAGAGCGTGGGGTGCGGGCCGGCCGGGCGTTGCCAGAGCGAGCCGAGCGCTTCTCCTCGGGGAGCGCGCCTTCCTCGACGACTCGCGGCATGGGGGGCGCAGCCGGAGGCGGCCCGGACAACGGCGAGCTCACGTAGTCCATGGAGCGGTAGAGGAAAGGGACGGTGGCGGCGTGCGCCTGGTCGAGGAAGGAGCCCGAGTCCGCAAGGCGGGAGCGCAGCTCCTCGAGGTGCTTCCGGCCCGACGCGTCGTCAGAGACGAGCGTGAACACCTGAAGTGCCCGGTCGAGCTTCTTGTCGGCGGCTTCGGTGCGCCCAGCGGCGACGTCGTAGCCCGCGCTGAGCGTGAGCGCGAGGACTCGCGCCGACGTGTTCGGGTGATAGAAGAACCCGGGCAGCTCGCCGGGCGCGCTCAGCGGCTCGGAGGCCGCGGCCTTGGGGAGTGCGGCGAAGATACGATCCAGCGTGGCGCGCTGCTCGGGCGCCACATCCAGGTTGATGGTGCGTCGTTGGCGGTTTCTCATGATGGGGAGAGCCTCGTTTCGGTGCCGGACGTGCCGGCGATCGGGGACGGCGCCCTGCGCGTCGGTAGCATGGACCAAAGCGGGCGCACTAGGCGTCAGAAGGAGCCGGCTGGCCCGCGCCGTCGGGAGTTTCTCGCGACGCGCAGTGGGCGCAGCGTCCTGGCGAACCCGCCCGCCATGGGTTGGCGTGACGGCCTGCCGACGCAGATGGCGGCGACGGTCGTCGCCGGGACCTCCTGGGCAGGGAGCGACTTCGTCGCGCCGAGACGCCAGGGAGGGCCTCGAACCCGGTCTGCACGCGCAGTTAGGGCTCTTTGCCGGAGGGTACTTTGGGGCCTGGGTGGCGGTTGTCAACACAGAACATTCGACTGCAGCCGTATGCTTTGTCCTCCAAGGGTCACCATCCCCGTCAGACCCCGAGTTTGCCGCCGTCAAAGCCCTTGCCCGCCGGGATCGGCTCGTCTAGACTCCGCGCCCTTCCGGCGCCGCCCTGCGCTTTCATGCGCGCCGTCAGGCCCACCCCCGTTCCTGTGAGAGGGACCATGTCGCTGCAGTTCATCCGCGAGAAGTCCAACTTCGTGATGCTGGTCTTCGCCGGCCTCATCGTGACGTTCGTCTTCACATTCAACACCGGCCAGGGCGACTGCGGCGGCCGCTCCGCGCAGAACCCGGTGCTCGCCACGGTGGGCAAGCTCGAGCTCGACATCAACGCGTTCCAGCAAGGCGCCCGCCTGCTGCAGAACGTGTTGCGCAGCCGCTCGGCAGACGCGCGGGAGTTCGACAACCTGCTCGGCCTCAACGGCGGCAGCGGCAGCACCATGGCGTGGGCCATCGGCGGGGGATACCCCATGGACAGCGCGGCCTTCGCAGACAACCGCGCCGCGCGGTTCGCGAAGTTCACGCGCGAGCTGTCGGCCGTGGAGCTCGATCCGGAGGCCGACGAGACCTGGCTCCTGAACGAGCTGGTCGAGAACGCGCTCGTCTCCCACGAGGCGGCGAAGCTCGGACTCGTCGCCTCGGAGAAGGAGATTAACGATCGCATCCTGGACGAGTCGTTCTTCGATCCCGAGACCGGCAAGTTCCGCGACGACGTGTTCAACCGGTACCTCAACAGCCTCCAGATGACGCGCGAGCAGTACCGCGAGCTCATCGCTCGCGAGATCCTCCGCGACAAGGTGGTCGAGCTCATCGCGGCGCTCACGACCGTGCCCGAGGGCGAGGTCGAGGGCCTATTCAAGGCCACCTCGGAGGAGACGCGGGTCGAGTATCTCCTGGTGGACGGAGCCCGGATGCGGGCGCTCGTGCCGGTCACCGACGCCGAGGTCGCGGAGGCGGGCAAGGACGCCGCTGCCGTGAAGAAGTACTTCGACGAGAACAAGGCGAGCTTCGAGAAGGAGCAGCTGGTTCGCGCGCGCGCACTGCTCATCACGGCGCCGTCCGCCACCGCGGTCTCGGCCGCAACCGAGGGCAAGGCCGAGGTCGAGAAGGAGCGGACGGACGCGAAGACCAAGATCGACGAGCTGCGGACGCAGATCACCGCCGCGGCCACCGGTGCTACGGACGCCACCGCCGCGCAGCGCGACAAGTTCGCCGAGCTGGCCAAGGCCAACAGCGCCGACGAAGAGACCAAGGCCAACGGAGGGCTCGTGGACGAGCTGGCGCGAGCGGCGCTGCTCGAGGCCGAGTTCGAGAAGCCGGTGGCCGACGCAGCCTTCAAGCTGGCCGCCGGCGCGCTCTCGGAGGTGATCGAAGGCGAGCTCGGGTACTGGCTGGTCCTCGCTGATGAGGTGGTGCCCGCCGAGACCCGCACCCTCGAGCAGGCCACGCCAGAGATCGCGCGCGTGCTGGCGCAGGAGAAGAAGGCACCGACCTGGTCCAAGGAGGTCGCCGACAGCCTCCTCGCCGCCGCGAAGGCAGCCCCCGAGAAGAAGCTGCAAGCCATCGCCGACGACTGGAACGAGCGTAACCGCCCCACCGCCGCGAAGGCCCCGGGCGGTCCCAGCCAGGCGCCCCCTGGTGCCCAGCCGCCTGCAGAACCCGCGAAGCCGGCCGAGCCCGTGAAGCCGGCCGATTTGCCCGCCGAGCCGGCGCCTGTTGCCCCGACGGTGGCACCGGAGGCAGCTCCGGCGGCCGCGCCCGCGGCTGCCCCCGAGGGTGGCGCACTCGCTCCCGTCGAAGGCGCCGCGCCGGCTCCCGCCGAAGGGGCCGCTCCCGCAGAGGGCGCTGTGCCCGCTGCTGCCGAAGGCGCTGTGCCCGCTCCGGCTGAAGGTGCCGCACCTGTCGAAGGCGCCGCGGCCGCTCCCGCAGAAGGTGCCGTCCCCGCCGAGGGTGGCGCGCCCGTCGAGGCAGTTGTCCCGGCAGCGCCCGCCGCCCCGCCGGCGGAGCCCGAGCCCCCGAAGACCTTCGAGGGGATGCTCACGGTGCAAATGAGCCCGCCGATTGGTCGCCTCCAGGACGGCAAGTACCCCGGCCAGTCGCTGTTCACCCTGCCGCGGGCGAAGGACGCCGTGGTGACCAACGCGGACGACACCACGCCGTACACGGCGGAGGACGACGCCTGGACCGCCGTTGTGGGTATTGGCAAGAGCGAGGCCCTGGCGGTCGCGCTTCACAAGCTCGACGACAAGGCGCCGCTATACGACACCGTCTACACCTCCGAGGACGGCAAGCGGCACTTCGTGATCCGCTTCCAGGAGCGCAAGCTCCCCGAGGGTGACGACGCGAAGAAGCAGCGCGACAGCATCCGCCGTCAGCTCCTCGCCGTTCGCCAACGCGAGGCCTATCGCGCCTGGTACCGCACCGTGGTCAACGCTGCGATCGCGAAGGGCGAGCTGACCTACTCGAAGGAGTGGAAGACCATCGCGGACGAGGAGTGGTCCGCCGCGCAGTTCCGCGCGAAGCCGAAGGCGCCAGCGGCGAAGTAACGGTGCCCGTGCGGCCGCTCACCCTGGCGTTGCCGAAGGGTCGCCTCCTCGACGACCTGGGCCCGCTCCTCGGGGCAGCGGGCATAGACGCCGGGGCCTTCGCCCATACACGCAAGCTCATCGCTGATGTCCCGGCCGGCTGTCTCGGCGGCGCGCCGGTTCGGCTCCTGCTGGTCAAGCCCGGCGACGTTCCCACCTACGTGGAGTGCGGCACCGCGGACGTGGCCGTCGCGGGCTCCGACACGCTGCGAGAGTCCGGTGCCGATCTGCTCGAGCCGCTGGACCTGGGTCTGGGGCGTTGCCGGCTTGCCGTCGTGGGTCCGCCGGGGCGCTCGGTCGACGTCATCCTCGGGACCCCGGGAGCCCTTCGGATCGCCACCAAGTACCCGTCCCTCACCCGGGCCTGGTGCCGCGCTCGTGGCCTCGAGGCCGCGATCGTGCACCTCTATGGTTCGGTGGAGCTGGCGGCGCTTGCAGGTCTGTCAGACGTCGTAGTCGACCTCGTCTCTTCTGGGGCAACCCTCAGAGAGAACGGGCTCGTCGAATACGAGACCTTGCTCGAGGTGTCGGCCCGCCTCGTCGTCAACCGCGCGGCCTTCGTTCTTCGCCATCGCGAGGTCAACACGCTCCGCGAGGCGTTCGAGGGAGCCCTCTCGGCCGTACCGCCCGGATCGGAGTCAAGAGCATGAGCCGCCACGCCACAGTCACACGAAGCACCGGTGAGACCACGATCGAGGTGAGCCTCGAGCTCGACGGGAAGGGGGACGCGTCGATCTCGACGCCCGTCCCGTTCCTGAGCCACATGCTTCATCAGCTCTCGCGACACGGCGGCTTCGACCTCCGCGTCCAGGCCACGGGCGACACCCACATCGACGATCACCACACGGTCGAAGACGTGGGTCTGGTGCTCGGCGCCGCCTTCAAGCAGGCGCTCGGGGACCGGAAGGGCATCGAACGCTTCGGGAGCCGCAAGGCCCCGCTCGACGAAGCGCTGGTGGACGTCACGGTCGATCTGTCGGGCCGACCTTACCTGGTCTTTGGGCTCACATTGCCCAAGGCCAAGATCGGGACCTTTGACGTCGAGCTGGTCAAGGAGTTCTGGCAGGCGTTCGCGGTGAAGGCCGAGTGCAACGTCCACCTGCACCAGCTGGCGGGCCAGAACCTGCACCACATCATCGAGGCGGCCTTCAAAGCGGCCGCGTTGGCGCTGCGCGACGCGACTCGCGTCACGCGAACCACGGACGCGGTTCGGTCCACCAAGGATCACCTCGACTAGGCCCGGCGCCGCGGCCGCCTCGCGGGCCCGGAGGAGCCAATCGCTGCTGGCGCTCCGAACAGCCCCGCTAGGGCGAGACGCTCCACGCCCAAGACGGGCTCGAGACTCCGAGTGGGCTGAGTACGCGTTACCCGCGCCCCCGGGACTCGACAAGCGACCCGCGCTCGCCCAGGATACGTGGCCCAGATGAGCAGCCCTACAAAGCCCACCTCGAACGCGAATACGTTCCCCACCGGCTTCGGGCGTCTCGCTGCCGACCTGCTCAACGAGCTGATCACGGAGTTCCGCGATCAAGACGTGGGCCAGCTTCGAACCGAACGACTCGCCGAGCTGTCGCCGGAAGATCGCCAGGCCTGGGACCGGACTTACACAGCGCTCGATCGGCTCATCGTCGCGCTTCGCCACCGCGAAGGCGCCATTCGCTTAGGTGAGGTGGCAAGCCCCACCGAGGCCGACGCCCCCGAAGAGATGGCTCCCGTGGAGGTCGCTCCCGTCGAGGTCGCTCCCGTCGAGGTCGCTCCCGTCGAGGTCGCTCCCGTCGAGGTCGCTCCCGTCGAGGTCGCTCCCGTCGAGGTCGCTCCCGTCGAGGTCCCCGACGAGGTGCCGCTCCAGAGCGCCCAGGTCGAGGCGGCGCCCGCAGACCTGGCCGCGGCGGAATCACCGATGACGTCGGAGCCCCCCCCGGCGGTCGCCACGCCGCTGGACGAGCTCGACTTCCACGATCGGCAGACGATCATGCTCCCCTCGGTGACCGAGGCCGACCTCATCGAGGTCACCCCGGCCGCTCCGCCGAAGCTGCCCGCGAAGGCGACCATGCCCTCCGTCCCGGCAGTCGCCGAGGCGAGCCGGGGCGCGAGCTGGAGCCGCAGCGCCGAGCTGCTCTTCGAGGACGCGCTGCGCCTCTTCCGCATGGGCGACAGCGACGGCGGGCTCGTCTCGCTCGAGCGCCTGCTGGTCACCACGGAGCTGGTCGACGACCTCAAGAGCTTCGTCGACGTCAACCAGGACCGGGTCCTCGAGCTGTACGAGTCCGTCATGGCCCCCTGGAACCGGATCCCGGAGCGGCTCGATCCGTCGCAGGCCCCCCACCTCGCGCCGTTCCTCGAGCAACCCAAGGTGGCGTTCGTGCTCAGCCGACTAACCGGTCGCGACAACGCACGCACGATCGCGCTCTCCTGTGAGAGCGCGGGGATGCGCCGCCTCGAGGTGGCGGCGGTGCTCTCGCAGCTCGTCCGCGCGCGCGTGATCCGCCTCCGCGACACCGCTTAGCCAACTCGGTAACTCCAGCGACCGTCCTGCGCCGAGCAGGACCCCCCACCCCGATAACCCAGCCGAGGACAGAGGTGCTCAATGGCCGCTTGGGGCCCCTTCATCCGTGAGCGATTCCCGGCCGCGGCCACCACGCTGCTCGTCGGCCTGATGGCACTCGCCAGCGCCGGCGTCGCGGCCGAGGTGGCCGGCGGACCCGTGGTGTTCTGGCCGGTCATCCCGGTGGCCACGGTCGCGATCGTGGGCGCGTTCTTCGTGCTCCGCGTCTTCGATGAGCACAAGGACTTCGACAGGGACCGCGAGGCGCACCCGAACCGCGTCTTGTCGCGCGGCCTCATCACGCTCGCCGACCTCGCCAGGGCGGGCGTTGGCGTCGCCGTAGTGTCGCTAGGGCTCTCCGCGTGGCTCGGCCTCCACGCGGCGCTGTGGATGGTCGCGGCGTTGGTCTTCGCCACCCTCATGCGCTTCGAGTTCTTCATCGGCGACTGGCTACGCGATCACATCATCGTCTATGCGGTCACGCACAACCCCGTGGTCGCCCTGCTCATGATGGTGCCCGTGGCCGGCGCGCTGGGCACTACAGTCTTCGCGGAGCCCATCGTCCATTGGCTCGTCATCGCCAGCCTCACCACCCTCGCGCTCGAGGTGGGCCGGAAGTTCCGGGCTCCAGGCGACGAACGCCCGACGCAAGACACGTATACGCAGGCCCTGGGGATCAAGCAGGCCACCACGCTCTACATCGTGATCGTGGGCCTCGTCCTCGCTGTGATGACCGTCACGGTCGGCGTGGCGAAGCCCTACATGATCGCGGTGGACTTCGCCGCAGCCGGCGCTGCTGGCGCCGCGCTCTCGTTCGCGCGGAGCCCCACGGCCGGCGGGGCCAAGCAGGTGGAGCTGGCTACGGCGCTGCTGGTGCTTCTGTCTTACGGTGTGCTGATCGGCGACCTCATCGCTCGACGCGGCTTCGCCTGGAGCTGAGGCTCAGTCCGCGGTGATCGTGAGCTGGCGACGCGCTGAAGACACCAGCTCGAACGGCTCACCGTCCGCTTGACCCTTGGTTGTCACCGAGGCGTCGGCTCGTAGGCGCACGGCCTTCGGGAAGCCGCGTTCATCGTGGACCAACGTGCCGTGCACATGCGTCCCGGAGTCCGCGAGCACGCCCTTGATCCCCTCCGGCGGGTCCTTCAGCGGCACCTCGCCCACGCTGGTGCGGCGCATGTCGATTGTCAACACGCCGCCGCCGCCGAGCTCACCCACGGTGACCACCTCGAGCTTGAAGTCGCCTTCGGTCGCGGTGCCTGCGCTCCGAAAGCGCCCCCCCACGCCGAGCGGCTCGCGAGGCAGCGCGAACCACGCCCACCCCACGGACTCCACGAGGCGCTGCAGCACCGGCAGAGTCGACGCAGGGAAGCGGTCGGCCTCGATCGACTTCTCCAGCAGAGCACCGTCAGGGTCGTAGCGCAGCGTCCAAGCGATCTCGGGGATCCCCTTGAAGGCGACGTCCAGCGCTGCGGCCGCGCCGGGCTCGGTGCCTTCGCGCGGGCTGAATCGCGGGCTCCGCGCGGTGGCGCGGATCGTGGCCCCCCCGTCGCCGACCTGGGCGACCGTGAGCGTTACCGTGAACTCGGTCCTCGGTAGCACCTCGGACTCTGAGCTCCGTTGACCCGGGGTTCCATCCGGGTTCCGCGGCGGCGTGAGCGTCTGAGTGACCGTCTCGTCGATCTCCACCCGTACGCGCTGTGAAGCGCCGGCCACCAGCGCGTACCGATGGACGACAGGGGCGGTCCCAGCAAGCTCGACGGCGGGTGGCGCCCCGAGCACGGCCAGCACCAGGGCCGCGGAGATCACTGGACGTTCGCGGCGCCGAACGTGGCCTGTGAGCACGAGGTGAACGCGCCAGTGCCATCGGGAAGGCGGCACCAGCTCAGGCTGGCCTGCTCGTCGAGCCAGTTCGTGGAGTCTGAGAGGTTGCCGTCGGTGTCGAAGAGAAAGACCGCGTCGGTGTTGCCGAAGCCGAACGCGTGGTGGGTGCCCTTCTCGAGCTTGAGATAAGCGCCGGGCGCCAGCGTGGTCCCCGAGGGGATCGCGTAGGTCTTGTCGTTGGCACCGCGGTCCTCGTCCTGGATGTACCAATCCGAGAGGTCCACCGTGCCGGAGGAGCGGTTGTAGAGCTCTAGCGCGTCCTTGGCGTCGCCGAGGCTGGTCACCTCGTTGATGGCGATCGGACCGTCGCCACCGGCTGCCGGATCTTCGCTGCCACCGCAGCCGAGCACGAGGAACGCGAGGGAGCGAAGGGCCACTTTCATCATTGCACCTGGAGCTGAGCGCGAACGCGGAAGTCGTTGTTGGCTGTGTCACTCTCCAGATCGAGCCACGAGCCGTCGACCTGGAGGCGGAGGTGATCGTGGAAGAACCACGCCGAGAGCGCCACTGTGAGCTCGTTGTCGACGAGGGCGCGGGTAGCTTCGGTGCGTGCGTGCGTGTAGCGAACGCTCACGCCATAGTCGTCGAGGAAGGCGTAACTGGCCATCCCAAACGCGGTCCAAAACGCGGGCTCGGCACCATCCAGGTCCGCGCTGGAGAGCCCGCCGCCGGCGCCGAGCGTCGCGCCCGCCACCTTTAGCACGGCGTCGCCTTCGAAGCGCCAGCCCGTATCCCGATCTGGGACCACGTCGGTGTCGAGCATGATGAGGGTGGCGGCGGCCAGCCCGTACCGCACTTTGGATGTTGCCTCGCGATCCCACGGGACGTAGGGGTCCAGCTCGTCCGAAGAGTTCCACCCAAGGCGGGCCGCGGCTACGGGTCGGAAGTCTGTCTCTTCCGCGGCGAAGTCGAGGGGCTCGAGGTCTGCAAAGATACCGGCGGCCCACTCGATCCCGGCTTCGTCTCCGAAGCCGTTGTGAAGCATCAGCCCGAAGTCGCGGCGGGCGCCCAGGTCCTTGCCCGCAGGCGCCCGGTCCACCTCCCCCAAGTTCTTCGCCGACTGCAGTCGCTCACGCACCAACGGCCGCTTCATTCGGCCCGCGCGCACCTGCAGGTGGCGCTTGTAGGCCCGAACGTTGGCGTAGGCGTCCAGCAGCGACAGCTCGAAGTTGCCGAAGTCCACGCCGAGCTCGAAGTCGAGGCGCTTCTCGAAAGCACCCTTGAAGATGAAGCGCGCCCGCGGCACCTCGAACGCGTCGGTCTGCCCGTCGTTGCCGTTCTGGTCGGTGCGGTAGGTGTAGCGGACCTGGAGCAGGCCCGCCGGCTCGAGCTGGAGCCGCTTCTTCTTCGGGGCCTCGTCGGCGGGCGGGGCCGCGAGAGCGAGGACAGCGAGACTGACGATCATCGACGACTCCGGAGCATGCGTTCGAGGACGAGGAGCAGGCACCCGGCCGCGAGGAGCCCGGCGAGGATGGTCACCCACGTGGAGACTGCCATCGGCCGTGAGACGCTTGCCTCGACAGTGGTGCCGGTCAGGAGCGCCTTCCCTCCCTCCGGTGCGAGGAACGCCGCCGGCTCCGCGGGGCGGAGGGGGACCGCCAGCGGCCCGACGCCCTCGAGCGCCCGAAACCCTTCGAGGCTTACCCGAGCGTCCGTGCGGCTATTGGATACCGTGATCCGATCCTCCTGGCCCCACTTTCCGCCGTTCTCCCAGAGCAGCGACCGGTCGATCGTGGCCACGCCGGGGCCCGCCGCGCCGCCGGCCGTCTGGATCGCGGCGCGCTTCGAGTACGCGATCGCGCTGCTGGTTATCGCCACCTTCGAGCCGTCGAACACCGAGACCCCCCGCTCCGCTTCGAGCAGGAAGGTGCCAGAGATCGTGCCCGTGGAGCCCTGGCCGACGCTGATGGCCTTTCCGGCGGCGCCTCGGACCACGCAGTCGTGAACTGTGAGCTCGGTCGTGTGCCCGGCGTCGATGGCGTCGTCACCCACCATCTCGAACCACGAGCGCCGCACCGTGGCCTTGGCCATGACGAGGTCGACCCCGTCGGAGGATGGCGACGCGAAGACCGAGTCGCTCACGGTGATCTCGGAGCGCTCCACGTGGATCGTGTCTTCGCCGCGCGACCGCTCGAAGCGGCAGTGGGCGAAGGTGGCCGCTGAGTCCACGAGGCTGAGCGTGCCATTGAGGTCGAGCGCCCCCGCGGCGCCTGACGAGCCGCGGATGAAGCGGACGTGCTCGAAGACGCTCCCCTTGGACCCCCCACCGAGTAGCGCGACTACCCCCCACGGTCCGCGCCCGAGCGGCGCCAGTGTCACGGGCCGCTCGGCCGTGCCCAGCAGCTCGAGGCGGCCGTACGCGAACACGCTCCGCGCCGGCGCCAGCAGGAGCGTGGTGCCCGGCTCGACGACCAAGGTCGTGCCCCGCGGCACCACGAGGTCCTGGTCCAGGATCCAAGCCCCCGATGGGAGGACGAGCCTGTGGCCCGCGCCTTGCAGGCCCGGCGCTCGCGCACGCACCGAGTCCGGCGGGTCGTTGGCCTGGCGCTCGGGGTCGAAGCCCCGCGGACGCTTGGCGGTCTCCACGTCCACCTTCACCTCGGCGCCCGAAGCGTCAACCAGACGCAGCTCAAGCGCTCGGGAGAGCTTGCGCTGCACGGCGAGGCGGGCCCACGCCGTGTCCACCGGCGCCGCCAGGAGCAGCGGGTCACCCGTGATCGGCACGGGTGTCCCCACGTACTCGTAGCGCGCGCTGATGTCGCCGCTGGCCGGGCGCAGAGTGAGGCGCAGGACCTCGGATCGCGCCGCGTCGTCCGTGACGACCACGAGGTACTCCGCGTCACCGGGCTTGTCGGGCGCGGGGATCGCCAGGCGCTGGATGGCCAAAGGCGGGCCGCCTCGCTCGATCTCGAGCTTCAGGATGCCAGCGAGAGCGTCCGAGGCCTGTGGGGGCTCGGAGATCCCGGAGACGGCCACGGGGACCCCCGCGGCCGGGAGCATGGCCGCCACCAGCAGGGCAGTGATCAGAGCTCGATCTCCTGCGCCGTGGCGGTGACGTGAACGTCGCCGACGCCGGGAATCGCCCGCAGCGCGGTGACCACCTCATCGGGGCGTCCCCTCAGCGTGATGAGCCAGGTGGACTCAGTCCCATCGGCCCCGAACCCCTGGAGCGTGAGCATCACGACACGACGCGCCGACGCGGCGAGCGCCTTCGGGACCTGCTCTGCGGCCGGGACGCCCGTGTAGACCACGCGCACGAGATAGTCATCCCGTACCCGCGAGCCGAACCGAATCGCGGTGAGCACCAGGATGACCAGCACCATCAGCACGGTGCCGACGCCCGCGATGACGAAGCGTCCGGTGCCGGCGGCCATCCCGATGGCCAGCGCGAGGAAGACGTAGGCGATGTCTTTCGGGTCTTTTACCGCCGTGCGGAAGCGCACGAGCGACAGCGCGCCGAACACGCCGAAGGCGCGGGCGAGGGAGTCGCCGATCACCATCATGACCAGCGTGCCGATCGCAGAGAGCATTACCAACGCCAGAGCAAAGGAGGCGGAGTACTGCATACCGCGATGGGTGCCGCGGTATGCGAGCGCGACGATGATCGCGAGGACCACGGCCGCCAACATGCTGGTGGTAGCTCGGAGGGCCACCTCCAGAGGGTCGCCGGCGTCGAGGACGATCTGATCGAGCGGGAGCGCGTTGTGGAGCATTTGCGTCCTTCAGCCCGGCGAGAGCGCGGGGCCGACGACTGGGGGACGCTCCGCCGACCCGAGCGCCGGGTAGCGGAGCGGGCGGTGGGGCGCATGGTACAGCATGGCTGTATCGGGCCAGGCGAGCCCTTCGTCACTAAAACGCGCAGTCCCGCTCGAGTAGAGGGGGGCGGAGGCCTCCGCGACTGCGCAGTACTTGGACACGGCCTCGGCCATTAGCCCGTGGCCTTGAATCAAGGCCCCCATGAGGGCAGGCATTCGCCGAGTAAACTTGAGCTCGAGGACCACGGCGCCGTTGAGCGCCGGGCGAAGGTGGGTGGCCGGCACGAGCTTGTCGGAGGCGGTGCCTCGGACGTTGTAGTCGAAGGTGATTCGCGGGTTGGCGGGGCCATCGCCCGCGAAAGCGAGGCGGTCGTAAGCGACCACCACGATCGGCGACACTCCCGGCCACAGGATGAAGCGCTCGAGCATGGGGTCGAGCGGCCGCTTGAGCCACGCCGGCGGGGTGTTGCGCCCGATCTCGGACCGCAACCACGCCAGCAGGGTGCGCCCATCCCCGCGCCACGGGGACTCAGGCGGGAGCTGCACCCGCGACTTGATAATGAACGGGCCCTCTTTGCGCTTGAGCTCGAGGTAGGCGATCCCCCCGGCCTCGCCGTAGGTGCGAAGGCGCAGCTTCGCGCGCGTGCGCAGGCCGGCGAGCTTGCCGTGATAAGCCTCGAGCGTGGGCGTGTCGAAATAGAGCGAGCGAACGTGATACCGCGGGCGCTCGGTCGTCGAGTGCTTGTCGAAGTGCATGATGCCGAGCAGGCTGGCAGTGAGGCGCTGTGCCTGAGCGGTGTTGACTCGGTATTTGAGCTCGTAACGCGCGGGAAACTGCTGCACCGAAGATCCTGGCCGCCGGTCAGTGTGACTGGCGCGAGGCCCGGATGTTACGAGACTGTGACAGCTGAGGGAAGCGCCAGAGCCCTGGTCGCGCCGTCGGAGGCCCGGATCGCCCCGCTCGATGTGCTGGGGCGCGCAACGCGCACATTGAGCAAGCGCTACGGCTTCTTGAGGCAGGCCTCGAGCCCCGGGTACTTCTTCACCGAGAGGTCCACCTTGCGGCGCACCCACCCAGCGTAACAGTCGCCCGGGTCGTCTTCGCCAAAGTAGCCGGCCGGTGGCCCGCCTTCACACTTGGCGGTGACGGTGAAGACCCGAAGAGCCGCCTTCCCCGGCACGCCGCTGATCACCACTTCCGGCGCACCTTCCCCCAACACGTGCATCCCGATACGTATGGGCGCGAGCTCGCCGGATGGCGTCGTGATGGCGAGCGCCAAGCCCAGCGCCTTCATCGGGTCGGCCTCCTCGGGGTTTGGCAGCGCACCGCCTTTGGCGTTCACCAGCTTCGCGCCACACGCCCCGGCGTCGAGGAACAGCCCGGCCGCGCCCACCTCGCGGAACCCCTTTTCCTTTGCGAACGCGGGCCAGTCGGCTGCAGGCCGTACGGTCCCCTCGGGCTGCCGGCCCTTGTTATCCGCGTCAGCCGTGTAGTAGTGGGCCTTGCCACGAGTATCGAAGTCGGCGACCAGGACGCTCTTCATGGCGCCGCGCGCCTCGCCCGTGTCCGTCTCCTCGCACCACCCGGTCTCCACGTCGAACGCGATGAGCCCCGACTCGGGCGCGACCATCTTGATGCGGTACGTGGTGCTGACGTCCTCGCAGAGGCCGATCCCCAAAGCGAGCTGAACCAAACTTTGAAACGGTAGCATCAGATCTCCAGCGGCCTCACGAGCCCTGCTCCACGATCGCTCGGCGTAGCACACGACGCCGAGCGCTGGTCGTCAAGCGCTCCACTCGAACGCAGGGAGGGAGCGACGTGTTCCGAGGAGTGCGCGAAGCCCTTGGCCTCGTGGAATTTGACGCCTAGAGTGCCGCGGCGGCGCGACGGCCGCTGATCACACCACGGTGCTCACCATGAACCTCACGAATCACCTCGAGCGCTGCGGGCTCGACGCCGCAACGACGTTTCCCCTCCTCCGCGGGATCGCGGCCGCGGCTCCCTCGCGCCGTTCTCGCGCCTTCGCCGAGCAGGTGGACCCGCGGGCCGACGAAGCAACCCTCGCGGCCATGGAGGCCGAGCTAGCCATCACGCGCCGCGCCTTCGAGCCAACCGCGTGGAGCCCAGCGCGGCTGAAGGCCCTTCGAGCAGAGCTGGCGGCGCGGGGCCTCAACGGCTTCCTGCTGCCCCGCGGCGACGAGCACCAGGGCGAATACGTCCCCGCGCGCGCCGAGCGACTCCGTTGGGTGACGGGCTTCACGGGTTCCGCAGGCGCTGCGGTAGTAATGGACCAAGGCGCAGCCGTCTTCGTCGATGGGCGCTACACGCTCCAGGCGAAGCAGCAAGTCGACGCCGCGTCGTTCGAGATCAAGAGCCTCACCGACGAGCCGCCCCACGAGTGGCTGCTAAAGAACGGGCAGAAGGGCATGCGCCTGGGCCTGGATCCCTGGCTCTTCTCCGAGGGCGAGGTGGAGCGCCTCGAGAAGGCGGCCCAGAAGACGGGCGGCGAGATCGTCTGGTGCGACTCGAACCCGATCGACGCGGTCTGGACCGAGCAGCCCCCTGCCCCGCTCGGGCTCATCTCCGCACATCCCGACGCGCTCACGGGCAAGAAGGCCGACTTGAAGCGGCACGAGCTCGGCGACCTGCTCCTCGGGGCGAAGCACGACGCGGCGCTGCTCACGCTGCCGGACTCGATCGCGTGGCTGCTCAACATCCGCGGCTCCGACGTGCCACACGCTCCCCTTCCGCTGTCGTTCGCGGTGCTGCACTCCGACGGCACCGTGGACCTGTTCGTCGACGAGCGGAAGCTCGGCCGAGGCGTAGCCAACTGGCTCGGCGCCGAGGTGCGCCGACACGCCCCGTCGAAGCTCCTAGCCGTACTGCAAGACCTCGGCGCCGCGGGACTGAGGGTGCGGGTAGAGAAGAAGTCGTGTCCGGCAATCCTGGCCCGGACGCTCTCGAAGGCCGGCTGCGCGCTCATCCACGACGACGACCCCTGCCAGCTTCCGAAGGCGAAGAAGAACGAGGTCGAGCTCGAGGGCATTCGGACGGCACACCGCCGTGACGGTGTGGCGCTCACGCGGTTCCTAGCGTGGCTC
This sequence comes from Pseudomonadota bacterium, assembly GCA_005776725.1. Classification (GTDB taxonomy): domain Bacteria; phylum Myxococcota_A; class UBA9042; genus SXOO01. The sequence goes on along the minus strand of SXOO01000155.1, from coordinate 515 downwards.
GACCGAACCGTCACCCGCCGCGCGCTCACCGAGATCGAGGCCAGCGACAAGCTGGAGGCGTTCCGCGCGGAGTCGCCTGAGCTGCTCGACCTGTCATTCGACACGATCAGCGGCGCCGGCGCGCACGGCGCCGTGGTGCACTACCGCGCCACGCCCGAGTCCGACGCGCCGCTGCTCCAGGGCACGCTCTACCTCGTGGACAGCGGCGCGCAGTACGCGGACGGCACCACGGACGTCACGCGTACCGTGGCGATCGGCGCGCCCACGCGAGAGATGTGCGACCGGTTCACGCGGGTGCTCAAGGGCCACATCGCTATCGCGCGCCTCGTCTTTGCGCACAAGACCACGGGCGGGCAGCTCGACGCGTTCGCGCGCCTCCCGCTCTGGCAGCTGGGGCTCGACTACGAGCACGGCACCGGCCACGGCGTAGGACATTATCTGTCAGTCCACGAGGGCCCGCAGAACATGAGCCGGCGGGACGTGAAGACGCCGCTCGAGCCGGGCATGGTGATCTC
>SXOO01000154.1 GCA_005776725.1 Pseudomonadota bacterium | reverse complement strand
CGATCACAGAGCACCAGGGCAAGGCCGTGCAGTCGCGCAGCCAGGAGTCGATCGTTCGCGAGGTGGCGTCCCTCGCCACGATTCCAGGCTTCAGCGGCGTGATCAGCGACGTGGGCGGGCCCACCGCCAATATGTACAAGATGGTGTGCGGCGACACAGAGGTAGAGAAGCGCTGCCGGCGCCCCAGCTGTGTCCACCCCACGATCTGCAAGCTGCTCGTCACGGACCACCAGCCGGTCAAGGAGCTGATGCGCGCGGTACGTGCGGTCGACGGGGTGAAGAAGGTGCTCATCGCGTCCGGCGTGCGGATGGACCTCGCGAACCTCGACCAGGAATACATCGACGAGCTGGCGGCTCACCACGTGGGCGGGCACCTCAAGGTGGCGCCCGAGCACGTCGACGCCGAGACGCTCTACCTCATGAAGAAGCCCGGCGTGGACGTGTACGTAGACTTCGAGCGCCGCTTCAACGAGGCCTCCCAGCGGGCCGGCAAGGAGCAGTACCTGGTCCCCTACTTCGTGTCGTCGCACCCCGGCTGTGAGCTGGACGGCGCGGTGAAGCTGGCCGAGTTCCTGGTGGCCAGAAAGCTGCGCCCGCGCCAGGTGCAGGACTTCATCCCCACGCCCGGCACGCCAGCCACCTGTATGTGGTGGACCGGGATCGAGCCGGTGAGCGGGACGCGCGTCCGGGTGGAGCGGAAGATGCGCAACAAGCGGAAGCAGAAAGCGTTGATGCAGTACTGGATGCCGGAGAACGCTGACCTCGTGCGCGAGGCGCTCACGGAGGCGGGCCGCACCGATCTGGTGGGCCACGGCAGGCACGCGTTGGTCCGCCCGGCATGAGGTCGTGGTTGGCCACTCTGTGGCTGCTCCCGTGGCTCGCCGTGGAGGCCCGGGCTCACGATCGGGTGTGGGCGACCGAAGGGGGCGACAAGGTCACGCGGGACGAGCGGCGCGCGCTGGTCGGGCCCCCGCTGAGCCGCGTCTTCCCCAACGGGAGCGCGGTCGCGCTGGAGGCGGGGCGCGGCGAGGTGGTGGCGTTTGCGGTGGTGATCGAGAGCGACGCGGGGAGCAGCGGCGTGACGGTGACGCTGCCGGCGCTGAAGGGCCCCGGAGGCGCGCTTCGGGGCGGCACGGTGGCTCCGGGGCAGCTGTTCGACTGGACGTCTCGAGAGATCGAGCTGTTCCTCGTGAAGTACCTGACGATCCGTGGGCTCTCCCGGCTCACCTGGGGCGACTACGACGAGCGTCACGTGCCCCTGAGGTTCCGTCGGCCTCACGACGCCCAAGGCGTGGCGCTTCCAGGCGCGGGCTGGACCGATCGCCCGGACCACGACAAGGACTACCCCGACATCGCAGTACCGCTCGACCTGGTCCCGGGGGGCTTCACCATCCCCGCGGCGTCCAGCCAGCTCGTCTGGGTGGACGTGTACGTCCCGGCGGGGACCGTCCCCGGTGAGTACACCGGGACCCTGACCGTGACTGGGGGCGGCCGCACCAGCGAGCTGCCGGTGGCCCTGGCGGTGGGGAACTTCACCCTCCCCCCGAAACCCACAGCGGGCACGCTGCTCCACATCGGGTACGGCAGCGTCAACGCGCGGTACTTCGGGGAGTCCTTTCCAGACGCGCCGGCGCTGGTCCAACGCTCGATCCGGCTGCGAGACCGCCACTTCATGATGGCCCACCGCCACCGGGTCTCGCTGGTGGACGCCAACGAGGGCGCTGGTCACTTCGACGGCGGACGGCCGCGGGAGGAGTGGCGCGCGCGACTGGACGGCACGCTCTTCACGCGAGAGCGCGGCTACGCGGGCCCCGGGGAAGGGGTTGGCAACGGGATCTTCGGGATCGGCATGTACGGCAGCTGGGAAGGCAAAGGCAGCGCGGCCGAGATGTGGCCCGTCAACGACGCCTGGGAGACGTGGTTCGCAGCGAACTCCCCTGAGACCGAGCGCTTCCTGTTCCTCATCGACGAGTCGTCCGACACGGCCCAGATCCAGGAGTGGGCCACGTGGATGCGCGAGAACCCGGGACCCGGCAAGGCGCTGCGCTCCATGGCCACCACGGACTGGACGGTGGCGCTGGCCGAGATGCCGGCCCTGGACCTGCCGGTGTCTACGTTCAAGGTGGCGGAGCGCCGCTCGTGGGAGCACGCCGCCCGGCGCCTGCCGAGTCGGTGGGTCTACAACGGCGCGCGGCCGGCCACTGGCTCACTGGCGATGGAGGACGACGGCGTTGCCCTTCGTATGTGGGGCTGGGCGCAGTTCAAGAAGCGCATCGACCGCTGGTTCGTGTGGGAGGGCACCTACTACAACGACTTCCAGGGCGGTCTGGGCGCGCAAGACCTCTTCACCACCGCGCGCACCTTCGGCGGCGACGACTTCTTCGACGAGGATCTGGGGCGCACCGGCTGGAACTACACGAACGGCGACGGCGTGCTCTTCTATCCGGGGACCGACCGGCTGTTCCCAGGCAGCTCTCTGGAGCTCGAGGGGCCAATCGCCAGCCTGCGCCTCAAGATGTGGCGGCGGGGGCTCTTCGATCACGACTACCTCAGCCTCGCGGCGAAGGTCGATCCCGAGCGCGTGCAGCGAATCGTGGCGCGGCTCGTGCCGGTGGTGCTGTGGGAGGTGGACGTCGATCAGCCCCAGGATCCCAGCTATCGCCGCATGGAGTGTTCGTGGCCCACTGACCCGGACGTTTGGGAGGAGGCCCGCGCCGATCTGCGCGCGGTGATCCTGGACGGCGTGCGCCGGGGGATCCTCACGCCATGAGAGCCGCGTTCGCACTTGCCTTAGCCGTGGGGTGCAGCGACTCGCACGAGCTCGTGACCCTCGTGGCGTCCGATACCCGCGGGACGGAGCCGGAGGTCGGCGCGGACGTGACGGTCGAGGGCGATGTGGCGCTTGAGGGAGACGTGTCCGGCGCCGAGCTGCCGGACCCTCCCAAGGACGTCGCCGCCCCCGCCATCGATGTCCCGGTGGGGACCTGCGGTGCCACGCACGTGCTGGGCTGCGGGGAGTCCGCGGAGGTGGCCCTCGGCGGCGCGGGTCAGGGGTTCCCCGGCTGTAGCGTGGTCCCCGAGCCGCTCGGCGGCGCTCCCACGTGGCTGGCCGTGGTCCCGTCACCCGGCGGCGTGGCCAGCGTGCGCCTCGCCAGCGACAACACGGCGCACCAGAGCGCCCAGCTCCACGCCTTCGGGGGCTGCACACCCGAGGCGTGCGGGTGCGCCGACGGGGCGTGTACGGCCGTGGTGGCCGAGACGCGGGTCTCGGGGGCGCCGCTGTTCCTGGCAGTGGACGACTGGCTCGGCGCTGATGGGGTGGCGACCGTGTCGGTGAGCTGCTGCGCGCCAGACTGCGCGGGGCGAGCCTGCGGGTCCGACGGCTGTGGAGGCACGTGCGGCGAGTGCGCCGCCGGATGCACCCAGGACGGCCAGTGCCCGCCGTGCACCGACTGCACCTGCGTTCCGGACTGCGCCGGCCGCGCCTGCGGACCCGACGGGTGTGGGGGTACCTGCGGCGCCTGTGAGACGGGCGGATGCAGCACCGAGGGACAGTGCCTCGCTCCGGGCGGCGGCGGCGAGGCGTGTGCGTCCGCCGTGACGATCAGCGCGCTGCCGTGGGAGGGGGTGTACCCCGCGGGCGCCACGGACGACCTCACGTCCTCCCCGGACCAGGACGCCGCCACCGTCGCAAGAGAGGGCTGCCTCCGGAGCGCAGCCGGGGGCCGGGACCGCGTCTTCAGGTTCCAAGCGCCGAAGGCTGGGGTGGTGGAGGCGTGGCTCGAGGGTGCCTCGGACGCACCGTGTGGGGCCTCAGGGGGCGCGCCCTGCCCGCCTGCGCTGCTTCACCTCACCCGCGCCTGTCCGTTCGCCGAGTGCGTGGCCTCGGGCGACTTCTTGTCTCCTGCGGCGCCTCGCTTGAGGGCCTCGGTGGGCGCCGGCGAGCACCTGTACCTGGTGGTCGACGGCTACGACGGCGCTGACCTCGGCCAATTCCACCTGCGCGTCAGCTGGTCGGACTAGAACGACGGGGCCGGCTCACTCGGGCGGCGGCTGCTGCGCCTTGGTGTACCAGCCAAGCGACTCTTCGCTGCTGATCGGGTGCAGCGCCAGGCCCGCGTGGTCGGGGTGCGTGGCCAACACCATGACGAAGGCGGCGTAGAGCGCGTCGGCTACTGGCTGAGGGTGCCGCTCGAACAGCCCGGCCTCCGAGAGGTGGTCGTAGCGGTAGAGGTGCTTCTCGAGGTGACCGACCACGCTCCAGCCGGTCTCGGGGTCGGTGATCCGAGCACAGGGCGGCGTGAGGGTCTCTTTGCCGGCAACCCCGTCGACCTCGACGCTCAAGGTCACGGTGAACGTGCAAACGGCCTCCCCCGAGATCGCCACGCGCGTCTCGCTGACGAGGCCCGGGCGCTCGTGCCGCTCGACCCACTCGTCGCCCTCTTTGACGAACGCCCGTGCGCACAGCGCCCGCCCCTCGGTTGGGACGGAGATGGGATCGGCGGTGTAGAGGCGCGGCGCGTTGTCGACCACCGCCACCTGATACCGCTCCAGCCCGGCCTCGGTGTCGAGCGCGAGCGTCCGGCCGTCGAGCCGGAACGTGCCCGTGTCGTGCGTGGTGGGGTACGTGCTCACGCCGTCTCGATGGACCCACTCCTCGGTGGTGGCCTTGAAAGCGCCGGAGGCGTCGAAGCGCCACCAGCGGGTCCAGGAGCCCCCGAGCGCGGCCGTGATGTAGTGGAAGTTCCAGTCGTTGGCGGCCAGCTCGGCCTCGAGGCCGACGACCTCGGGTGCAACGGCGGGATCGCTCGTGGACTCCGCGGCGCATGCGCTCGAGAGCGCCAGCGCGGCAGCCCAGGGGGTAATTCGGTTCATGGGGTCTCGGAGGTCGTGCGGTGCGTGAGCCGCTGCCACTCTAGGGAAACGCGCTCGCCGAAAGCAAGCCGGCGCCGAGGGCTACGAGGGCTACGAGGGCTACGAGGGCTACGAGGGCTACTCGGCGCTAGCGTCCCCAGACCGCCTTCGTGCAGACGGGACGCGGGGAGCTCGGCGCGCCGCCCTCGGCCGAGACGACCACCGCCCCCGTGGGGCAGCACAAGAAGAGCTGGTCGGTCACGCTGGCGTCCGAGCCCTGGAGCCGCGCCCAGATGCACCCCTCCCGCTCCTTGGGCATGGAGCGGTAGAAGGCGCCATCGCCGCCGTTCTCGATGACGATGGGTTCGATGTGGGCCGTGGAGCACCCGAAGAGCAACAGGACGGAAGCAAGGCGCATGGCCCTACGCTCGCACAGCAGGGCCCTGCTGGGAATGGCCGGGCGGGCCGAGTGTGGCCCAACGGGGGTTCATCTTGCGGCTGCGCTGACGGCTTGCCATGCTCGCGGGCGTGAGTGAGTCCGCCAGAACACCTGCCTCCTCGGCGCTCGACGCGAAGCCCTCGCGGCCGATCCTCGGCGCGTTCTCTGCGCTGCTGATGGTCCTCAACATGTTGTTCTGGGTGCCGCTGCTGCTGGTGGTGGCGGTGGTCCGCCTGGTGATTCCGATCCCGGCGGTGCGCCGGGCGCTCGCACCCGTGCTCTCGGGGATCGCAGAGGCGTGGGCGGCTGGCAACAGCGCCGGTATGGCGCTCACTCAGAATACGCGGTGGGACGTCTCCGGCTTCGAAGGGCTCAAACGCGACGCCTGGTACATGGTGTGCTGCAACCACCAGTCGTGGGTGGACATCGTGGTGCTCCAGCACCTCACGAACCGCCGCATCCCCATGCTGAAGTTCTTCCTGAAGCAGG
>SXOO01000153.1 GCA_005776725.1 Pseudomonadota bacterium | reverse complement strand
TGAAGCCGCTGCCCCGGCTCCTGCTGAAGGCGCTGCCCCGGCTCCTGCTGAAGGCGCTGCCCCTGCTCCTGCTGAAGGCGCCAAGCCCCCCGGCGGCCCGGCTCAGCCCCCGCCCCCGGGTGGGGCGCAGGGCGGCGTTCGCAAGGCGCTTGGACGCACGGGGATCGACCGCATCGGCGACGTGGACATGGCCAGCGGCATCGAGGGCCTGAAGTCCCTCGAAGACCTGAAGACCCAGATCTCGCAGGCCTACACCACGCTCAAGGACTCGCCCGGGAAGAAGACGATCGTGATCCTCTGCGGCCACGGGGAGCTGTGTCCCTTCGAGTCCCAGGACACGACCATCCCGCCCGAGCTCGCCCAGGCGTTCGAGTCGCAGCCGTTCGTGAAGAAGGCGGTGGACGACATCAAGAGCCTCGAGGGGCGGCTGAACCAGCACAGCGACGCCATCCGACAGTTCTTCCTGTCGAAGGGCTACCGGTTCGAGAAGGTGCAGGCAGGCAAGCCGATCCCGGAGACGATCGACGCGCTGGTGGTCTACGGACCGCGTAAGCCGTTCTCCGATATCGACCTCTACGACCTCGACCAGTTCGTCCTCACCGGCAAGCCGGTGCTGCTGTTCGTGAACAACTTCACCGTGGCCGTGAACCAGTGGGCGGATTCGTCCCCCTACAACCTCGGCTCGAGCTTCGAGTCGGTCGACACGAACCTCGACGGCTTCCTCGCGCACTACCGGGTCAAGAACAACAAGGACCTGGTCATGGAGCCGGAGAAGACGCTCCAGGAGAAGATCAACACGGTCTCGATGACGCTCTCCAACATCGGGGAGATCCCGATGAATGCGAAGTACAGCTATCCGCTGTTCCCGATCTTCGAGGGCTTCTCCACCACTGACCCGCTCGTGGCCGGCCTTAGGCGGGTGACCCTGCCCTTCGTCAGCTCGTTCTCGGACGCCGGCGCCACGCAGTCCGGCCTCGTGTTCGAGCCGCTCATCACCTCCACGGCGCAGGCGGTCTCGAAGTCCAAGGACTTTGTGCTCGACCCCAAGACGCTGAAGGACTCGATCGCGAGTGAGGTGGCCAATGGTCCGCACCACGTCGCGGCCCGGATCTCGGGGACGGCGAGCTCGTTCTTCGCCGGACGCGGTCGCCCGGACCGCCCGAAGGCCGAGCCGAAGCCGCCTGAGGGTGACGAGCCGCCTCCTCCTCCCGAGGAGGTCAAGGAGCTCCAGCAGAAGGACCAGGGCAAGGTGAACCTGGTGGTGGTGGGCTCCAACCTCGGCTTCGAGGACCTCGGCACCAAGCGAATCCTCGACGGCTTCAACATCGGGGCGATCGCCCAAGAGAAGGTGATGGGCCTGTCCGCCGCGATCCCGTACTACATCCGCTACGTGAACGCGTGGGGCCGCTTCATCGGCTTCCAGAACCCGGTGCACCTCGGGCAGCGCGGCAACGTGACCCAGCTGCCGGGACAGCAGGTGGACTTCTGGCAGAAGAACCTCGACTTCCTGTTCGGCGTCTTCGACTGGGCCACGGGTGACGAGGGCCTCGCGCAGGTCCGCGCTAAGGCCGACAACGATCGTCCGCTGTCGTTCAAGACCGACGGGCGGAAGAAGGCCGTGGTCTATGGCCTCGTCTTCGGCCTCCCCGCCGCCTTCATCCTCCTGGCCTCGATTCGTTTCGCAATCCGCCGCGCCGCCCGCCGGCGCCTCTCGGTGGCGTGATCATGAAGAGTGGAACCTTCGTCGTTCTGGTCGCCGCGATCGGCGTCCTCGTCTTCCTCGCAACCAGAAAGTCGGACGGGCCTCCCGCGCCGTCTGCCATCTCGATCTCGGGATACCTCGACAAGGCAACCCAGGACGAGTGGCAGAAGCGCAAGGACAACCCGATCCTCTTCCTCAACGAGAAGGAGGAGGATCGGAAGAAGCGCTTCAAGGAGGCGGCCTGGGATGAGGTCGTGGTCACACGCGAGGGCAAGTCGGTCACGCTCAAGAAGGAGGGCGAGGACGAGTGGAAGCTCGCCGCGCCTGCCACCGGAGAGGTGGAGTCGTACCGCGCCAAGGCCATGATCGAAGCGTTCGCCACCGACACTGCGCTCGACCCGGCGCAGGCCGTGTCGTCCGAAGAGCTGCTCGTGGACTACGGCCTCGACGCGAAGCGCGCCATTCAGGTCACCCTGAAGGAGAAGGGCATCGCGAAGGTCGATCTCGTGATCGGCGCCGCGAAGAAGCTCGAGAAGGCTGGCGAGGATGGCGGACCAGAGAGCTACGACACGTTTGTCCTCATGCCCGGTGACGCCAAGCAGGTCTACGTGGCCCGTCGCAAGGACCTGCGGACGCCCTTCGCCGTGGAGCTGGCCGAGCTGCGGTCCAAGAAGGTCTTCCCGTTCGACCTCACCGAGATCAACCGTGTGACCATCGAGGATCCCGCGGCTGGCGACGCCAAGAAGATCGTGGTCTCGGCCGCCTGGACGGACAAGCCGAAGGACGCGGTTCCCGAGGAGAAGCCCGCTGGCGCCGAGGAGAAGAAGGACGACAAGCCCGAGAAGGACGGCAAGTGGACGCTCGTCGAGCCGACCGTACCGGACTTCACGCTGCAGGAGATGCGGTCCTACTGGTCTTCGGTGGCTGGAATCCGCGTGAACGAGTGGGTCATGGAGGCGCCGAAGCCCGAGACCGGGCTCACGGACGCCACGAAGGTTGCACGCCTCACGGTGGAGCTGGCCGACGGCAAGAAGCACGTGGTGCTCTTTGGCGCCGAGAAGGAGAAGGACAAGTCGCTGTACGCGATGATCGAGGGCTCCGGCGAGTACTTCATCGCCAGCGACTTCACGAAGAAGAACCTCATCAAGGCCCTGGCAGAGCTTCGGGACAAGAACGTCCTGGGCATCGCCGACGACACCGAGGTCACCAAGATCAGCATCAAGAGCGAGCACACACCCGACGGTCCGATGGTGTTCGAGAAGACGGGCGAGGCGTGGACGCTCACACCTCCGCCGGCAGCTCAAGCCACCCTGGGCGTGTCGCTCACCCCGGACGAATCCGAGATCAAGGCCCTCGTCAGCGGCCTCCGCTACTTCCGCGCCACGGACTTCGTCACCCCGGCGCCGAAGCTCGAGGATGTGGGGCTCGCTACGCCGGCCATCACCGTCACGGCCACCATCAAGGGCGTGGAGCGCACGCTCAGCATCGGGTCAGTGGAGAAAGACTCCAAGGTCCATGGGCGCATCGACGGCACGGAGCTCTACTTCACGCTCGGTTCCTGGTCGCGCGACAAGTTCCTGAAGAAGCCCATCGACTTCAAGAACAAGCGAATGACCGACGTGAACCCGGATGAGGTCACCGCGCTGGAGCTGAACCACGGCACGGAGCTGGTCACGCTCACGAAGGGCGCCACGGGCTGGCAGATGACGGCGCCCGAGGCGATCACGAAAGACACCGGGCTCGACGAGACCGTGGTCACCTCCGTGGCGCGGGCCTTCCAGACCTTCGACGTCAAGGCGTTCACAGACAAGACCAAGGACGGGGTGGGCCTCGCCACGCCCGCGTTCACCCTCACGGCCACGCTCAAGGACGGGACCACCCGGAAGCTGTTCGTCTCAGACACCACGGAGGGCGAGGCGCACTACGTGGCCATCGAGGCGCCGAACGTCGACCCCGCCGCAGTGTTCACCCTGGACAAGTGGCGCGTGCAGAACTTCCGCAAGAAGCTCGCCGACCTGAAGCCCGCGAAGTAAGCCGGTCACGCCTCGTGGGCGGTGCGGTGCTCCCCACACCCCGCCCCTGCACCTCCGGCCGCTCCCCCGACTCCCCACAGATTTCTTCCGCGGTCCGAAGATCGCCCGCGGCGCTCGCTCGTTAGCACGGGCTCTCTCGCTCGGAGGAGCCCCATGCGCCTGACTTCACTCGCCGTCCTCGCCGCCTTCGCTTCGCCTGCCGGCGCCGCGACGCTCGACCTCACTGCCGCCGCATCCAACTCCCACGTGCTCGCGGGAGGTGACGGGCGCCTCAGCGTCGAGGTCGAGCTCGTGGCCACGGCGGCTCAGGCCGGCAACCGACTGCCGATGAACCTCGCTCTGGTCATCGACCGCTCCGGCTCGATGATGGGAGACAAGATCGAGCACACCCGCCGCGCCGCCGAGGAGTTCATCGGGCGCCTGGGCGAGTCGGACACGTTGAGCATCATCAGCTACTCGGACGACGTGCGCGTGGACCTCGGCGCCGGCCGCGTGACCGAGGCGTTCCGGAAGCGGGCGCTCGCCGCCGTGCGTGGAATGCGGGCCAGCGGCTCCACCAACCTCTCGGGTGGGCTCTTCCGCGGTCAGGAGGAGGTGGGCCGACGCATGGCCACCGGCCAGGTGAATCGCGTGATCCTGATGAGCGACGGGCTGGCGAACCGCGGCCTCACCGACACACGGCAGATCGCCATCGCGGCACAACGCGCCGCGCAGCGCGGGATCACCTGCACCACCATGGGCGTAGGCACCGACTACAACGAGGACCTCATGACCGCCGTGGCCGACCATGGCGGCGGCAACTACTACTTCATCGCCCAGCCCGGCGCGATCGCGGGCGTCCTCAGCACCGAGATCGACAAGATGTTCGCCACCGTGGCGCAAGGCACGAGCGTCGTGGTGCGTCTGGATGACGGCACCGACCTCGTCAGCGTATTGGGCTACACCTACACCCGCCGCGGCAGCGACGTCGTGATCCCCCTGGCCGAGGTGTTCGCCGGCCAGCGGCGCTCCGTCCTGCTCGAGCTCGACGTCGCCACCGTGCGCGCCGGCAGCTTCCCCGTGGCCACCGTGGAGCTCCAGTACACGGACATCCTCGGTGGTGGCGAGCCCGCCCGCACGTCCACCCGCCTCGACGTGACCGTCACGCGGGACCTCGGGGTGATCGAGGAGGGCCGGAACCGGCGCGTGGAGGAGCGCGTGGAGGAGCTGCGCGCCGCCCAGGTCATGACGCGCGCCGCCGACCTCGTGCGGGATGGCAAGCGCACCGAGGCCCAGCAGGTTGTTCGTGAGGAAGCCGTGCGGCTCAAGGCCCGCGCGGCGGCCCTCGGGGGCTCGGGCCGGGTGCAGACCCAGGCCGAGGCGGTCGAGAAGCTCGAGTACGAGTTCAACGACGACGCCGCCGCACCGGCCACCATCAAGGCCACGAAGGCCAAGGCCTACGAGCTGAGCAAGTAGCGTCTCCGCGCGCGAGGTGGTTGCGGGCTCAGCCCTAAACTCACACTCTCCCTCGCATGGGGAAACTCGCGCGAAGCCTCTCGTCGGCATTGTTGGCGATCTCGTGTGCCGGCGAAGAGCCCGACCTTCAGAACCAGGATGCCGTCGGGTCTGCGGACGCCGTTCAGGTGTCCGACACCGATACCGCTCCGCCCGATCTGGCCACGCCCGCGGACGACGCCCTCCAGCTCGACACCGAGCCCTCGGAGCCGGACGTGTCGGAGCCCGCGGACGTTCCTGCCGCTGATATCGCAGACACCTCGCACGCTCCTGATGCAGACCTCGCTGAGCTCGAGACTCTGGCGCCTGACGCCGACTCGACCGATCCCGACGCCGACTCGGCCGACACTTCCCCGCCCGTCCCGGCCTTGGTCTGGCTCGAGCCCCCTGGCGCGACCGGCCCGCCGGGGAGCATCGTCAGCCTCGCGTGGAAGAGCGACGGCGCGTCGGCGTGTGTGGCCAGGCTGGACGGCGCGGTCGTTGGCGAAGGCGCGTCGGGCACCGTCGCGGTCGAGGTCAAGGGCGTACGGCGCGTGGTGGTCTCGTGCGAGCCAGCGGGAGCCGGGTCGCTCGCGGCCGGGTCCGTGGCACCCACCTGTGTCGGCGAGACAACGCTCCAGGGCCTCTCCGGGTCCGCGGACAACGTGACCGACGGGCTGGGCCAGCCGGTCCCACTCGGGGAGAGCTGTCTCGTCGTGGAGGGCGACGCGATGACCGCCGGATTGGACCCTGTCTTCGCCGCGCGGATCACGGCGATCACCGGGCAGCTGTTCCTCTTTCATGGTGGCGACAACGGCCTCGACTTCGTGGCTCTCGAGTCCGTCGGTCGGCTCCTACCCGACTATCAGAACGGCGCGTATCCGCCCAATGTGGAGGGCGTAGAGATGGAGTACCTGTCGTTCCCGGCGCTGGTGAGCGCGGGGGGATTTCCGGTGCTCTTGCACGGGGGCCGCGCCAGCTTTCCGAAGCTCGAGGCCGCGGGCTTCTATTCCGTGGGTTCCGTGGAAACCTTCGACCTCCTCCCCACCACACCGCTCGTGAGCTTCGACTATCGAAAGTCGGATTTGGCAACGGCCCCGCGCTTCGTCGGCGCCCCCCTCGCCGGGGTCGTGGGTGACGTCACGATTCGGGACAACCCGGCGCTACCCCAGACCGAGGTCGATGCCGTCGTCACGGCGCTCGGCCCCATCGGCGGAGCCCTGCTCATCTGTGGGAACCAAGAGCAGACCGTCTGCCCCGACTAGCGTCGCGGACTTAGACCTTGAATCCCCGCAGCGCAGCGCGCGCGGCGTCTTCTCCAAGACGTACGGCCTCGTCGAACACCGCGGAGCCGATGAAACCCAGGTGCCCCACCGGCGGCTCGATGAAGACGTCCGCGATCTGACGAACGCGCTCGGCGTGGCCGATCGTGCTCAAGAAGTTGGCCTGCATGAGGAACTGAAAGAGCGGCGCCTGTCGCTCGGGTTGGCGCGGGTCGAGCATGTGCACGAGGTGCGACAGACTGCTGCGCTTGGCGAGCGCGAGGAGGTGATCTTGGGCGGCAGGTGGCACCACGTTCGCTGCGATGATCCGGCCTCGAGTGTCGGTCTGGGCCACGTCGATGGGCAGGTTGTCCATGGTGAGCCCGTCGACCAGGACGTCGTTTCCGAGCACCACCGGGGGGAGCAGGCCCGGCACCGACACGCTCGCGCGCAAGGCGATGCGCAGCAGGCCGTCGCGGTGGACCACGCGTTTTGCCCGCAGGAGGCTCGAGCTCACCGCGCGGAACGGGCGCCAGAGATCCTCGATGGGCGCATCACCGAACATGCTCTGCGTCCAACGCTCCATGCGGCGCCCGGCCATGACAGCGACGATGGGTGTGGTCAGGTCGATCATCGATCGCTTGACGAAGGCGTCGTGCATCTCGCGCCGGATCTCGCTGGCGTTGAGGCCCCACGCCACGAGTGAGCCGACCACCGCCCCGATGCTCGTGCCCGCGATGAGGTCGATCGGGATCCCGCTCTCCTCTAGCGCCGTCAGCACGCCGAGGTGCGCGAAGCCGCGTACGGCGCCGCCAGCCAACACCAGCGACACTGACCGTCCCCCGAGGTGCCTCGCAAGGCGTGCGACGTCGCCGGGATGTTCGACCCGCACGTGGTGGTGGCCGTCCGCGGGGACCACGGCTCTCCACGCCGTGGCGCCAGTGGGACGGGACGTCGAGGTGGGGTGCAGCAGGACCAGCTCGTGGCGGGCCGTCGAGTGGGTACGGCGCAGGGCGGGGAACGCCGCAGGTGCCCGGTGGGCGTGCGCCACGAGGAGCACGAGGTCGGCGTGTCGGGCGCAACGCGCCGACCAGGCGGACTCGGGGTCGTCGGCCACCAGAAGGACCTGGTCGGACTCGCACTCGGCGTCGTGAACGAAGTCGCTGAGGTGCGCGGCCTCCACGCTGCCCCGAGGCGCGTTCGCCGTCCCTGGCCCTATCGCGTCGTCAACGACCAGGTGGTCGATCATGCGTACACGCCCGTGCATCTGGAGCTCGGCGGACAAGGCGGCCGCTAGCTCTCTCACCGGGGCATAGGGTGTGGCCGCAATGATCGCGATCGCCCGTCGGCTCACCAGAGGTGTGCTGCGACGCTCCTTGAGGCGCTGCACCATGATGCGACACAGCGCCAGCAACACGGCGGGCTGGGTCTGCACCACAGTCGGGAAGGTCGACGCGGACAGGCGCACCAGGATGGAGTCACGCGCCGCCCGCACGGTTGCGCTGTGGGGCTGATCCGAGAGGAGGCTCATCTCGCCCACCGGCTCGCCCGGGTTCACCGGGCCGAGCAGCTCCCCGGAGTCGCCCACCACCTCCAGGCGCCCGGAGACGAGGATGAACATGCCCTGGCAGGGCTGGCCGTTGGCGAGGATCTGCTCGCCGCCGTCCGCGTGAAGCCACTCCAGGGAGGGGAGCAGCGCCTCGAGCGTAGAGGCGGGCAGCTCCTTCAGCAGTCCTTCGCTGCCGAGGCGAGCGCGAAGCGCCGCAGTGGGTGGTCCTCGGAGGAGTGTGGGCACAGGCTCTCTTTCAGAGAACCGGCTTGGCGAACAGCCCGTAGATGCGCTCGCTGGCGGCAAGCATCGCGAACAGCTTACGGGAGTGGTTGTCTTCGCGGATCATCGCTCCCATCCAGGTGTCGTAGCGCGAGTGACCGCGGACGAAGGAGTAGTAGACCATCGACTCGAACAGGCCCTTCCGGCGGTGGGCTGGGTGAACGCCAGTTGTCTTGCCGATGCAGACGCGAGGTCTCGCGGCGGCAATCCGCGGCCAATGTATCGCGTAGTCCAAGTCGCGCGCCGCGACGCGGTCGGCGCCGGCGCCCTGCACGGTGATCGGGCCGTAGTGAGGATAACCCAGGGCAAAGCCCGCCAGGTCGCCCCCGGGTCCCGTGACCATCACGCTGCTCTCCGGATCCACTCTCCGTAGCAGCGCGTCCGAGTACATCTTCTGGAAGGCCGGATACCCGACCGGGCTATACGCGAAGTTCTGCGAGAACACCTGGTCGACCATCTCGTAGAGCTGGGGAAGGCCTCGCACCCACGCCTCGGGCGTGGGGGTCTCGAACCGATAGCCCTGTGAAAGCAGCGTGTTGTAGAGCGGCTCTACCATTCGCAGGGCCATCTGGGCCGTCTGGAAGGGGATCAGCTGGGTCACGTACTTCTGGTGCACCGTGAAGCCGAGCGCCTCCAGCATCGCCGGATACGACTCCGGATTCTGGGGCTCGCCCAAGAACGGGAGGGCGCCGGGCTCGGCCGACAAGCGGAGACGATACCCGGTGGTCGTGTTGAACTGGATGGGACCGTAGAGCCGCCGCGCCCCGCGCTCGCGGGCCCACGCCTCTACCCGCTGCATCACCGCGGCGTTGGCCTCGGCGTCCCCCGTGCTCTCGAAGAAGCCGAAGAACGCCACACACTCGTCGTCGATGCGCAGAGCCGGCTCATGGAACGCGGCGCAACGGACCTTGCCGGGGATGCAGAACGTGCGCGCAGCCTTCCGGAGCGCCGCGTCATCGCCGCCGAAGTAGGCGTTGTCGGCCGAGAACATGGCCGCTACCGACTCGGGGTCCTCGGGGATCCATAGCGGCTCGTTCGCGTAGACCAGCCCCGGCAGCTCCGTGAACCCCTCGGGGACGCCTGCCACGCCGTCTTGTTCCAGGACGTTCATTCTGCCTCCAGTCGCTCGACGGTGCCGGTGGAACCATCGATT
Source organism: Pseudomonadota bacterium (assembly GCA_005776725.1). Classification (GTDB taxonomy): domain Bacteria; phylum Myxococcota_A; class UBA9042; genus SXOO01. Next base: position 19,764 of record SXOO01000153.1, on the reverse strand, counting down.
CTCAGCGTCTCGCCGTCACGCACCGTCTTGAGGAGGTTCGGCACTCCGACCACCGCGGGGATCCCCAACTCTCGCGCGAGGATCGCGGAGTGCGAGAGCGTGCTGCCGCGCTCGACCAGGATACCCCGCGCCAGCGGAAAGAGCGGCGCCCAGCCGGGGTCGGTTCGCAAAGTCACCAGCAGCTTCCCGGCGAGGTCGATGTCGTCCGTCGGGTTCAAGATGATCCGCGCGGGCGCCTCGACGACCCCGGGATAACACCCCGTGCCCTTCAGCAGTCGCGCCCCGCCCACCCCACTGGCAGTGAGCGGCTCGCCCAGCCGATTGCCGTGATACACGGGGCCGCGCGTGACCAGGCGATGTGGCAGCTCCCGCGGCCCGTAAGCCGCGAACTCCGCCTTGCGCAGCCTCGCCAAGCCGGCCGTGTCGGCGGTGACTGCCGTGCCGGCGCAGTACGCTTCGACCTCCTGGATCGTGAGGTAGAAGATGTCGCGAGGCGCGTCCAGGCGACCCACGGCGGCCATGCGGTCGCCAATCGCGCGATACAGGTCCCTGACGAGGCCGAACATGCGCGTCCTCAACAGCCGCATGTTCTCTCGATACTTCACCGCCGAGCGCGCGGCGTTCAGCATCGCCGTGGGGAGGCGTCCGCTCGCGCGCTTCAGCTCCGCTTCGGCCTCCTGGCGCAGCTGCTTCTCCTTCTCCGCGATGGCGTCCGCGTCGAGCTCTCCCCGGTCTAGGTAGTTGCGCAGGAGCCGCACGAGGAAGCTCGGGTCCTCACGGAGGGACACCGTCTCGAGCTTCAGCTCGCCCATGCAGCGGTCGCCGTAACGAGCGATGTAGCTGTCGAGGGCTGCGGTGAACTGCGCGTCGATCCCACGGAGGCTCTGGAGGGTGGCGCCGGGATCGAGCAGCGCGGCCCGCAAGCCCGGATGGGTGCGGGCTCTCGCGCTCATCTTCAGGAGCTGCCGAGTGGGCTCCGTGGACTCGATCCCCTCTTCACCGCCCATGAGGTTGGCGAGGAGGGCCGGCGCGCGGTCGGCGCCCACGCTGCGCTCCACGAAGCGCCTGATACGGCCGCTGGTGGTCATGACGTAGAGGTCGTTCAGGATCGGCGTGTGCCAGCGGCCGAGCAGCTTCTCGTCCACCGTGCGCAGGAGGCCGCGAAGCTCGGAGATCGTGAGCTTCGGGAACTCGGCGCGGCGCCCGTCGATGCGCCCATAGGCTGTGTCGAACTCCGCGATGAAGCGCGCCACCTCGGTGTCCATGCGGCGGAAGCGCCACACGAGCTGGAGACCCAGGCCTACCAGTCGGACGATCCGCTTCGCCTTCGCCCAGCCCACCTGGCGGGTGTCGACCACGAAGTCGACCGGCTCCTCCAGCCCCATCATCTTCTCCATGTCGTGCTTGTTCTGCTTGAACGACGGGAGGTGGAGGAGCATCCGATACCAGTTGTTGATGTTGTAGTAGACACGCCCTTCGAGGAGCCCGAGCAGGTTCTGGAGCACGGGCCTCTCTCGCGCGATGTCTGCTTCTGGCAGGCGCGCGATGCGCATAATCTGTTCATACACATTCCCGTAGGCGTTCAGCGCGAACGAGAACGTGAGCGGCGTGGTCACACCGCAGTAGCTCTCCTGGATGTTGCTGTTGTCCCAGACGATCTCGGGACCATGGGGCTCGGGAGGGGCGTCGGCGGGGCTCTGCGCCCGCTCCGCGACTCCCCCGAGCGTCGTGATCGGGCGCGCCTGAAGGAGGTAGAGCTGGTCGTCGATGGTCCACTCGATGTCCTGCGGGCCACCGAACGCCTCCGCGACCCGCAGCCCCTCACGAACGAGCGCCGTGGCCTCTTCCGCGGTGATGCACCGGACGTTGCGTAGCGCCTCCGGGACCTCGGCCTCCATCGTCCCCGGCCCGTCCGAGCGGCGCACGATGTGCGTGTCCTTGTCGGCCACCTTGAGCGACAGCTCGCGGCCATCGTGGCCGTAGACCAGCTCGTCACACGCACATTGCCCGGAGACCACACCCTCCCCCGCGCCCCAGCAGCCGCTGATCATCGCCTGGTCGCGGCGCCCGTTGATCGGGTTGGCCGTGAACAGAACGCCCGAAACCCTGCCGGTGATCATCCGCTGCACCACCACGCCCACCTTTGGGAGCTGCGCCACAGTCCCTGCGCGGGCGCGGTAGACCAGCGCGCGGGTGGTGAAGGCGGAGGCCCAGCAGCGCACGATGGCCACCGGGATGTCTTCGGCGCGCTGGAACAGGTAGGTATCGAGCTGGCCGGCGAAGGAGTGGCTGGCGGAGTCCTCGCCCACCATGGAGCTGCGCACGGCGAACGGTCCGGAGCCGAGGGCGGCCACCTCGATCGCCACGCTCGCGGCAAGCGCGGGGTCGAGCGGCGTCCTCTCGATCAGGGAGCGCACCGCCTCGGCGCCCCGTTCGAGCTCCGCGAGCTGGGTCCGTGGGTCCAGCTGGGCCAACCCGTCGAGCGCGGCGACCAGCTCGGCACCGAGGGCGCCTCCCCCCCCGTCATAGTGCGCCGCGAAGCCCTGTGCGGTGACCACGAAGAACGCCGGGACGTTTGCGCCTGCTCCGAGGAGTCTGGCGAGGCCGTGCGCCTTGCCGCCCGCGAACGACTCGGCGTCGCCTTGCAGCGCTCCACCTCGGACGAGCGTGTCCATCGAAGCTGTCCCCTCTTGGGCGCCAGTGAGCGGGCGCGGTCGCTAGTGCTACAGCGGAAGTGCGCCCCCGACAACCTCCGCCCCCGCGGTGGCCCACACCGGTCCGGTGGCCGCGTCGTCGGGCGAGGTCTCGCGCGCGGTCTGCGGGTCCCCCGCTTGGCGCCCTCTCGCGCGGGGCGTAAAAGGGTTGCCGTGCAGAGCGTGAACCTCGCCGCCCTGATGGTGTCTCAGTGCACCGATCGGGACCAACAGTTGGCTCTAGTGATCCCGCCCTCGGTCGGAGACTTCACGAGCGCCTCTAGCATCACCTACGGGCAGCTGCGGCGCCGCATCGCACAGCTCCAGCGTGGCCTCGCGCGCCTGGGACTGGTTCCAGGCGACCGCGTGGTCATGCTGAGCCCGTTGGGACCAGACTTCTTCGCCCTGGCGCTCGCGCTCCTGGCCAGCGGGCAAGTCCTCGTGTTCCTCGACGGACGGCTCGACCGCAAACGCGCGCTGGCCGTTCTCCGGGCCGCCAGGCCGCGAGCCATCGTCAGCGTTCGACAGGTCTTGCGGTTGTGGCCGCTGCTGCCCGTGCTGTGGGGCACGAAGCGCATCATCACCGACGCGGCCACGAGCGGCACAGCCCTCGGGACCACACCCCTCGAGGCGCTGATGATCGAGGGACCCGACATGCCGGAGGTGGCGCTCCAGCCGCCCGACCGGTCGGCGCTGCTGTCGTTCACGTCTGGGACCACCGGTCGTCCCAAGGGCGCCGACAGGACCCACGGCATCCTCCTCGCACAGCACAACGCGCTCGCCGGCCACGCGCCGGATCGCGCGGGCGAGATCGATATGCCGTGTTTCCCGGCGGTGGTGTTGCACAACCTCTCGGTGGGGCTCACCACGGTGCTCCCGCCCATCGATCTGAGGCAGCCCGGCGCGGCGGATCCTGCGCGGGTCCTTGCCGCGATCCGACACTTCGGCGTCAACAGCATGAGCGGCGCCCCGGCGTTCATGGCGCGCCTCGCGTCTCACCTCGACCCGTCGCCGCACGAAGGTATGCGGAGAGTCTTGATCGGGGGCGCCCCCGTGTCCCGCGCCCTGGGTCGCGGGCTCCTCCGGGCCTTCCCGGGGGCGTGCGCCGAGGCCGTCTACGGCTCGACCGAGGCCGAGCCCATGACCAGCGTCACCCTCGAGGAGCTCGTGGCCACGCCGGGCCACGGGTACCTGGTGGGCCGCCGCGCTCCGGTCGCGGACCTGCGCCTCGTGGAGCTGCCGGAGATCGCCCCACCCCTCGGCGTGTCCGGGCTCGACCCCTTCACCGTGCCGACCGGCCAGGACGGCGAAGTGCTGGTGCGAGGGCCGCACGTGAACCAGACCTATGTCGGGGACGACGAGGCGGTCCGGCGCTTCAAGGTGCGCGATCCGGACGGCAGCCTCTGGCACCGAACTGGGGACGTGGCGCGCCTGGACCCCGAGGGGCGTTATTGGCTCACCGGCCGGGTGCCCGACCGCGTGACACACCGCGGGCGTGTGCTGCAGCCGTTCATCGTCGAGGCCCAGCTCTCCGAGCAGCTCCCGGACCGGGTGGCCCTGGTGGCCCACGCCGGGGCCCCGGAGGGTGAGCTGGTGGTCGAAGGGGCCCGCTCCGTCGCGGACGTCCGCCATGCGCTCGACGCGCTCGGTCTCCCGGACCTGCCCGTGCGTACCGTGGCCAGCATCCCGGTGGATGCGCGGCACAACAGCAAGATCGACCGTCCCGCGCTGCGCGCCCTCTTGGCCGCGCCCTCCCAGAAGGCCCTCCCATGAGCAACGACTTCACCGCCGGCGCAGATCTCGCGGTCATCCGCTACTCCCAGGTGTGGGAGGACCACGCGGTTCTTACCAGTGCCCTCCGGATCGGCCCGGACGACGACGTTCTCTCGATTTGCAGCGCCGGGTGCAACGCCCTGGCGTGCCTCCTGGCCGGCGCGCGCCGCGTGGTGGCGATCGACATCTCCGCGGCACAAGCCGCGCTCTTCCGGTTGAAGCTCGCAGCGATCGCCCACCTCGACCACACCGAGCTGCTGGTCCTGCTGGGTGTGGAGCCGGGCGACGCCGTCGCCGCATACACGGCAGTGCGCTCGCATCTGGACGAGGAGACCCGGGGGTTCTGGGACGCGCGCCACGCGCTCCTGGCCGAGGGTGTGGTGCACAGCGGCCGGCTCGAGCGCTACTTCCGGGGCTTTCAGACCGAACACCTCGCGCGGCTGGTGGAGCCGGGGGTCATCGAGCGCCTCGTCTCGTTCACCGACGTCGCCGCGCAGGGGGCGTACTTCGACGCCCACGTCGACTCCCCGGCCTTCGAGGCGGCCTACATCGCCTACTTCGGGCAGGAGAACCTGGCCAACCGCGGCCGGGATCCTGCGCAGTTCCGGCATGTGACCGAGGGGGACGTGGGCGCGGTCTTCCTGGGGCGACTTCGCGCGCTATGCCACCGGGTGCTGCTCTCGGACAGCCCCTACATGACGTACTTCTTCACCGGCCGATTCCCCGAGGACGCCCGGCGGGTGGCGTGGTTGAGGCGCGAGAACCACCAGCGGCTTCGGGACACCCTGAGCCGGGTCGAGGTGGTCGTGACCGACCTCGGCGCCTACCTCGACGCCCAGCCCCACGGGGCGTTCAGCAAGGCGAACCTCTCGGACATCTTCGAGTACATGTCTGCAGACGACACCGCTGCCCTCATGGACCACCTGGCGCGCCGCATGCGCGCTGGCGGCCGCCTGGCCTACTGGAACCTCCTGGTCGACCGATCGTCCGCCGAACGCGTGCCCAGCCTCGTGGCCCTCGCGGACGAGGCTCGCCGGCTGCACCAGACCGACCGCATCTTCTTCTACGGCGCTTTCCACATCGACGAGGTGATCCAACCATGACGCGCACTTCAGGGCCCCTCAACGAAGACCAGAAGATCCCGGCGCGAGGCATCTACACCGAAGCGGCGCGCCTCGAGCGGCTCGAGTGGCTCAAGGCGCGCACAGGCGATCCCGACCTCTCGGCCCTGGCCGTGACCCGGCTTAGCCCTGAGAGGCTCACGGGCAACATCGAGAACCTGATCGGCGCCATCGAGGTGCCCGTGGGCCTCGCCGGCCCGCTCCACTTCAACGGGGAGCACGCCATCGGCCCCATCTACGCACCGTTCGCCACCAGCGAGGGCGCCCTCGTCGCGTCGGCCACGCGCGGCGCCACCGCGATCACCCGCTCGGGCGGCGTCACAACGCGCGTCGTGGCGCAGCGGATGATGCGGGTCCCCCTCTTCACCTTGTCCAACATCCACGGCGCGGCGCGGTTCTGCGCTTGGATGCGCGATCACATGGACGCGATCCGTGCCCAGGTGGCCACGGTGTCACGCCACGCCAACCTCCTGTCTTGTTTGCCCAACATGCTCGGGAAGATGGTCCACGTCACCTTCCTGTACGAGACCGGAGACGCCGCGGGGCAGAACATGACCACGTCCTGCACGTGGCAGGCGTGCCAGTGGATCATGACGCAGTTCAAGGACGACCCCACCGTGGTCTTCGAGAACTTCCTCATCGAAGCCAACGTGTCCGGTGACAAGAAGGTCACCTACAAGTCGTTCATGGCGGGCCGCGGCATCCGCGCCGTAGCCGAGTGTGTGATCGACCGAGAGGTCTGCCGCCAGGTCCTGAAGACCACGCCTGAAGCGATGGCCGCCACCTACACCAGCATGATCGCGGGCAGCATCCAGGTGGGGATGGTGGGCTTCAACGTCAACGTCGCCAACGTGCTCGGCGGCATCTTCCCAGCCACGGGCCAAGACATGGCCTGTATCCACGAGTGCAGCCTCGGGCAGCTGTCGATCTCGGTCGCAGACGGCGATCTCTACGCCAGCATGGTGATGCCCGCGCTCATCGTGGGGACCGTGGGCGGCGGAACCCACCTGCCGGCGCAGAAGGCGCTCCTGCAGATGATGGGGTGTTATGGACTCGGGAAGGTGCCTCGCCTGGCCGAGATCATCGTGGGCTACAGCCTCGCCCTCGACATCTCCACCATGGCCGCGCTAGCAACCGGCGAGTTCGCCAGCGCACACGAGAAGCTCGGGCGCAGCCGCCTCGTCCGGTGGCTCCAGAAGGAGGAGCTCACGGCGCCGTTCTTCGAACCCGCACTTCAGCGCGCCCTCGGCGATGCCGCGCTGCGCCTCGAGACCATCACGGCGGACTCGCTGGAGATGGGGTCCAGCATCATCACGGAGCTCACCGCCCGCAAGGTGAACAAGCTCGTGGGGCACTTCCCCTTCGACTTCCGCTACCGCACCGGAGACGGGGCGGAGCACTCCGCCGCGGTGGTAGTGAAGGTGAAGCCGCTGGACGAGGAGGTGGTGCTCATGATCAACAGCATCGCCCAGATGTGCGGCGGGCTGCTTGCTTCAGCCCACTCCAAGCACCGTCACCGCACGGGCTTCGTCGGTTGCCACACCCGCGAGCTGGCGCTGTACGAGGAGCGCGACCCCCGGTTCACGCGGATCGCGCCCAAGGTGTACGGCACGATCCGCGACGACGAGCGCGAGATGTACGTGGTGGTCATGGAGAAGCTCGACGACACGGTGCTCATGAACAGCGCCGACAACCCCAGCGGCTGGACGCGCGAGCACATCGAGGCGGCGCTCCGCGGCATCGGGACCTTCCATGGCATCTGGTACGGCCGCGAAGAAGAGCTGAAGGCGCAGCCGTGGCTCGGGCCCTACCCCACGGTCGAGAGCATGACGGACATGCGAGACCTCTGGGATGCGCTCATGGTCCACGGCTCGGAGGAGTTCCCCGAGCTCGTGTCCGAAGATGAGCTCGAGCTGATGCGCGACCTGGTCAAGGCGCTCCCCGACTGGTGGACCAACATCGAGCAGATGCCTCGGACGCTGATCCACAACGACTTCAACCCGCGCAACATCTGCTTCCGGGTGCCGCCGCCTGTGACCACGAACACGGACGGGCAGCCTCAGTCACGGGCCTCCTACGAGCTCGTCGCGTATGACTGGGAGCTGGCGACGCTCCACCTTCCGCAACACGACCTGGCCGAGCTCCTGTGCTTCGTCTTGCCGGACAACACCACCAGCGCAGACGTGGACCACTACCTGGACGTGCACCGCCAGGCGCTCATGGCTTCGTCGGGAAGACACATCGACTGGCATGAGTGGCGCGAGGGGTACCGGTTTGCGCTCCGGGACTTCTGCGTCAATCGCGTCTGCCTCTACCTCATGGCTCACACCGCCCGGCGTTACCGCTTCATGAGGCGGGTCGTGCGCTCCGCGCGCACGCTGCTGCTGCTGGAGCTCTGAGCGGCCTGGGACCGGGCGCCGAAGAACCCCGGGAGCCCCCAAAAACTGGCCCCCCGACGCATCCGCCCCTAGTTTCCCACAGGTGAGCCTCCCTCTCCGTTCAAGACCGGTAGCACGTGAGATCGTCGACGATCGCTACGAGCTGGTCTCCCCGATTGGTCGCGGCGGCATGGGCACCGTCTACCGCGCGATTCAGCGCCCGATCGGCCGCGAGGTGGCCCTGAAGCTGCTGCGGCGCGCCGAGCTCCAGGATCCGGAGCGCGCGGCGCGGCGGTTTCTGCAGGAGGCACGGTCGATCGCGGATCTCCACCACCCTCACATCGTGCCGCTGTTCGACTTCGGAGAGACGGAAGACGGCGACCGTTACCTGGTGATGGAGCTGCTGCCCGGCGAGTCGCTCGGCGAGGTGATGCGCCGGGAGCGCCAATTCACCGTCCAGCGCGCCGTGGCCATCCTGGACCAGGTGCTCGATGCGCTGGGTGAAGCGCACGCCAATGGCATCGTGCACCGCGATCTCAAGCCAGAGAACATCCAGATCGGCCGGCGGGGCGACCGCACCGACTTCGTCACGGTCCTGGACTTCGGGATCTCGCGAACGGTGCGCCTCCCCGGCGGCAACGACAGCCGCACCACCATCGAGGTGGCAGGCACCCCCGCCTACATGGCGCCCGAGCAGATCCTCGGGACGGCGGTCGATCCGCGCACGGATCTCTACGCGGTGGGCGTTCTGTTCTTCGAGCTCCTGTCCGGGCGGCTGCCCTTCGACGCCGAGAAGAACGTCGACATCTACGTGGGGCACCTTCGGCACGCGATCCCGAGGCTACGGGACCACGGCGGTCCGGCCGACGACAGCCTCGACGCGCTGATCGCCCGCGCCCTCGCGAAGAACGCCAACGAGCGCTTCCAGGACGCGGCCTCGCTGCGCCGCGCGCTTCAAGGCATCGCCTCGCCGCGCCTCCGAGCGGTCCCATCCGAGACCCAGGTGCCGGTGGCTCGCGTGGCGGGCTTCGAGCTCGTCGCCGTGGCCGAGCCCGACCACGGGCGGGAGGTCGAGGCCCTGGTGACCCAGTGGGCCATGCAGGTGGCCGAGTGCGGCGGCGTCCTCGCCGAGCGCGACGGATCACGGCTCCGAGCCAGCTTTCAGCGCAGCACGGCGCTCGAAGACGCCGTCTCAGCGGCCGTGGCGCTGAAGCGCTTTACGCGCGCCGAGCGCCTCGGGAAGCGTTGCCCGCTCCACCTCCGTGTGGGCATCCACGAAGAGGCTGCCATCGCCCTCAGGCTCTGCGATGAGGCCCCGCGTGACGGGATCGCGGCGGCCGCGGCTGCGGACCTGCCCGACCTGCGCTTCGAGCCGGCGCCCGAGCTTCGCCTGCGCGGACGCAAGGTTCCGGTGTTTCACGTGGTCTCGCGGGGACGCGAGGACCGCAAGAGCTCGCCATGAGTCGGGCGTTCAGCGTCTGAAGCGCTTGTAGGAAGTCCGGGTCTCGGCGATCGTGCCGGCCTGGAGGTTCCTTGCCCAACGTCCGCCTTCCTGACGCTGTCTCCCCCGAGGTGGGTATCTCTCGCCTCATGGCCGGAAACGAACGCTTCGCCCGGAGCGAGGGCCTCGCGTCGCGCAACCCGCGACCTGACCTCGCGGAAGGGCAGCGCCCGTTCGCCGTGGTGGTGGGCTGCTCCGACTCGCGCACGCCGGTTGAGCTGCTCTTCGACCAGACCTTCGGTGAGCTGTTCGTCGTGCGCGTGGCGGGCGCCGTGGTGTCGCCCGCGGTCGTGGGCTCGGTGGAGTTCGCGGTGTCCATGTTCGGGCTACGGCTCATCGTGCTCCTCGGCCACACGCGCTGCGGCGCCGTGGCGGCAACGGCGAACGCCCTCCAGCCGGGATATGTCCACCCGAGCAACCACATCCGCTTCCTCACCGATCTGATGGCGCCCCTCATCGCGCCCGCGCTGCACGAAGACATGCCGCTCTCCACACCCTCGCTCCGGGCCGCCGGTCGGGCCGCCGCGACCTCGGGCGCCAGCGCGCTCACGCGGGCGAGCTCGCTCCTGGACGAGCTGGTCGGAGAAGGACGCCTCGTGATCGCGCCCGCCGAGTACGAGCTGGAGACCGGACGTGTCCACTGGCTCTGAGCGGTGGCGAAACGGCCCGGGCGGTGTATGGTTCCGCGCGCCGGGGACCCGGGACGGCTTGGGCGGCGAGTGCAAATTGGCGGCAGGCGCTTCCAGCTTCCCCGCCGGGTTCGTTCGGGCGCTCTCGTGCCACGGCGAGCTCCCGAGTGAGACCTTCGGAGGGACGACGCGTTGACCGCCATCTACCCCGGCTCGTTCGACCCGATCACCAACGGCCACCTCGACGTCATCCGTCGTGGGCTCGGCATGTTCGGCGAAGTCACCGTCCTCATCGCCAAGAACCCCAAGAAGACGGGGCTCTTCTCGCTCGCGGAGCGGCGCGTCCACATCCACGCCGCCGTCGAGGATGACCCGAGGGTCAAGGTGGACGTGTTCGAGGGTCTGCTCGTGGACTACGCCCGCGCCATCGGCGCCAAGGTGGTCCTCCGGGGGCTCCGCGCCGTGGCCGACTTCGAGTACGAGTTCCAGATGGCCAACATGAACCGGCATCTCTACCCCGGCATGGAGACCGTCTTCCTCGTCACCTCGGCCGACAACTTCTACGTGTCGAGCTCGCTCGTCCGCGAGGTGGCGCTGCTCGGCGGCAACATCGACGATCTGGTGCCGCCCGGCGTGGCGGCTGCCCTGCGTGCCAAGAAAGAACCCCTAGGAGACCCATGAAGCTCGCATCCCGCACAGCCTCCATCCCCGCCTCCGAGACCCTGGCCATCACCGCGCGCGCCAACCAGCTCCGCGCTCAGGGCAAGGACGTCATCGGGTTCGGCGCCGGCGAGCCCGACTTCCCCACGCCACGGCACATCATCGAGGCGGCCAAGAAGGGCCTCGACGACGGATGGACGCGCTACACCGCCGCGCAGGGCCACCCCGACGTCCTCAAGGCGGTCGCGGCGCACCTGAACGGTCAGTTCGGCCTCGCCGTCGAGCCCGGGCAGTGCATCGTGAGCGTGGGCGGCAAGCACACGCTCTACAACGCGATGATGTGCCTCGTGGAGCCCGGCGATGAGGTGCTGCTCCCGGCGCCTTACTGGGTCACCTACCCCGTGCAGATTCAGATGGCGGGCGGCGTCACGGTCCCGGTCTCGGCCACGGCGGAGAACGGCTTCCGTGTCACGGTCGCGGACCTCGAGCGCGCCTGCACACCCAAGACGCGCGGCATCATCCTCAATAGCCCGTCCAACCCCACCGGCGCCGCCTATACCGAGGCCCAGCTCCTCGAGATCGCAGAGTTCGTGAAGGCTCGGGATCTCTGGGTGGTCAGCGACGAGATCTACGCCCGGCTCGCGTACGACGGGTTCAAGTGCCGTTTCTTCGGCACTCTGCCCGGGATGGCGGAGCGCACGCTCACGGTCTACGGACTGGCCAAGACCTATTCGATGACCGGCTGGCGAATCGGGATCGCGGCAGGCCCGAAGCCGGTGGTCGAGGCGATGGGTCGCCTGCAGGGGCAGGTCACCAGCAACCCCACCTCCGTGGCCCAGGTCGCCACCATCGCTGCGCTCACCCAGCCCGACGACTTCATCGCGGAGTGGATCACCGCCTTCGACGCGCGCCGCCGCGTCATGGTCCAGCGCCTCAACGCGATCCCCGGCGTGCGTTGCAACCTCCCGGAGGGTGCGTTCTACGCCTTCCCGGATCTCAGCGCGTATCTCGGTCGGTCGTGGCGTGGCAAGGTCCTCGCCAATGACTGGGACATCATCAACCTCCTCATGGACGAGGGTCTCGTGGCCCTGGTGCCGGGCTCGCCCTTCGGGGCGCCGGGCTTCGCACGCCTCAGCTACGCCACCAGCATGGCCAATATCGAGAAGGGCCTCGACCGCATGGTCCGCGTCCTCGGCGAGGTGGAGTGAGCGCGCCGTTGGTCGCGCGGTCCTCCACGCTTCCCCGCGGGCTGGTGCCCGCGATGGAGGCGCTGGTCCGCGTGGTCACGGCGGGTGAGAGTGATCGCCGAGGGCTCACCGCCGAGGTGGCGCAGGCTGTGGGCGAGGTGCTCGTCCCGTTCCCGGCGCATCTTCGCGCGGGGCTGCTGGCTGGGCTCGCCACGTTCGACCAGCTAGCGCGGATGCGCCCCTCGTCACGAGGGCGCGCGTTTTCGCGGCTCTCGCCCGAGCTGGCCGAGCGCGTGTTCAAAGCCTGGTGGCACTCGCCCATCTTCCCGGTCCGCCAGTGGGCCAAGGGCATCAAGGGTGTGGTCGCGCTCGCGTATTGGGACCACCCGGAGGTACGCGGCGCGATCGGCTTCGCGCCCGAAGGTTGGATCGCTCACGTCACCGAGCGGCGCCAGCGCGACTACGCCGCGGACATCGCGGCCCACGCCGAGCGAGTCACCGCACCGAACCCGCTGGTGTCGAAGTGAACCGCGCCCTCCCGGCCGGGGTCTTCGGGCCCGAGGACTATGGGAAGGCCGTGAAGCTGGACGTTGGCGTCCTCGTCATCGGCTCTGGCGCTGGCGGCGGCGTCATCGCCGCGGAGCTGGCGGAGGCCGGGTACGACGTCGTCGTGGTGGAGGAGGGCCCCTGGGCGCGCACCGAGGACTTCCGCCCCGAGGCGCGGCGCACAATCCAAACGCTCTACCGCGACGGCGGAGCGTCCATGAGCATCGGCAACCCCCCTGTCATCTTCAGCGAGGGGCGGGTCGTCGGCGGCTCCACCGTCATCAACGGCGGGATGAGCTGGCGCACGCCGGACGCGATCCTAGAACGGTGGGTACGCGACGACGGCATCGAGCACGGCGATCCCACCTCGATGGCTCCCTACTTCGAGCGGGTCGAGCACTTCATCAATGTGGCGTATCAAGACCCGGAGAGCGCCTCCCGTGACAACGAGCTGCTCAAGGAGGGGGCAGACAAGCTGAACTGGAAGGTGATCCCCAACCTGCGCAACCAGAACCACTGCGCCGGAACCAACAACTGCGCGTGGGGTTGCCCCACGGGCGCCAAGCAGTCCGTGCTGGTCACGTACGTGCCTCGGGCCCTGCGATTCGGCGCGCGGATCTACACGGGGATCCGGGTCGATCGGCTGACCTTCGACGGGACGAGGGCCACGGGGATCGAGGGGCGCGTGGTGGGCGGCGGGTCGGTCTCGATCCGCGCGCGCGCCGTGATCGTGGCGTGCGGCGCGATCCAAACGCCTGTGCTGCTCAAGCGCTCGGGCCTGCGCTCTGCCTCGGGCCGGATCGGCACAGACCTGTCGCTCCACCCGAATACCAAGGTGCAGGCACTCTTCGACGACGACGTCGACGGCTGGAAGGGAGTCCACCAGGGGTATCAGGTACGAGAGTTCCAGGAGGAGGGCGTGCTCTTCGCAGCGGTGAATCTGCCGCCCGGCATCCTCGCGATGACGGCGCCGCACTTCGGCCGCGACCTCCTCGACCTGATGACCAACTACAACAAAGTGCTCAACGCGGGGCTGCTGCTCGAGGACGAGTCCACCGGGCGCGTCCGCGTCGGGCCCGGGGGCATCCCGCTGCCGTTCTACTCGCTCAGCCATCGCGACGCCGAGCGCCTGGTGAACGCCACGCTCACCCTGTGTGAGCTGCTCTTCACCGCCGGGGCGCGCAAGATCGCGGCGCCCTTCGATGGGACGGAGGAGCTCAAGGGTCCCGACGACGTCAAACGGCTTCGCGGCTATCGCGTCAAGCGGTCTGCGCTGGAGCTGTTCACCGTGCACATGATGGGCACGGCGCGAATGGGCAACGACCCGAAGCGTCACGTCTGCGACTCGTGGGGCAAGGTCTACGGAGCCGAGGGGCTCTGGGTCAGCGACGCCAGCCTCTTCCCGTCGCCCATCGGGGTGAACCCCATGGAGACCATCATGGCGCTCTCCACTCGGAACGCCCGTCGCCTCATCGAGACCCGAGGGCTCGCATGATCATCTACGAGTACCCGAAGTGCTCCACCTGTCGGAAGGCGCTCACGTTTCTGCGCGAGCGCGGCCTGGCCACCGAGAGCCGCGACATCACCACCGGGCCGCCTCCTCGCGCTGAGCTCGAGCGGCTGTATCGGCTCTCGGGGCTCCCGCTCCGCCGCTGGTTCAACACCTCCGGTGAGTCATACAAGGCCGGGGCCTTCTCCGAGCGCCTGCCCACGCTCTCCGAGGCCCAGGCGCTGGACGCGCTCGCCGCCGACGGGAAGCTCATCAAGCGGCCGGTGCTCGTGCGGGGCGACACGGTGCTCGTGGGCTTTGACGAAGCCGCCTGGACGGCCGCCCTCGGCCAATGAGCCGCTGACGAGGCCTCACTCGTCCCCGGCGCAGCGCACTCCCAGCCCGAAGTTGAAGAAGCGCGGCACGCGCTGGTTCTCGTACGCGGTGAAGTGGAAGCTCGCGGCGCCATCGGAGTCCCAGTCGCCACCCCGGATCACCCTCAAGTGGTGGGGCCGATCGGTCTCCGTGGAGCTCGCGGTCCACTCGTGCACGTTGCCGACCAGGTTGAGCACGCCATAAGGGCTGGCGCCCTCAGGAAACGCATCCACCGGGGCGAGCCCCGCCACCCCGTCCGCGGCGCCCTGGAGGTTCGCGCGTTCTGCCGCTCTCTCGGGGCCCCACGGCAGGTTGCGCCGCGGATGAGGGTTTGGCGCGCCGTCTAGTGTCAGGCCGCCCCGCGCTGCCTTCTCCCACTCGGGAGAGGTGGGGAGCCGGCGGCCGAGGTACCTGCACAGAGCCCGAGCTTGGAAGGCGTCCAGGCTGGTCACGGGCCGATCTGGCCGTCCGGCGTCAGCGAAGACGGGGCTCACAGGCAGCTCCGTTCGCGTGATGCCGGTGAGCGTGGCAAGGGCGAAGAACGGTTCGGCGAGGCCGTTCGGCAGCTCGGTGCGGTCGATGCGGAACGCGGGCAGCTGCCGCTCCTGCTCGGGTCGGCCGTCGGCCTGGGCGATCGACGGTTCCCCCGGTCCGCCCGACACGAAGGCTCCCGCGGGGATCGCCACCTGCCCGGCTCGCGACGCTTGGCAGGTGGGGACCGGGATCACGAAGGCGTGGCGGTCCCGCTCGGCGTATCCCGGCAGCGCTGCCACCTCGATCCACGAGGGGCCGCAGTCCCCGCCACGGCCGTGGATCGCCAAGACCGCCCGCCCCCCGCGGGTCGCGACGCGCATCACCAGCGGCTCGGTCGACACGGTCTCGATCGTGACCAGCGAGGCCTCCACCTCGGGGCCGGGTTCCACGCCGAGGGGTCCCGCTTGGGTGGTGTGGAGGCGCAGCGCGAGGTCGGGGCAGCTGGCCGGGACCGCCGCGAGCCTCACGGGGTCCCAGTCGAACGGCGCGAGGTGCAGCGTGAAGCGGCCGATGTCGGCGCGCGCCAGGTCGATGCGTTCGGCCTGGGTGCGGAACCAGACCGCCAGCGCGAAGCCCACGCTGGACAGCACCAAGACCCCTACCGAGAGCGCGGCGATCGCGACTCTGCGGAGGCGCCGCCTTCGGGCGTCGCGTCGCTGGCCTGCGGCCAGGAACCGCGCTGCCCGCGGCGTGGGCTTGATGGGCGAGAGGGGGACGCTCTCGAGCGCACCCTCGAGCGCCTTTCCCGTCCAGACGTCCTCGTCGTGCTCGCCCCTGCGCTCCCAGAGCGCCGCCGCGTCCTCGACGTCACGCAGCGCGGTGAGCTCGTTGTCGTGCTCGCGGCGCCAACGCCGGAGCGTGCCCCATGTATCCACCAGCGAGTCGTGCGAGAGCTCCACGAGGGCGCCCTCGTCGCCGGGGTCGCGTCGGATCGTGAGGAGACGCGCCGCCACCAACGCGCGCACCACGTGGCTGGAGGGCGCGTCGAGCCCGCTGGTCAGCTGCGCTTCGGGCACCGACAGGCGCGTGTTGTCGCGGCTGACGAGGCGCAGACAGACCTGTTTGGCCGCGTGCAGCTGGGACGAGCTCAGCTCGGCCAACACCTCGTCTGCGTAGTTCGACAGGGCCCCGCCCACGCCGCCCAAAGCGTCGTACGCCCGCCGCAGCAACAGGCGGCGGACGGGGTCTCGACGCTCCCACAGCGCCTGGCAGACGAACTGGAGGAGGGGCAGGGCCGCCGTGCTCCCCTGGACCTCCGCCATCATCGCGTCCACGAGCCCCGGGTCGTCATACAGATAGCCGCGGCGCGCGAGGGGCAGCGTGAGGATCGCGCGGAGCTGGTCCGCGCGGGGGGGCGAGAGCACGAGGACGCGCTCCAGCACCCGGGCCATGCCCGGCGACATCCCCACCCGGCCGATGAAGTCGTCGCGCGCAGTGAGGATCACCAGGACCGGGCCATCGACCTCGGCGCCGGCGGCGGCCAGGGCCTCCATGAACGCTGAGGCCTCGGCCCGGGGAGCCCCCTGGGTCAGCACCTCCTCGAGCTGGTCCACCACCAGCACTACTCGCTCGCCGGTGCTCGCCGCCAGGGCGTAGAGCCGCAGGTTCAGTTCCCAGGAGGACGACTCCAGGGTCTGCGCCAGCTGGTCGACCGCCGCTTTGCCCCCGGTGAGCCGGTTGGGCCGCGCTGCCGGGGTCGCTGGCGCTTGGGCGGGGACCAGCAGCGCCGCCGCGAGCGCCTCGAACGGGGCCGCACCGGGACGCACCACGAACACCCGGGTGGCCCCGCGCTCTTTCAGTCGAGGTACCACGCCCGCCAGAACGAACGAGCTCTTCCCCGCGCCAGCCGGTCCCACGACCGCCGCCACGGGTCGGGTGCGGCACAGCTCGAGGAAGGCGCCGACTTCGGTGTCGCGCCCTACGAAGCTCGGGGCGTCGCGCTCTTGGAAGGAGACCAAGGACCGGAATGGGCTCGCCTCGTTGTGCGCGGCTTCGGTGGCCGCGGGGCCCTCGATCAGCTCGTCCAGAGTGGCCTGGATCGCGTCCAGCGGCGGCCGCCGCTCCGGGTCGACCGCGAGGCAGCCCCTGAGCAGCTCCACGACGCGCGGGCTGGTCTCGGGGATCTGCAGCGCGTCGCCCACGCGCTGTGACTCGGTGCGCATCTCGGGCTGCCCGTTGAGGTCGTACGGGTGGTGCCCCAGCAGCATCTCGGCGATCACGAGGCCCAGGGAGAAGATGTCCGACCTGGGGCCGGCCTCGGCCGCCCGCCAGAGCTCCGGCGCGAGGTACAGCGGGGTGCCGACCACGGCGCCATCCCCGGTGTCGACCGTTCGAACGGCCAGGCCGAAGTCCACGACGCGCGGCCGGCCGTCGGGCGGGATAACCACGTTCGACGGCTTCACGTCCCGGTGGATGACGCCGTGGCGATGCGCCTCCGAGAGCGCCCGCGCGATGTCCCGGCCGATGCGTAAGGCCTCGCGTTCACCCAGCCGCCCTCGGGCGATGCGGGCGTCGAGGGCCTCGCCGCTCAGGTGCTCGAGCGCGATATAGATGCAGCCGGCCACGGCGCCGAGTCCGTAGACCACCACGATGTTCGGGTGGTTGAAGGACGCCGTGATCCGCGCCTCCTCCACGAAGCGCTGCATCCGTCCGGGTCGCAGCCGGTCGGGGCGGATCACCTTCAGCGCCACGAGCCGCCCGAGCCGGACGTCGCGCGCCGCGTAGACCATACCGAGACCGCCCTGCGCGATGAGGTGCCGCACCTCGAACTCGTCCACGACCATGCCCGGTCGCAGCACAGTGGGCGGCTCCGCGCGCCGATCTCCGAAGGTGTCGAGCACCTGATCGAGCGCCGCGGTGCTTACCTGGGGCCCATCGCCGCTCAGCGTGGACTGCCGGACAAAGGGGACGACCTCTACCTCTGGGGCAGATATGTGGGGGCCGATGGGCACGGCCCGAGGCTACTCGGATTGCCGCGTGGCGTCAGCGTCGGGCGGAACCTCGGGGCAGGCCCGCGCAGTGGCCCTTCAGCCGAGCCGCCAACGACGCGGGATCAACGGAACCAGACCATCAGGTTGTCGAAGCCGAACGCCTCGTCGTTGGGGGTCTGGTCCAGCGTGGAGCCGACGCCGATGACCACGGTGGGCCCCGAGTGCGCACCGCTGGCCGACACTTTGTAGACGGTGTCGCCATGGCAAGGCGGGGAGTTGCCGCAGTGCTGCGTGGTCACGCCGCCCGGGCAGTTGTTCAGCTGCTGCGTCCACACGGTGGTCCCATCCAGTCGGACGTAGCCTTGTTCGCCGTCGGACGAGTCTATCGAGATGTAGTCGAGGTCCACCCGCAGCTGCGAATGCTCCGCCACGCCCAGGTCCAGCGTTCGCGTGATCGTACCCCCGGCAATGACGCCGTAGCCGCCCATGATCGTGCCGAGGCCGCCGCACGTGGTGGTCTGCGAAGACCACCCCTCGGTGCCCGCCTCGAACGTGTAAGACGCGAGCCGGGTCCACCCGCCGCCGGTCATGTCGCAGAGGAGCTTGGTGGGTTGAATGGCGCCCGGGCCGTCGAGGTCGATCCAGTAGAGCCCGTTTGCGCCGCCGTCGCCGGCTTCCACGATCGCCCGACACGAGACGGCGGCCGTCTGCTCGGTCTCCCCGAGGCTCGCCAATGCCAGCGACCGGAAGGTGGTGCCCGTGCAGACCCACACGGTGATTCGGGTGGGATCGTAGTAGGCGTAGCCGATGTGTGCGGCGTCGCAGGTCACGGGCGGCGCCGAAGCCACCTCGTACCGGAACCCGCGGATTGGCCGAGACGCGAAGTTTGCGTCTCCTCCGAGCGTGAACGTCCCGCCGACCGTGAGGTCTCCCGTGACGGTTCCGCCCGTGAGCGGCAGCTTGCCGCCCAGCGCGGTCCAGACGTCGGGCCCGAGGTGCTGGGTGGAGACCGCTTCATTGGCGAGCTGCGCCGCGCCGACCGCGCCGTTGGCGAGCTGCGCCGCGCCGACCGCTCCATTGGCGAGCTGCGCCGCGCCGACCGCGCCGGCCGCCAGGTGGCCCGTCTGAATGCAGGCGGTGCATGCGAGCCCGGCCGCGAGGCCCGCGGTGTCGGCGTGGCCGGCGCGCGCGGCCACGAACGCGGAGGGCTCCGTCGAGAAGGGGACTCGGGGCAGCTCTGGCTCGGCCTCCACGGTCACGCCAACCCACCGGGCGGTCTCGAACGTGGAGGCGGCGAGCGGTGTGTCGGCGCCCTCTCCGAGCCGCAGCGAAAAGACGCCCTCCGCCACCGGCACGCCCACCACGACCTGCTTCCAGAGCTGCGGGCCGGTCGCTTCGGCATAGAGGCGGATCGTGAGCGTGTATCCGCCGTCGGAGACCCCCTGCCCCGCGGCGTTCACGAGCCGCCCCTGCAGGGCCGTTGTCGCCGGAACCTCGGCGCTTTGGAGGAGGGCCACAAGAGTCAATGAGACCAACACTTTGGACCTCCGTCTGCGCGGGTCGGGGGGAGTTCGTTCCGGGTGTGTCCGGAAAACGATGCAGGGATGGGGCTTGCGTTGCAAGCGGCGCCGAGCCGCGTCAGCGGCGTGCGAAGCGCGGCACGGCGGCGAGCAAGGCGTGCGTGGCGGCGTGCGACGGCGACTCGAGGACCGAGCGCGTGGGGCCGTGCTCCACGATGAGCCCCGCCTCCATCACGCAGAGGCGCGTGGCGATTCGCGCGATCGCCGGGAGGTCGTGGGCGATGAAGAGGATCGCCGCGCCCTCGGCCCGCTCCCGTTCGAGCACGCCGAGCACCTGCGCCTGCAGCGTCACGTCCAGCGCGGTCAGTGGCTCGTCCAGCACCAGGAGCTTCGGGCGCGGGGCCAAGGCCCGGGCCAGCGCCACGCGC
>SXOO01000152.1 GCA_005776725.1 Pseudomonadota bacterium | reverse complement strand
GCCGCAGCCCCCGCGGCGGTGCCGGCCGCTCCGACGCCGGCGCCCGCGGCTCCCACGCCGCCCCCGGCTCCCACGCCGGTGCTCGCGCCCGGCGCCTCGGCCAACGTGGTCGAGCCGCCCTCCAAGGGTCCGGCCGACGCGAAGGTCACGATCGTCGAGATCTCGGACTTCCAGTGCCCGTTCTGCTCGCGCGGTAAGGCCACGATCGACGAGGTCGTCGCGGCCTACGGCGACAAGGTGCGAGTCCTCTTCAAGCACAACCCGCTCAGCTTCCACAACCGCGCCATGCCGGCCGCGATCGCCACCATGGCGGCCGCCAAGCAGGGCAAGTTCTGGGAGATGCACGACAAGCTCTTCGCCAACGCGAAGGCGCTCGAGGACGCTGACCTGGACAAGTACGCCACCGAGCTCGGCCTCGACATGGCCAAGTTCAAGACGGACATGGCCGACCCCGCGATCCGCCTGCAGTGCGAGAACGACCAGAAGGCTGCCGTGGCGCTCGGCCAGGGCGGGACCCCCGCGTTCTTCATCAACGGCAAGGTGCTCTCGGGCGCCCAGCCGCTCGATGAGTTCAAGAAGGTGATCGACGCTGAGCTGGCCGAGGCCGACAAGCTCATCGCCGGTGGCAAGGCTGCCGCCGACGTGCACAAGGCCCGCGCCGAGGCCAACCTCGCCGGTCAGTTCGGCATGTACTGGTCCAGCCTCATCGAGGGCAAGGCCGCCCCGAAGCCGCGCCGGCCCGTGGACCCCACGGTCTGGAAGGCCGAGCTCACGGGCAAGGAGCCCTCGAAGGGCCCCGCCGACGCCGCCGTGACCGTGGTCATGTTCTCGGACTTCCAGTGCCCCTTCTGCACCCGCGTGGAGCCCACGCTGAAGCAGCTCGCCGAGAAGTACCCCGCGGACGTCCGCATCATCTGGAAGAACAACGCCCTCGCGTTCCACAACCGCGCCATGCCGGCCGCAATCGCCTCGCTCGCGGCGCAGAACCAGGGCAAGTTCTGGGAGATGCACGCCAAGCTGTTCGAGAACCAGCGCGCCCTCGAGGACGCTGACCTCGAGAAGTACGCCACGGAGATCGGCCTCGACGTCGCGAAGTACAAGACGGACATCGCCGACCCCGCCCTCAAGGCCAACGTCGAGGCCGACATGGAGCTCGCCTCCAAGCTCAACGCCCGCGGCACGCCAAACTTCTTCGTGAACGGTCGCAACCTCCGCGGCGCCGTGCCGTTCGAAGACTTCGACGCGCTCGTGACCGAGGAGATCGAGAAGGCCAAGAAGCTCGTCTCCGCAGGCACCGCGGCTGCGGCGGTCTACGCCAAGATCATCGAGAACGGCAAGACCTTCGAGCCGCTCGATCCCACGGTCCAGACCTTCTCGGCCGAGGGCCGCCCGTTCTCCGGCGCCGCCAACGGCGACATCGTGATCATGGAGTTCTCGGACTTCCAGTGCCCCTTCTGCTCGCGCATCGCGCCGACCATGAAGGAGTTCGAGAAGGACGAGGAGCTGAAGTCGCGCGTGAAGGTCGTCTTCAAGCAGTTCCCGCTCAGCTTCCACCAGCAGGCGATGGGCGCCGCGCTCGCCGCGCTCGCTGCTCACGAGCAGGGCAAGTTCTGGGAGATGCACGACAAGCTGTTCGCGGGCATGAAGGAGCTCAGCGAGGACAACTACAAGAAGTGGGCTGGCGAGCTCGGTCTCGACATGGCCAAGTTCGAAGCCTCCATGAAGGAGAAGAAGGGCCAGGCCATCATCGATGGGGACATGGCCGAGGCGCGCACCGCGGGCCTCCGTGGCACGCCCACGATCTACATCAATGGTCGCAAGTTCGAGGCGATGGGCGGCTACTCCGTCGCGTCCTTCAAGCAGATCATCAACAAGTACTTCCCCAAGCCGTAAGGCTTCGCTCCGGCGTTCTGTGAGGGCCAGCGTGCCCTCACGGGACCCGAAGCCCCGCTCGGGTTACGGCGCCTCACGGCGACGGCCCGGGCTGCCCCCTGCCTCACACAGCATCATTCACGGCCGGGGCTCCCTCCCCAGCCGACCGCCGGTCTCGGGCTCGCTCCCCATGCGTCATTGTGACCGCGCGCGGCCCTTGATAGGGTCTCGGGCCATGGCTTCCCCTACGCTCGGCGAGTGGCTCCGCGAGGAACCCTTCGGACTCACCCTGTCCGCGGGCTTCTTCGGCTTCTATGCGCACACCGGCTTCGCCCTGGCGCTCGAAGAGGCGGGCTTGGTACCGAACCGCCACAGCGGCTCCAGCGCGGGCGCCCTCGTCTCCGCGTTCCTTGCCGCAGGCCGGGCCGCTTCCGCGCTCCGTCCGCTGCTCGGGGATCTCCGGCGCGACGACTTCTGGGACCCGTCCCCTGGCTTCGGCCTCCTCCGCGGCGACCGCTTTCGTGCGCTGCTCGAGCGCGAGCTACCGAGCCGCGACTTCAGCGACTGCGCGCGCCCCCTGGCCGTCTCTGCGTTCGATGTTCGCGCGCTGAAGACACGCGTCATCTCCGAGGGGCTCATCGCGCCCGCCGTTCACGCGTCGTGCGTGTTTCCCGGGCTCTTCCACCCGGTCATGCTGGAGGGCCGCCCACACATCGACGGCGGCGTGCTCGACCGCTCCGGGCTCGCAGGCATGCCAGACGGTGGCCGCGTCCTCTACCACCACCTGAGCACGCGCTCGCGCATCCGACGACACATCCCCCTCCTGTCGCTGTATCCGCCTCGACCTGACCTGGTCCCGGTGGTCCTCCAGGGCTTGCCACGCTCCGGACCCACCCGGCTCGAGGTCGGTCCCGCCGCGATGGACGCCGCGTATCGGTCCACTCGCGCCGCGTTGGCTCGCACTCTGCCCCGCGCCGGCGCTGCGGTGATCGCCTGATCGCCGCAGGGCGGGTCGCTCCGTTTCTTCGAAGCGCCCGGTTCGATCTCGGCTGGTTCGTCCTGCCCGGACTGCTCTCGGTCGTCGCCGCCCTTGTTGCGGGCGATGGCGTCGAGACCAGCCCGCTGGGTTACCTGCTGCTGGTGGTGGGGATCGACGTGGCCCATGTCTACGCCACCCTTCATCGCGTTTACGCCGTGCCCGGCGAGGTTCGCCGTCGCCCGCTGCTGTACCTCGGTACGCCCCTACTGGTCGCGGTGGTCGGCACGATCCTCGCCGCCGTCTCTCCCCGCGCCTTCTGGCGGGCCATGGCCTACTTGGCGCTTCACCACTTCACGAAGCAGCAGCTCGGCTTCGTGGCGCTGTACCGAGCCGCGGCGGGCGAGACCGCTGGGCGGCGCCTCGATACGGCCGCTGTGGCGGTCTCGACGCTGGTTCCGGTGCTCCACTGGCATGTCGAGGGGCGACAGTTCGCCTGGTTCATGAAGGGCGACTTCATCGGGGGCCTCCCGAGTGCGCTGCTGCCGGCCGCGTGGCTCGTCTACGCCTCGGTGCTCGCCGCGTTCGTCTACCGTGAGCTGCGGCACGCGCTCGGCGGCGGGCCCCTACGTCTGGGTAAGCTGGCCGTGGTGGTCACCACCGCGCTCACCTGGGGAGTGGGGATCGTGGCCCTGGACGGCGACTTCGCCTTCACGGTGACCAACGTGGTGATCCACGGCGTGGCCTACACAGCCCTCACCTGGCATGTGACCCGCGGAGCACGCGAAGCCGGCCCGTGGCGCGGGCTGGCCCCGTTCCTGGGACTCCCGCTCCTGCTGGCGTGGCTCGAGGAGCTCTCCTGGGACGGCCTCGTCTGGCACGAGCACGCTGCGTTGTTCCTGGGTCTCAGCGCGGGCTGGCCGGCCCTGAGCTACGCGCCCGTGGTGGCGCTGCTCTCTGTGCCCCAGGTGACCCATTACATCCTCGACGGCTTCATCTGGCGCCTCGATGGGCAGAACCCCGGGCTACGCGAGGCGCTGTTCCCGAGGGCTTTGTGAAGCTAGCCCAGGCGCTGACCCCGGGCGCTCAGCTTGGCCGGTGGTGTCGCCAGTAGTTGTTCCAAGTGGTCAGCCGCGAGCGGTCCTGCACGCGGTCGATGAACAACAACCCGTCGAGGTGGTCGCACTCGTGCTGGTACGTGACGGCGCGGATCCCCGTGACCTCTCGAGACTCGGGGTTGCCGAGCCGGTCCCAGAAGTCCACGCGGAGGTGGTCGAACCGCTCTACAGGGCCCCGCAGATTCGGCACCGAGAGGCACCCCTCGAACGTGGTGATCCGGCCCGGCCCGAGCGGCGTGAGCACCGGGTTCACCAGCACGGTGAGCGGGATCGGCTCTTTCTCCGGGTAGCGCGGGTTGTTGGGTCGAATCTCAATCGCGCAGATCCGGACGGGCTCATACACCTGGATGGCGGCCAGTCCCGCGCCGTCGGCGTCGTGCATGGTGGCGACGAGGTCGTCGATGAAGTCTTGCCAGCGACCAGAGAGGAGCTCTTCGCGCGTGAGCTCCCGAGCGCGCTCACGTAAGATCGGATGCCCGATCTCGGCGATTCGGAGGAGCGCCATGTCTCAGCCCAGCTCCACGCGTACGAGGCTCACCAGGCGCATCAACGCCCGTTGCACCACCTCGGTCCGATCGTGGGCGAGGATCGCCCAGCCTTCGCCTTCGTAGCCGCTGGCGGCGGGCTGACCCACTGCCGGCAGCTGACGGTCGATGACCCACTGACCGACCGCGGCCTGCGCCTCTGCCACGCCGCGAACGGCGGTGACGCGGCTACCCTTTCCCTGCCCGCGAAAGAACGCCACGCCCGCGGCGCGTTGGCGCCGCCGCGGCCTGAAGCGCTCGTGCACCATGAGCTCGCACCACGCGCTCACCATGTCCACGTCGTGGACCGCGCTCATGAGCGGCATGATCTGAACACCCGGCGGCCGGGCACCCACCTCTGAGACCGCGTAGGTCCCGTCGCGGCGCACGAACCACTCCATGTGCGAGAGCCCCGTTTCCATGCCCAACGCCGCCAAGGCGCGGGTGTTCACGGCACGGAAAGCCTCGAAGTCGCGGTCCGACTCCTGTGGCAGGAGGACGCAGTATTGGATCCAAGGGTTCTCGATCACCTCGAGCGGCCCGGGGATGTAGAAGGTCCCGCTCTGCCAGACCGGCTCGCCACGGATGGTGACCGTCTCGAAGGTCCGCTCCTCCCCGCGAATGAACTCCTCGGCCTGGAGGGGGCGCTGTGGGCTGGGCTGGAGGGCGCGGAGCGCTTCGTCGAGCTCTATCCCGGAGTTGACGCGATGGGTCCCGCGAGAGCCGAGCCCGTCTATCGGCTTCAAGATGATCGGAAACCCGACCATGCCGGCGAACGCGCGTGCATCGTTCGCGGACTCGATCCGCCGGTGGCGAGCGCAGGGCACGCCCGCCTCCCGGAAGCGGTTCTTCATGATGGTCTTGTCACGGAACGCGGTGGCCGTGGGCGTATCCATCCCCGGGATGCCGCATGCGTCGCGCGCCTCTGCCAGCGGGATCTGAAGCTGTTCCAAGGAGCCGAGCAGGCGGTCGATGGGCCCCATGGCGGCGCTGATCGCGCGGCAAGCTCTCGCGAGTTGCGCACCGTCGAGGCAGTTGTCGACGCGAAAGTGGCCCTCCACGCCCTCGCGGATGCCGGGCGGGATCCGAGACATCGGGTCCGAGCTGATCACTGCGACGCGCGCGCCGTCGAGCTCGGCGAGGGCCTTCACGTAGCGGAGGGTGTTTTCTCGGAAGAGGGGAGCGACGAAGACGACGTTCTTCATGTGCCGCTAACGTCGCAGTGTCACGGGCGGGTCGTCAAGGACGCCGGGCTCACCGTGTGCGGAGCGGGTTCTTCTCGACCCTGCGCGA
Organism: Pseudomonadota bacterium; assembly: GCA_005776725.1. Classification (GTDB taxonomy): domain Bacteria; phylum Myxococcota_A; class UBA9042; genus SXOO01. Next base: position 7,875 of record SXOO01000152.1, on the reverse strand, counting down.
CAGGGCCTCCAGGGCCGCACGGTCTCCGCCCCGAGCCCGGGCGGCCTCGATCACCGCGGGGGTCGTGTCGTCGGCCACGACGAGGAGCGCGTTGGCCGCACGGCGCCCAAGGTCCCCTCCGAGACGCAGATGCAGGTCGACCAGCGCAGAGGCGGCCAGATGTCGGATCGGCGCCTCGTCGGCCCGACGAACGTCTGTGATCAGCGGCCACACCCAGGCGTTGCCCACGTCAGACAGCGCCTCAATCACCGCGAGGCTTCGCTCCACGTTCATCGACTCGGCCGCTGCCTCCGCCAGCACCTTGGCGGCCTCGACACGCCGCGTGTAGCCAATGCCGGCCAGCGCCGCGGTTCGATGCGGGCCCTCCACGCTCGCGAGCGTTACGAGCTGCGCCGTGCCGGCCGCGTCGCCCAGCCAGGCCCGCGCGACCACGGCGGCGCGCATGACCAGGTAGTCCGCGGGGCGCTTCGCGAGCACGGCGTCGAGCACGGCTACCGCACGACCGTCGGCCAGCTCGCCTACGGCTTCCAGTAGCCCGGCCTGCCAGGCCACCCGCGCGGTAGGCGTCCAACCCTCGCCGCTCTCGCCATGGAGGGCGATCGCCGAGAGCAGCGCCGGCAGTGCCTCCGGTCCAAGGTTCTTGAGGCTCCGAGCCACAGGCGCGATGCGCCCGCGCTTCTGGGCGTCCATCGCCGGCATCGCCATGGCCAGGCGCGCGATCTCGTCGAACGGCTCGGGGTCGACTCGGCGGGCGTCCTCTGCGAGGTGCCGAAGCTGCGCCAACGCCAACCCGTCCAAGGCGGATGAATCGATGATGGCCCCGCGCGCCTCGGCGGCTGCAGGCACCACGACAGCCGCGACAGCGGCGAACGCAGAGAATCGGAGGCTCATCGGCCGCTCTCCCACCACTTGAACTCGGGGATTTGGCGCGCGGCGTTGCTGCCGCAGTGCACCTCGCCGAGGAGGCGATGGTACAGGTCCCAATCTTCGGTGAAGGACGTCTGGATCCCGACAGCCGCGAGGGCCTCGGTGACCTGCGTCTCGAAGGGGTCGGCGCCGTCGACACTGGGTCCGTGAGGCTTGGGCGGGGCAAACGTGGTGCTGTCGATCAGGAGCCCGTTGACTGTGCCCGGCTGATAGGCCACGGAGTAGCCGGAGAGCTCCTCGTGCAGGAAAGCGAACGGCACGAGCTCTTCTTCAGCCACCTCCGTGGCCGGCAACAAGAGGTCGAGCTGACCGAGGGTGTCGGCCTGCGCCTTCGCCGAGGCGCCCAGGATCGCCTGACTCGCGAGCAGGTTCTTGATGCTGATCGCGGCCTTCTTCGACGGAAAGTCCTCCCACTTCTTGCCAACGAAGAGCTGGACGTCGTCGTGTCCTGCATCCGAGAGATCCTCCAGCATGCGCTTCGCCAAGGGGGCGTCGCCCACCCCGATGGTCCAGCCGCGCGCGTACTTGGTGGTGGGCAGGAAGGTGATGGTCTCGTCCACGTGTCCGACGAGGAGCCAGGAGGTGTCCACGTACAGCTCCGGCTGCATCAGCTGGTCTTCCATCATCTTGGTGAAGGCCGGGTCGGGGTAGAAGAAGTCGACGCTACCGCGGAAGACCCGGCCCAACGGGTAGTCAATCCCGCCCGCGCTGTGCGGCGGAATGGTCTCCGTGTTGCCGAACGAGTTCAGCGAGTCCATCTCTGGCGCATGGCCGGCGTCGTAGTGCTGGATGGCCGCCCAGTCGGGCCCCCGCAGGTCGAAAGCGAACCGCCCTGCCTGCCGCAGCGGGTTCTTCGCGTCGTCCGACTCCACGTTCGCCGAACGATAAGCGACCCGAATGGTGTGCTGCGCTCCGCCGGGCCCCGGCAGCGACATGTAGCCCGTCTCGAAGTAGTCCTGCGCCCACTGGTCACCGTACTTGATGCCCACCAGGCTGGACTCGAGGGATGAGGAGTCGATCGCCAACTGCAGGTCGCTGCGGAAATCCTTGGAGTCCTCGCCGGAGAGGCTGGTGGCGTATACCGTCTCCGCCGGAGACACGTGATGGAACGTGAGCACGGGGGCTACACGCAGCACCACGCTGTCTTCGCCCAGCAGCTCCGTGCCCTTGAAGACCGTGAGGGTGACCGTGACGAAGCCGTCCCACTCGGCCCTCGAGCGCACGATGTCCGTGCCCTCGAGGCGCAGCGCGATGCCTGCCCGAAGCGCGTCGGCGGTGAGGAAGGCCTGTGGCGCCGGGGCCCAGGTTGTGTCGTCGCCCAGAGTGCCCTGCACGAAGAGCCGCGCCGGAGCGCCGGCGTTGAGGGAGAGCTGTACCAGCGCGTCGTCGGGTGCGCCGGGGCTGGCCACCACGTGTAGCGGGGCCATGTCCAGGAGGTCGGAGAGGCCGTTGAGCTTCTCGTCCGCGGCGTCGTGGCACTTCGGGAGATCGACGTCGTCGAGGTTGGTCTCGCAGACCGATTCGTCGTCGTCGAGGTTGGCCAGGAAGATGGCCCCCGCCGACGCGCTCCATTCGGCAGCGTCATCCGTGTTGCCCTCGAGATCCACGACGCCGTCGCGATTCGCGTCAGCTCGCAGGTCGATGACCACGACTGCGGGCTGCCCGTCGGTCCCGTCGACGCCCTCCGTGCCGTCTGCGCCGTCTGCGCCCTCCCCGGCGTCGGCGGTCCCGTCGCTGCCGTCCGCGCCGTCGGCAGAGTCGGCCGCACCCGCCGCGTCCGCCACTGCCGAAGACGACCCTGAAGGCGTGGAACACGCCGCGAGCGCCGCAGCTGCCGCGGCGCCGAGCCAGCGCGCAGGGCGCCAAGGCTCGAGGAACTTCGATATCCGCATGAATGCTCCTGTCAGGCCGCGGCACGCGAGCGCGAGTAGCCTACTCGCCCAATTCCGGTCGCGCCATCGGTTTTGCATGGAGCCCCAAAGGAACACGGGGCCGACTTTGCGTGCGCCCCGGCACCGTTGCGGACTTTCAGCGAAGCGGTTACGACTGCGCGCCCATGACCCCCTCGCGTGGCTCGCCGAACCTCGTCCTCGTCTCCCTGGTCTTCTGGGCCTCGGGATTCGCCTCGCTGCTCTATCAGGTGATCTGGCAGCGGAAGCTCTTCACGATTTACGGCACCAACATCGAGGCGATCACCGTCGTGGTCACCGCGTTCATGCTCGGCCTCGGCGTAGGTAGCCTGCTGGGCGGCGCCCTGTCGCGGGACCCGCGCCGCAACATCCTCGCGATCTTCGGCCTCGTGGAGTTGGGTATCGCCGCGTACGGCGCGGTGTCGGTGCCGCTCATCGAGTGGGTCGGCCAACGCACCCTCCAGGTCTCGCTGGTGGGTGCGGGCTTGCTCGCGTTCGGCCTGGTCCTCGTACCCACCCTGCTCATGGGCTCCACGCTGCCACTCCTGGTGGCGCACCTCGTCCGCAGGACCAGCGACGTCGGCCGCTCCGTCGGGCTCTTGTACTTCGTCAACACCCTCGGCGCGGCCGCTGGCGCCTATGCCGCCGTGGCCTTCGTCCTCGGGCGCTTCGGCCTCGCGGGTTCCGTGTGGGTGGCCGCCGGCGTGAACGCGCTCATCGGCCTCCTGATGTTGGTCGAGGCCCGCCGCTCCCGGGAGGCGACACGATGAGCTTCCCCTTCGCGCTCCTGGCATCCGCCCTCACCGGCTGGATCGCGCTCTCCTACGAGATCGTCTGGGCTCGGGTCTTCAGCTTCGCCTCGGCAGGGCGCGCCAACTCGTTCGGGCTCCTCCTCGCGGCCTACCTCCTGGGGCTCGCCCTTGGCGCGCTACTATCGCGGCGTCTACGCGAGGCGAACGACCCGGACGGCCGCAGCAACGTGGCACGCGTCGCCTGGATCGTCCTCGTCTCCAACCTCGTGGGCGCGCTGGTCGTACCCACGGTGGCGGAGCTGGGCACCCATATCTGGTACCGCTTCACCTACCTCGTGGTGGTGCCGGCAGCGGCGGCGCTGGGGGTGGCCTTCCCCCTCCTGTGTCACGCCGCAGTGCCGCCTGACGACAACGCTGGCGCGCGCACCGCTCAACTCTACGTCGCCAACATCGTCGGCTCCGTCGCGGGCAGCCTCTCCACGGGCTTCGTCCTCATGGACACGCTCACGCTGGTGCAGCTCTCGGCCGTGCTGGTTGCGCTGGGCGTGGCGCTCTCCGCCCTGCTGGCGCTGTACTCGACCGGCGGCCGAGGCGCTCGAGGACGCCAGGCAGACTCCGGCTCCTCCGGCCGCCGCGCTGGTCTCGTCGTCGGCGGCGCGGTCGTCATCGGCGCCGGAGCCGTCTTTGCCACCCCATGGCTCCTCGACCGCGTGTGGGAGAAGCTGCAGTTCGGGCGCGAATACCCCAACAAGTCCGCTGACGCCGCCACGGCGCTCGGTGCGGACGCCCGCTTCCTGGACGTCCACGAGAGCAAGTCGGGGGTCATCACGGTTGGCCAGGACCTGCGCATCTTCGGCGGTGGGGTCTATGACGGGGCTCTCAAGACCAACCTCGAGGTCGGCGGCTGGCTCGTACGCCCCTACGCGCTGTCGTACTTACACCCCGCGCCCAAGCGCGTGCTGATGATCGGGCTCTCCGGGGGCGCGTGGGCCAACATCATCGCTGGAAACCCGAGCGTGGAGTCCGTCACCGCCATTGAGATCAACCCCGGCTACCTAGACGTCATCGCCCGCCACTCCGAGGTGGCGCCGATCCTCCAACACCCGAAGCTCCAGGTGGTCATGGACGACGGGCGCCGCTGGCTCGTCCGCAACCCCGACGCGCGCTTCGACCTCATCGTGGCCAACACCACGTTCCACTGGAGGAGCTTCGCCACGAACCTGCTCTCGGTGGAGTTTCAGACCCTGGTCAGGGACCACCTCGCCCCGGGCGGCGTGTACCTCTACAACACCACGGGCAGCCGGGATGCCGCCGCCACGAGCGCCTCGGTGTTCCCGCACGCGATGATGATCATCAACAACGTGGTCGGGAGCATCGCCCCGCTGTCGCTAGACGTGCCCCGGTGGCGGGCTGCGCTCGAGGGAACCACCCTGCGGGGCGCTCCGGCGTTCCCTGCGGAGGACCGCGCCGCCCGTGCCGCGCTCGAGTGGCTCCTGGCCACCCCCGCCCACACGAACCGGCCTGACCCCGTCCTCGGCGAGGTGGTGTTTCGTGACCGCGCCGGGCTCCTCGAGTGGGCCGCCGGCGGGCGCGTGATCACCGACGACAACATGATCTCGGAGTGGTGATGCGCGTCATCTCCTGGAACGTGAACGGCCTCCGGGCGGCGGCGAAGAAGGGCTTTCGCGACTTCCTCGAGGGCTCGGGCGCCGCGATCGTGGGCATTCAAGAGGCCCGCACCGAAGAACTCCCAGAGGGCCTGCGCCCCACGCGTCCTGATCTGCACGGCTACGTCGCCCCCGACGACCTGTTCGTGCAGGAGCCTGCCTTCGAGTGGCACACGGCGCTCGCGGCAGGCGAGCGAAAGGGCTACAGCGGCGTCGGTCTGTTCGCGCGCCCCCGGTGGGACACGCTCGACGCGTCCCTGGCCCCTGAGTTCGATGTGGAGGGCCGCACCCTGTTCGCGCGCTTTGGTCGCCTCACGGTGGTGACCGGCTACTTCCCGAACGGCAACGGCCAGAACCGCGACAACAGCCGCATCCCCTACAAGCTCGACTACTACCGGGCGATGTTCGCGAAGCTCGAGCCCGCGCGCGCCGCCGGCGAGCCGATCCTCGTGATGGGCGACCTGAACACCGCCCACCAGCCGATCGATCTGGCGCGACCGAAGGACAACATCAAGACCAGCGGCTTCCGCCCCGAGGAGCGGGAAGAGCTCGACCGTTGGCTCACCAGCGGCTGGACAGACACCTTCCGAGCACAGCACCCGGGGGTGAAGGGCCAGTACTCCTGGTGGAGCCAGCGCTTCGGGGCCCGCGCGAAGAACGTGGGCTGGCGCATCGACTACGTCCTCGCTTCGCCCGGCGCCCTGCCCTTCGTAAAGGACGCGTTCATCCTCCCCGACGTTCAGGGCTCCGACCACTGCCCTGTGGGTGTGGACCTCGACGCGAGCGTCGTCGGGCCCTAGGGGCCTGCTTGGCCTGTTCCAGGTCCGTCACGAACGCCGCGTCTCGCCCATGCGGGTTGCCACCGCTGGCTCCGTCCCCTACCCTTCCGGCGTTCGCGGCTGGGAGACGGTCTCTCGGTGCGCGACTCTGGGGGTGAAACGGTTTCGACGGAGTGAAGAAGGCGACGGTGGCGCGCCCGGGGTCCGGACCCGGTTAGCAATCGGAAAAACTGTAAGTGCCAACGATAACGTTGAGTACGATCTCGCTCTCGCCGCCTAAGTAATACTCAGGCTCGAAGCGAACCTCGGGGCGGCGGCCCACAGCCGTCCCGCGGTACTCGGTGGGATGCTCTGACCGAAGCATGGTGCACTTCGGCCAGCTGACGACGACGCACTCCTGAGCGGTACGGGCCTGTGGATCGAGCCCACGTCCAGGTATAATCGAACCACTACGCGCGTAGAGGCCCTCGCTAGAGGCATTCCGGACCCGGGTTCGACTCCCGGCGCCTCCACCACCTTTTTCTGTTTCTGCTGCGATTACGCTTAGTTACACGCCGTTCTTGTCCAAGCCTGATCACGCTGTGATCACGCCAGCGCCCGGACCCCCACGGCCGTTCGACCGTGAGACCGGCCCTTCACGGTAGGGCGCCTATCGTCGGTCCCCTTGTGGAGGACGACGAGATGCCCACGCTCCCGGCAACCCCCCGAACCAGCGCGACCTGCACGCCGAGGTCGTGCTGCCTGACCCCCCAGGACTGCCTGACCCCGCAGGACATCGCCGAGGTCATCGAGCACCTGGCCGCCGACATCAACGGGGACGGCAACGCCGACCTCCTCGGTGGGTGGGCCGTCGCCACGCTGGCCAGCAAGCTCGGCATCACGACGATCCAGACCTCCAGCGCCGATCCCGTGGAGATCATCCGCGACCTCGGCGACACGTGGGCCGCCGAGTTCGGCAGGGGGCTAGACGACGCTGACCCCGGAACGGTGCCGGACGTGCTGCGAGCAGCGCGGGCGGTGATCCAACAGGTCGTGGAGGAGGTTCGGCTGCGGGGGCTGGCGTGCTGACCAGGGGGCTCAACCCTCGGAACTGGGCCGTAGTTCTCCTCGAACAGGAGGACCACGAAGATGCCCGCCGACGAGAGCGACCTCGAACGTGAACAGATCGCGTGCGTCTTCGACCTCGACGGGGAGAACTGCACGTCGCCGACGACCGCTTCCCGGACGAGTGGGACGGGATCGTGGCCTACTGGTACGAGGGCGTCCCCGACTACGCCACCGACCTGAAGACCGCCGAGTTCGTGGACTGTCCGAAGTGCGGCGGCTCGGGACCGGCGCGCGACGACTGCTCCGGGTGCGGCGGCGGACGCTGGGAGCACCCGGAGGTCACCAACTACGGGGCCACGACGCAGAGGAAGTTCTCGCAGATGAAGCCCGCTGCACAGGGCCAGTTGGCGGCGCATTGGATACACGCAGCGGGTGCGGTGGGGTCCCCCTTGTAGTAGGTCCCGCAGGCGAAACCCGCCGGGCACTCGTTGTGGTCGAAGCACTGAGCGACCACGCACTGGTGCTGCTTGCACGCCTCCCCGTTCAAACAGTCGTCGTGCCAGATGCACTCGACGCAGACGGTCGGGTAGGCCGGGCTCACCAAGCACCAGGGAGTATCACCCCCACACGCCACCTCCCCACCCCAATCACCAGCGTCCGCATCGCACTCGGCGGTGATGCAGGCTCCGGCGATGCAGGTGTAGCTGAAGGGGCAGTCCTCCTGGACAACGCACGGGGGCGGCACCACGCAGGTGTGGTTCACGCAGGCTTCGCCCGCAGCGCAATCGCTGGC
>SXOO01000151.1 GCA_005776725.1 Pseudomonadota bacterium | reverse complement strand
GCCGATCGCGTGGCAAAGCACCTCATCGCCGCCCGCATCCCCGCAGCCGCGATCCACGGCAACAAGTCGCAGACCAACCGTGAGCGGGCGCTGGATGGCTTCCGCAATGGCGACCTCCGCGTCCTCGTGGCCACGGACCTCGCGTCGCGTGGTCTCGACGTGGTGGGGATCACGCACGTGGTCAACGTCGATCTGCCGCATGAGCCCGAGGTCTACGTGCACCGCATCGGGCGCACCGGCCGCGCCGGGGCCTCGGGCGCCGCGATCTCGTTCTGCGGGCAGAGCGACCGCGAGCAGCTCCGCGACATCGAGCGGCTGTTGAAGCACGCGATCCCGGTCGTGAGCGACCACCCGTACGCCATCCCGCCTCCGGGTGCTCCGTCGCGCGGGGGCGGTGGTCGCCCCACCCGGACGCCGCTGTCGCGTCCGCCGCCGCCCACGCGTCGCCACCACGACAACCGCGTCCCCTTGGACGTGCCGCGCGCCCACCCGGAGCCCCGGCCCACCCCGCGGCCTCGCGCGGTCCTCCCCGGGGAGCGCTTCCGCGACCACTAAGCGACGGGCGAGGTGTTCGACGCGCACATCCAGCTCCCGGAGCCGTCGCTCGTGGTGCTCATGGGGGCCTCCGGCAGCGGCAAGTCCACCTTCGCGCGCACCCACTTTCACGCGACTGAGGTTGTGTCGTCGGATGCCTGTCGGGCGCTGGTGGCGGACGACGAGAACGACCAGTCGGCCACGCCGGCGGCGTTCGACGTGTTGCACTGCATCGTGGGGCACCGCCTCGCTGGGGGCCGACTCACCGTGGTCGACGCCACCAACGTGCGCCCCAGAGATCGGAGCACCTTTGTTGAGCTGGCGCGCAAGCACCACGTCCCGCTGGTGGCGCTGGTGCTCGATCTGCCCACCACGGTCTGTCTCCAGCGCAACCAGACCCGCACGGACCGGACGCTGCCGGTCCACGTGGTGCGCGCCCAATCCGAGGAGCTGCGGCGGGGGCTCGCGGGACTTGGGGACGAGGGCTTCGGGCTCGTGACGCTGTTCGACTCAGCGGAACAGGTGGCTGCCGCCACGATCACCCGCCGACGCCCGGTGCCCTCCACGCCAGCCACGGACTGATCCCCGAAGCGCCGCTCCGGCTGGCGGCTTGGCATCATGCGCCAAGGCCACGGACCGTGGGGCCTCAGGCGGGCTTGAGCCCCGCCCCGACGTCTTGGAGGTCGTATCGCTCGGCGTAGCGGAGCGCCCGGTCGTGATACGTCGGGTCGAGGTGGATGTGGCCGTAACGTGCGCGCCCGATCCAGCGCTCGTGCGCGTCCGGCGCTACGCCGTTGGCGATCTGTCCGTCTATCCAGCGATCCAGGGCGGCCCAGAACTTCGGCACACGCCCGTCCAGGTCGGTGAGACCGTACTCGTGGGCGAGTTGGCAGGCGTGGAGGCAGAGCCCCGACTTCGAGGCGACGTGAGGGTCGGCCGCGAGCGCGGCGATGCCGCGGCCGATGAAGCGCGGCGTCTCCGACTCGGCGAAGGTCGGATCCTTCTCGATCGCATCCCGCCAGTTGGCCTCAGTGACGCCGAAGTGCTGGAGCACGTGCTCCGAGCGGAGGAACCCGGGCGTCACGGTCAGCGCCGTCACGCCGGTGCCCACGAAGTCCCAGGCCATCGCGTAGCCCAGCCGGATCACCGAGGACTTCACGAAGTCGTACAGCCACTGCCCGCGATACCCGGGGGTCTCGCCGTCCGTGACCTCCACGATCAAGCCGCGCCCCGCCTCGACCATCAACGGCGCCGCGTACTTGGCGGTGGTCCAGTGGGACAGGATGGCGCGCTCGGTCAGGGTGCGGACGGCGGTCGAGTCGATCTGCCAGAACTTCGCGGTCCAATCGATCAGCGCGTCGCCGCCCCAGACGTCGTTGACCAGGATGTCGAGGCGTCCTGACTCCGCGCGCACGCGCTCCAACAGCGCCTGAACCTGCGCCTCGTCCGTGTGGTCACAACGCTCCGCTCGCGCCTCGCCGCCACCCGTGCGGATCAGCTCGACCGTCTGTTCCAACGTCTCAGGCCGCCCGGGCGTCGCAGCGTTGCCCCCGGCGCTGCGGCCGGTGCACCAGACCACGGCGCCCGTCGCCGCCAGCTCGATCGCGATGCCCCGGCCGGCACCGCGTGTGGCGCCGGCGACCAGCGCCACTTGTCCGTGCAAAGGTCGGGTACTCGGCATGCGACTCTCCGTGGGGGGGCTTACGGCGCCGCGACGAGACGAAGCGCGACGGCGAAACCATCCGCCGACTCTCCCTCGGACTCCCACGCGACCACCACGTCTCCGTTGGGGCGTGGCGCGAGGCGCGGGCCCCGCTGATTCAGCGCCCAGGTCCGGTTCACGACTACGCGGCTCGAGACCGGGTTCCCCTGAGAGTCGAAGCGGGCGAGGTGGACGGCGTTGTCGCTGCCGTCGGTCACGTCGCTCTGCCACGAGACCAGCAGGTCGCCGCCGGGCAGCCAGCCCACGGCTGACGCGGCCTCCGTGGCCGGGTCGGTGGCGTGCGGCGTGAACTCGGCGCCGACTACGGCGAAGTCCGGCTTCAGCACCTGACATCGAATGTCCGACTCCGCGCCGCCGTGCGTCCAGCAGGCCGCGATTCGCCCGGTCGGGGAGACCGCGACGGAGGGGTCGCGCTGGTCCCCGGCCACGGTGGTGTTGGCCTGCATCTCGTCCGACAGGCCTGCGCCGGCGAGGCTTACACGGCGCAGCGCGATCCCGGCGCCGTCCCCGTCCGAGCCCGCCGACTGCCACGCCACGATGGCCTCGGAGGAGCCCGGCACGCGAGAGATGGCCGGCCGATCCTGGGAGCCCGAGGTAAACGCATTCACCAGCAGCTCGCCTCCCGCCGGGAGGCCCCCGGCGTCGAAGCCTCGCGCCATGACGTTCGGACCGCCGGCCGCCTCGCTGACCCACGCCACCAGGAAGGTCCCGCTGTCCCCGGCCGCTACGACCGGTCGCGACTGAGCGCCTTCCGTGGTCTGGTTGACGAGGATCTCTGGCCCCGTGGGCGCGCCGGCGAGATCGAACTGGCGAGCGATCACCCCGTCGATGGAGCCGTCCTGGTCCTCCGACATCCACGCCACCACGAGCCCGCCTGCGCCGGCGGCCACGTCCGGCTGCGCCTGCACGAAGGCGGTCGTGGCGTTCACGGTCAGCTCGCGCTGCTCCCACTCGCCGTCGGAGCCCAGGATGGACAGGCGGATCTCGCTCGCTTTGCCCGGGAAGACCGGCGCCTCGAACGCCACGGCGGTGCGCCCGTCACCTAGCGCGGCCATCGCAGGCGCGAGCTGGTCCCCGGTAACGGCGAGGTGCGCGAGGCGCTCGGTGGCCCCTGCGACTGGCGCGCCGTCCTGGGTGAAGCGGCGGCTCCGGAGGACGCCCGCGTCGCTCCACGCGACCACGTAGTCGTTGCCGGGCAGGGTGGTCACCGCGGGCAGGGTCTGCTCGCCCTCGACGCGGAGGTTGAGCGGCGCCGGGACGCTCGCCGGTGTCCCGGTCGCTTCGAAGCGCTGCGCGACGATCCCGCGCCCCGACCCGTCGCTCTCCGGGTCGTCCCAAACCACCACGAAGCCGTAGTCCGAGAAGACCGAAACGCCGCCCAGGCGCTGGTCTCCGTCCGCGCCGGCACCGACGGGGATCTCGTCGCCGAGCGGTCCGAGGTCGGGGTCGTAGCGACGCGCCGCGAGCTCCGTGCCCGGGGTCTCGTCGGTCACCGACTCCCAGACCACCAGCGTCCTGCCGTTCGGGTACGCGGCGACGTTCACGCTCACGATCTTCGCGACAACGACCTGGCCGGGGGTGACCGTCGCGACCGTCACGGCCTCGGACTCGGGGGCGCCGTCCCGCTGGTAGGTCCGCGCACGGAGCGTCCGTCCGTCGGCCGAGATCCACGCCAGCAGGATGCGGTCGCTTCCATCGGGGATCAGCGTCGCGGCGAAGTCGGCAGGCGCCCGCAGGTCGGACTCGAGCGTCACCGGGGGCTCGGGGCTCAAGCCATCGTCGAGGACCGTGAGGGTGATGGGGCGGGTGGTGTGATCCTGGTACGCCGACACCATCCCGAACGCGCCGTCACCGAAGCGGATCAGCGTGGCGGCCACCGCTGTTGGGCTGGGCCCGTTGCACGAGATGCTGCCCGGACCCGTGTGGCACACGCCGTACACGGTGCCGACGTTGGTGGGCTCGGACGCGGCGCCAGTGGCGTCGATCGCCGTGGCGAAGAGCGGGATCGCTGCGAAAGCCCACCCGTTGTACGGGCACGCCCCGCCGCCGCAGGTGTTCGCCGAAGCCGGGAACGTCCCGAGCTGGAGCGCGACGACGCCGCCATCGGGTAGCGGTGTGAGCGGCGCGTAGATCGGAAAGCCGGCGCCCTGGCCCGGCAGCGTGCGCTCCTCGCCGCGCACGCTGCCCTCCCCGTCGACCCTTCGGAAGCGGACCGCTCCGGCGCCCGTGCCCGTCCAGTGCGCGGCGAAGCCCCCGAGCACTGGAGCGAGCGACGGCCGACGCGACACGGACTTGTCCAGGCTCAGCTGCTGCTCCTCACACGAGAACCCGAGCCCAGTACACTCCCCGCTCTGGCACTCGGAGTACGGCGTACACGCGTCCTGATCGTCGCACGTCGTCCCGTCGTCCCGCGCCTCGGCCACGCACTTGCCCGTGAGCCCGTCCACGACCCCCACGTGGCAAGGGTCGTCGAGGTCGCTGCAGTCGATCGGCGTGCCCTTGCACACGCCCTGATCGCACGCGTCCCCCTCCGTGGTGATGTCGCCGTCAGAGCAGTCGTCGGTGGCGCCGTTGCAGTCGTCGTCGATCCCGTTGCAGGCCTCTGCGGTGGGGGTGAGCGCGTTGCACGCCGTGAGGCCGTCCGCGCCGCAGCCGCGCGCCCCCGCGCACTGGCCGGCGGCGTTGGTGGAAGCGCAGCTCGTGGAGGCGCCCGCGTTCGTGCCCAACGTGTTGCATTCGCACTGGCCGGAGTCGGGGCGGCAGCGGCCGTCGTCGCAGCTGAAGCCGTTCGGGCATGCCGCCTTGTTGCAATCGGTGGCGCAGAACGAGCCGGCGTCCCCAGTGGGGTCGCAAACGCCGAACTGCCCGCACTCGGCGTCCGCCTTGCACGGCTGACACAACCACGCGTGCACTGGGAGGCACACCAACAACGTGTCCTCGGTGCTGGTCCCGAGTGGGACGTGCGCTCCGCACGAGGTCCCCCCCTCGCAGTCGAGACAGGGCGCCGCACAGCGCAGCTCGGTGCCGTCCGACACACAGGCGAGAGATTCGCACGCGCTGTCGTTGGCGCACGGGCAGCCAGCCTCCGCGGGCAGATCGCAAGGCTGCTTGGGCACGTCCTCACCGGCGATGGGCGGCACGTCTTCCTGCGCCCCGAGATCGCTCGAGGCGCCGTCGGCCGGCCCGTCCGTGTCGGAGCCCGAGGCGACGTCCGGGTCACCGACCTCGTCCGTCGACGCGCTGTCGTCAGGGGACTGTGTGTCGGCGCCTGCCGCAACCGTCCCGCCGCCCTCGTCCGAGCAGCCGATGAGCGGGCAGCAGGCCAGAAGGAGCGCCGTGGTCGTTCTGATGAGGTCTCGCATGGGCAGGTCTCTCTCGGGGCTGAATGGTGCTGGATCTACGCGCCGAACTTCCTCTACGGCCAGGGCGCCGAGCGCCCGGGCGGATCGGCACCGCGCTCTCGCGGACCGACGAAACAGAGACGAACGAAGGCGAACATATCGAAAAACGGGACCGGTGGCGCGCCCAAAGAGAGAGGAAGGAAGGCGCTTCGAGCGCTGGTGCCTGGTGGCCCCCACCTCGCCCCGGTCCCCCACGAGAGGGAGAGATCACCAGGTGTCGGCCCTCACCACCCGGCCGAGCTCCTGGTACTCCGAGCGCGCCGCCGTGCGCAGGAGCTCCTCGTCGAGGTGCCGCCCGAGCTGGGCCGCCCGGAACGCCGCCCGCACCACGCAGTTCTTGATGTAGGCCGGGGCCAGCTCGAACTCCCGGCCCAGGCGGTCGAAGTCGATGCCGGCCTCGCGGGGCGCCTCCGCCGGCAACATCCCGCGCCACAAAGCAGCGCGCTCGGCGGGGGTGGGCATGCGGAACGTGAGCCTGAACTTGATGCGCCGCTTGAAGGCGTCGTCGAGGTTCTCGGCGAAGTTGGTCGTGAGGAGCGTGGTGCCCTCGAAATGCTCCATGCGCTGCAGGAGGAAGTTCACCTCGAGATTCGCGTAGCGGTCGTTCGACGAGGTCACCTGGGTCCGCTTCGAGAACAGGCTATCGGCCTCGTCGAAGAGGATGATCGCGCCGCTGCGCTCGGCCTCGTCAAAGAGGCGGGCGAGGTTCTTCTCGGTCTCGCCGATGTACTTGTCCACGGTGCGTGACAGGTCCACCCGATAGAGCTCGGCGCCCAGATCCTTCGCGATGAGCGCTGCTGCGAACGTCTTGCCGGTCCCCGGGGGACCCGCGAGGAGCACGCTCAGCCCGCGCCCGTACCCCGTGATCTTTCCGAAGCCCCAGGTCTCGTGAACCTGCCGGTGGTGGCGCGCCCAGGACACCACCTCATCGAGGCGCTCTCGGAGCTCGGGCGGCGCCGAGAAGTCGTCCCACGTCAGCTGTGTGGAGAAGGGCTCGGCGATCGTGCCCAGGCGGTGCTGCACCTGCCCTCGTATGGCCGCCAGAACGTCTTGGGGCGAGAGCCCGGCCGGGGCCTTCGGGTCCACGGCCCGGCGCAATGCGGCCCGGGCTCGCGCGGCGCGCGCCGCCTCGCGGATCGCATGGCCGGACAACGCGTGGCGATGGGCCAGCTCGTCCACCACGCGCTCGAGGTGCACGTCCACGTTCGGGGTTGACGCTCCCCTGAGCTCGAGCGCTCGGTGCCACACCCTGAGCCGGGCCGGCGGCGCGCCGGGTGCAACGGCGACCTCGGGGACCGGTCCGAATGCCCCCGCCAGCGCGCGACCGAGATCGGGCGCCACCACGAAGGACGCGTCTCGCCCGCTGAGGTGCCTGCGCAGCGCGGCGGCCACCCACCCGAAGCACGCCTCGCGCTGCAGATCCCCCACCATCACCACCGGCTGCGCGCCGAGCAGGGTGGCCTCACGCAGGCTGACCCCGAGCACCTCGTCCACGCGCTCCTCCTGCAGCGGGGTGCGGGCGTGGGCGGCCGCGAGGTCGATCACCAGCGCGGGGCGGTCCGAGAGGACGCGCGTGAGGTCCAGCGCGTCGTCCAGGCTGGTGCCCGTGAGCGCCACGACTGGCCCCCCGAGCTCGCCTCGGCGTGCCTCGCGGTGCGCGTGTCTCACGGCGGCCATAGCCTCCGAAATGAGCGTGGGGTCTAGCGTGGTGTCGGCCGGATCGACGGGGCTCCGGAGCGAGCACCACGCCTCCAGGCCGTCCGATAGGTACGGTGGCGCCGCCTCGGCGACCAGCCGGGGGGACTCGCCACGCAGGTACTCGGCCACCCGCTCGGGCACCCGCACCGCGCGCTGGGCCGCGGGCAGGTCGGGGCTCCGCGCCACGTCCAGGAGGCGTGATGTGCGCAGACGGTGCGCGGGGCTCGCCAACGCCAGGAGGAGGTCCAGCTCGTCTGGCGACACGAGCTCTGCCAAGAAGCCCAGGCTCGGCTGCTTCTGCGTGAAGTCGGCCCACGCGAAGGTGGCGAGGCGCGCGGTGGTGGGGTCCGTCTGGATCGCGTGGACCACGAGCACGGTGGTCAGCTCCACCGCATCCAGCGCGAACAGCGCCCGCAGGTTCTCGACCGGGAGGTCGCCATGGGTCGCCGAGACGCGCGCGGCGACCTCGCCCACAGCCGCCTCGAGCGCCCGCTCCGCGCTGTCGAGGTCCGGCAGTCCGGCCTCCCCTGGGGCGCTCGGAGTCCGGTCGGGCAGGAGCGCAGCGCGGACCTCCGGAACGCTCACGAAGACGTCCGACAAGGTCCCCGCGGCGCTCAGCAGTCGGGGCCAGTGCCGGGCGATGTGGCGCGCCAGCAGCAGCTGGACCACCCGCCGCGCGGCGTCGAGGTGGGCCCGCGCAGACCCAAATCCCTCCGTGTTCATGAGCCTTTACGTTCCTCCGTCCGGCCCGTATCTTGGCCACTTCGAGGAGGTTCGCAATGGGTGACGAGACCACCAGCACGGCCCCGGCCACGGCATCTGCCATGTCCACCGCCGCGACGCCCGCCGCTGCCACCGCCGCCGCCGGGACTCCCGCCGCCGCCGCCGACCCCGTGGCCGCCTTCCAGGCGGCGCTCCAGGCGCATGACTCCGCCGCCGCGATCGCGGCGTGGGACGGCATGAAGGCCAAGGAGCAGAAGAAGTGGAAGCCCACCGCCAAAGTGCTCGAGATGTTCGATGGCGTCGGGCACACGGGGCTCCGGTTCATGCGCGAGGCGGGCGCCAAGTTCAAGCAGAGCGCCGACCTTGGCGCAAAGGTGCTCGCCGCCCCAGCCCCCGAGACGTGGGTCACGCCGCTCGCGTCGCAGGGTCAGCTCGAAGAGTTCGCCAAGGCGGGCCCGCGGCGCGAGGCCCTCGATGACGCGCAGGCCGCTGCCAACGTAAAGATGCTCGAGGCCACGGCGGGCTCGGCGGACACGAAGGGCCTCTTCAACAAGGCCTACCCCACGGCGCGCGACCGCAGCTACGACTCCAGCTGGCTCTGGTGCCGCGCGTGGACCTCAGACGACCTGAAGCGAATGGTGCGCGCGGTAGCGGGTGTGCTCCCGCACCAGCACCTGCAGTCGGTCACGGGCGGCTTCTACATCGGCACACACGTCATCGAGACCGGGCAGACCAAGAAGAAGGAGCTGGGCTACGCCTTCTATCACGGCGGCCGCATCGTCATGCCGTCGGGTTCGTCCACGAACGAGGCCGGCGGCGACCGCCACGACATGGTCCTTGGGGGGCGGTCTCACGAGGACCCGATGAATCCCAACGGCCTCCACGGCATGACCACCCACTTCGACGGCTCGGCGCTTCACGAGGTGGGCCACGCCGTGGGCGACCATACGGACGGCAACAGCTGGGCGTTGGCCTTGCCCTACACCAACTGGAAGAAAGAGACCCAGAAGACGGTGCAGGAGAAGCTCTGGGACCCGGCCGCGGCCACCGCCGCCGTGGCGGCCATCCCGGCGAAGGACCGCCTCTCTCCCGCCGCCGCTCGCGACCTCCTCACGAACTTCGTGAAGACCAAGAACATCAAGACTCCGAAGGGTTGGAAGAAGGAAGACGCGCTCAAGTTCATCAGGGACCACTACAGCACCCAGAAGCTGCGTCTCTACGCCAGCGCCGTGGCGCGCGACGACGACTACAAGTTCTCGGGCGACAACAACATCGTGGACGGCCGGGTCTACGTCTACCTGTCGCGGTGGGACAACTCGTTCGCGTCCTACAACGCGCAAGCCCACACCGACAAGGTCTCCTGGTACTCGCTGGCGTCTCCGCTCGAGTGGTTCGCCGAGCAATACTCCACCTACTACCAGTTCGGGCCCGACAACGGGCAGCAGACCCAGGCAGTCAAGGACAAGCTCAAGGTGCTCCACAACACCAAGCTGAAGGATGGGAAGCTCAAGGCCAAAACTGGCGGGGCCGGCGGCGGTGGGGCTCAGGCGGCGGAAGAGCGCGGCGGGGGCGGGCGAGAAGGCACGGGGTCGGCCCCGGCAGACGTACGCCGCGCCCCGTTCGCGTGGTGATCCTCAGTGCCCTGTTCGCGATGGCGGCGCCGCCGAGACCCCCCGTGACGGAGGCGGAGTGGCTCGCGGCCGAGGCCGAGGTGGTGCGGCACTACGCGGCGCGGGGTCAGGAGGCGGAGGTCGCGCAGCGTTTTTCGGCGTGGCCCTTCATGTTCCGGCTCTTCGTCGACCGCGAATACCGAGCCTACGAGATCGTCCAGGCCGGGCGGGTGGTCACCGAGCACGGTCTGGTGCCCCTCCAGCGTTACCTCGAGGCGCAGGGGGCCTGGGAGCGCCCGCAGCTCACGGTTGCCGACCTGCTCGACGTGATCCACGTGTTCGACGCGTGGCCGCCGCTGGACCCGGCCCGCGGGTATGGCGAGCGCTCCGGTTATGCCAGCGAGTACGACCTCGACGAGCTCCTACCCTCTCCCTCATTCGAGCGACACCCTGGCGAGCTGCGCCTGCGCCTCTTCTACCCGCTCCGCGAGGGCTCCGCGCGCGTCGGTCCCGACGCCGGTAGCCTCCCGGGTCCCGCGCTCGTCCGAGCCGGGCGGTGGGACATCGCGTTTCGCCGTGGGAAAGCCGCGGCCTGGCAGGGGACCGTGGTGGAGTATCCGCGGCCCTGATGTCGATCCAGAACCGCAACGTGCTCGAGTGCCCGCGGTGCGGCACAGGCCTCGAGGGGCGCCTCTTCGAGAGCCTCAACGCCGATCGGCACCCGCACTTCCGCGAGCTGCTCGTAGAGCGACGGCTCCATCGCTTCCAGTGCATGGGCTGTAACCAGGTGATCGAGGTTGAGAAGCCGCTCATGTACCTCGACCTCGGCCGTCGGCAGTTCCTCGCGTGTGTCCCGGCCTCTGAGCGTCGCGCCGCCCGGCCCCACGCCGAGGCGCTGGTCGCGGCCTTCGATCGCACAGTCCGCGGCGGTCCCCTCCGAGATCAGGCCGACGAGTTCCTCGTCCGCCTCACCTTCGGCTACGAGGAGTTGCGGGAGAAGCTGGTGCTCGACGGATGCGGCCTCTACGACCTGGCCGTGGAGGCCCTGAAGGCGCAGCTGCTCGCCGCCGAGCCGTGGTTTCAGGCGGAGGACGTGGTCACGCTCAGCTTCGATGGGCTCGAGCCAGACGGTCGGCTGCGCTTCTTGCCCGTCTGGCTCGCGGAGCGCCGCACCGCGCTCCAGCACACCGTGTGGGCCGAGCGGCGCCTCTACGACGCAGTCTTCAGCGAACACGAAACCTTGCTCGACCGGGTCCCGGGCCTCGCCTCCGGGCCGCACGTCAGCCTCCTACGCCTCGCCTTCCTGGCTGAAGGAGCCCCCGCACCATGAGCGACGACCACCTCCGACAAGACCTGGAGAAGGGCGCCCGCTTTCTCCACGTCCTGGGCATGCAGACCCGCCTGGACGTGGGCGAGAACGCTGTGCTGCTGGACGCGCTGCTCGAAGAGCTGGTCGCGCGAGGCGTGGTCGACCTGCGGAGCCTCGACGCGCGGCGCGAGCGGCTTCGGGTCCGCGAAGGCGAGCGCGCGTCCGAGCGGGCGCACGTCGCGGTATCAGCGGCGGTCGACAAGTACACGATCACGGGGCTCCCAGAGATCGACTGCGAGGCGCGGATGCCGCTCTGTAAGGGGAGGTGCTGCACCTTCACCTTCCCGCTGTCGTTCCAGGACCTCGACGAGCGCGTGATCCGGTGGGACTACGGCCGCCCCTACCTGATCCTGCAGCGCGAGGACGACGGGTATTGCACCCACAATCACGCCGAGACCCACACTTGCACTGTGTACGAGCACCGCCCAGCGGTGTGCCGCACCTACGACTGTCGGGGCGACTCGAGGATCTGGCTCGACTTCGAAGCGAGGATCCCCGCACCGGTCACCTAGCGCGCGGCGGTCATTGGGCGAGGGCCCCGCGGCCGCTCAGCTCCAGCCGCCCTCGCCTCAGTGCTGACGAAGGGAGTCAATGAGCTCAGAGACCCGCTCGCGGCGGCAGCGGAACGGCCGGCGCGACCTCTAAGATCGGGGAGGTGATCGCAGTGGCCTCCTGCAGGAGCCACGATGGGGTCTCGAGCGTGGCCGGTGACGCACCGTCTAGCCGCTTGCTTCGGAGCATAAAGGTCAAGCGGGCCGACGGGCCGGGTACTGCATGGCTCAACGTGTGCTCGCCCACCCCGGTGACCCGGAGGCCGCGCACCGGCTCCTCCCGACCGTCACGGTACCGGAAGACGGCGTCAATTGGGTCCGTGACGACGCTTGGCGTCTCGTATCCGTTCAACGGATGCTGCTCGAGCGGTTGAAAGCGCCGAACGACGAGCACGTGGTCGTGCGTGTAGGCCGCTGCCAAGCGCAGACCCTGTGCGAGGAGCGCCCTGGTGGATGCCGGCCGCCGCGCGGCGATACGAACCTGCGACACCACCGCACGCTTGAACTCACCCGCCGAACCCGTTGCGTGGCCGGTCGATCGGGGTTCACCTGCCCCAACGGTGCGGCACTGCACTTGGCCGCGCAGGATTCCGTCCCTCACCAGGGCGACGGGCTCGGACGTGACGCCCTCTGCGTCCCATCCACGCGAGGAAGCGAGCTCAGGCCAGCGGCTGGGCTCATCGTCGGCATCGACGCCAGGGGGCAAGACCCGCCGCCCCTTTCGCAGACGCGACAGTTGCTCCGGGCGGCGGAAGCTCCCCCCCTCCTCGCGGGGCGGCGTCCCGGAGAAGGCAGGAAGCAGGAGGCCCGCCGTGAGTGCGACAGCCGCCTCTCCCTCGACGAGGACGGGCCCTGTCCAGGCCTCCGCGAGCGGCTTCGCGGAACACCAACGCCCAAGCCGTGCGGCGAGAGCGTCGACAGCGGTGTTCAGCGCGTCCTCCGAGGGTAGCTCGCTGGGAGAGCCGACCACCCACTCCACGGCGTCCCAGGCGGAGTGATCCCCCACACGAGCCTGGCCTGCCACTTCGAGTTGGACGAGCGAGATAGGGATGACAACCGAGTTCGTCTCGATCAGTGGGGCGGCCGACCGAGGACAGCGGCTCGCCGCCTCCGGAGCCTGCAGCGCCACGGGAACAAGAGCCTCCAGGCGGTCGACTACGCCCACCTCAGCGGAGACGGACACCTCTGCGGTCACCTGACAGCCGGGACCCACTCCTTCCGCGAGCCTCGCGGAGAGTGCGCGGGCGAGGGAGAACAGCGCGTCAGGGTCGACGGATGAAACTGACACCGGGCTTCGGGGAGAGACCACGCCGCTGGCAAATGAGCGGTGCGCCTCCATCGGGCGCTCGATTCGCGCAGCGCCCCGAAGCCCCTGGAGCTCGACGGCGTCCTTGTAGCACCGGTCCATCAGCCGCCATGCGCTCCGGCGCGCCGCGACCGGGGTCAATTCCGGCCCGACGGACACGCTTGGACGCTCACCGGAAGTGAGCCACTTTCGCTCACCAGAAGTGATCCAGGGAAGGAACACGATTTCGGCGGTGCGCCGTGGCCGCACGCGGGGCCGAGAAGAGGCGGGTCGCCTTCGCTACGCCGTCGTCTGGGGGG
>SXOO01000150.1 GCA_005776725.1 Pseudomonadota bacterium | reverse complement strand
GGCGGCATCAAGGACAAGGTCCTGGCCGCTCAGCGGGCAGGGATCAAGACCGTGATCCTGCCGGAGCGGAACCGAAAGGACATGCAGGACGTCCCAGACAGCGCCAAGAAGGCGCTGCGCTTCAAGTTCGTGAAGCGCGTGGAAGACCTGCTCCCACTCGCGCTCGAGGGCGATCTGCCGAAGTCTCCGCCCGCCACTCCCGACCCTTCGCCGGTGGTGAACTGAGCGAGTTTTTTTACTCCGTTGCCGCGCACCGGCAGAATCCCCGAACGAACTTCGGGGGTTCGTGTGCGCGGAGGCTGTTGAACGGCGGTGCGTGCCGCCCCCGGCTGGAGGGGCGTGGGACTTGAACCGTCGGTGGTCTGGGACGCGGGAGTGCACATAGAGAGCACTCTCCTCTGGTTCGATCCGCGACGCCCCCGCGACTTCTGCCTCCTCACGAACACCCGCGCGCACCTCGGTGAGCGGCAGACCCGCCTGCTCAAGAGCGACATGACCGCGCGCCTCCTGAACTCGGTGGCCGGGCGACGCCTGCCCGGTCTCGTCTCTCCGTTCGGGCGCCCGGTGAACCTCGGTAACCTCGCGATCGAGATGTTCCCTTCGGGCTACGTCGCCGGCGCCGCGAGCTATCGCGTCACGCTCCCCAGCGGGAGCACGCTCGTGTATTCGGGTCCCTTCGCCGGCGTGGCGAATCGCACTGCCGAGAAGCGCGAGACGCGCCGCGCGGACTTCCTGGTGCTCGACGCCACCTACGGCGCGCCGCGGTTTGCGCTCCCCAACCGCGGCGAGGCGGAGGACGCCCTCGACGGCTGGCTTCACGGCACGCTCGCGGACGGGCTCACCCCGGTGCTCCTCGTCGCCAACCCTGGAAAGGCCCAGGACATCCTGCACTTCCTCGGCGAGCGGGGGCACCGTGCCCGCCTGCACCGCACAGTTCACGAGTGGAGCGCCGCCTATCGAGCGGCTGGCTGGAGCCTGCCCGCCGCCCCGCAGTTTCGCGGTGCCCCGGCGACGTCCGAGGTGCTCCTCTGGCCAGCGCATCTCCGTCGCTCGTCGGCTATTCGCAACCTCCGCCGGGCCCGCTTCGCGGCCGCCACCGGCTGGGCCGCGGAGCCTGGGTCCGAGAAGCGCCTCAAGGTGTCGCGGATATTCAACTGGTCGTGTCGCGCCGACTTCCCGGCGCTGCTGCAGTACGCCCGAGACACCCAGCCGAAGCGGGTGTGGACGGTGGGCCGCCACGCCGTGGAGCTGGCGACCGCGCTCGCGGAGCAGGGACTCGCGGCGTCCCCGCTCCGGGAGTCGCCGCAGCTCCGGCTCCTCTGAGTGTTTGTCCTCGCGGTCAGCGTCATCGCAGCGCAGGCCAGCGCGGGAGATTGGGAGAGCCTGCGCCTAGCGACCGACCGGGTTCGGGTCTTCGAGGCCGTGGGCGCCCGACCCGCTCTGGTCCAGCTCACCGCATCCGCAGATCCCGACGTCGCGGCGGCTGCCCACCACGTCCTCGCGAGGCTCGAGGCCGCCGCGGAGAACCCCAGCGCGGCCAGGGCGCACCTCGACGCCGCCTTGCCTCGACTCCGCGTCGTCGCCGAACCCGCTGCCCGATTCGCCGAGGTGGAGGTCCTCGCCTCAGAGCGCCGCTACGGTGACGCGCTCGAGACGCTCTCCAGGCTCCGCGCCACCGTCCCTGACTTTCGCGCGGCCCAGGCCGGCCTCCTGGCCAGCCGGCTCGCGGAGGCGGCCGCGCTGGGGGACCGCGGAGTGGCGCTGACGCTCGACGTCCTGTCGGTCTCGAGGGTACGCCTCCCCGCGGACGAGCTGCTCGCACGCGCGGCCCGCTTGGCCACGCGGCCGGACGAGGCTCGTCGTTTGCGAGAGCGCCTCGTGACCTCCTGGCCGGAGAGCCCGCTGGCGGACGAGGCTCTCGCCCTCCTCTCGGCCGGGGCCGGGCCGTCTTCTGCCGGCGTGTTGGGGCTGACACGGGCCCAGCGCCTGGCGCGTGTACGGACCCTCTTCACGCATCGAGCCTACGAGCGTTGTCGGGACGAGGCCTTGGCGTTGTGGGACGCCGGGTTCAAGCGCGAAGAGGTGGGCTTCTTCCTCGGCAAGATCGGCTCCGAGCGCCTCCGCGACGATCCGCACGGCGCGCTGAGGTACTTCGGACCCGCAACAGCGGTGGGCGCCCCACACGCGAGGGACGCCTTGGACTCAATGGCGATCGCGCTCGCGAAGACGGAACAGCACAACGCAGCGCTGCGCACCTTCGACCTCTGGCTGGCACGTTACGGCGACGAGCCGCTCCCGGAGGACGCCAAGAAGCGCTTCCAGGAGGAGATCGTGCGCGACGCGGCCCCCGTGACGGAGGTCCTGGAGGTGGTCTACGACCGCGCGCGGATGCTTCACGGGCTCGGCCGTTCGATCGAGGCCGCCAGGGCGCTCGACGCCTTCTTGAAGCGCCAGCGCTCGGGATACGACCGCGGCAAGTACCTCTGGTTCGCAGCGTATTGGCGCCTTCGAGGCGGCCAGCCCGAGGTCGCCGCGCCGCTCCTCGAGCGCCTCTCGGGCAGCAGCAACGCCCTCGTCGGCGGCAAGGCGATGTACTGGCTCGGTCGGGCAGCCGAAGACGCTGGCCGGCACGACGAGGCCGTCGACCGGTGGACCGTGCTCAGCGAGGCGCACCCCCTCACCTACTACGCTGCGCTCGGGGATCGCGGCGTGCGGCGCCTGCGGAGCACGAAGGCGGACGGCGCGGCTCGTGGGGGCGCCCGTCCCTCCTTCGACGTCCCCCGTGAGCCGAGCGTCGACTGGCCCCCGTCGGCGGGCTCGACCCGCCTCGCGTCCCTCCTCGGCGAGCCCGACACGGCCCGCTGGGCGTTCGAGAGGGCCCGCGGCGCGCTGGTGGCTGCCCACGGCCGGGACCGCGTTCGGGCCCTGGAGCTCGCCCTGGCCGAGATCCACGAACGCCACGCAGAGCGCCGCGCCGAGGCTCGGCGACGCCACACGAAGGCGCTCTCCGCGGCCCCTACGAACGCCACAGTGTCGGCGTGGCGAGAGGTCTACCCGCGCGCCTACTCCACGCATGTGGTCGAGGCCGCGAAGACACAAGGCGTGCCCGAGTGGATGGTGTACGCACACATGCTTCAGGAGTCCCGCTTCAAGCCCTGGATGATCAGCGGGGCTCCGGCGTTCGGCCTGCTCGAGCTGCTCGACCGGACCGCGAGGCGCCTCGCCGATGAGCGCGGCGACGAGTATCAGCGCTGGATGTTGCTCGAGCCCCGCTGGAACATCCGCTGGGCAGGCCAGTACCTCGGCGCGCTGATTCGGAAGTTCGACGGGCGGCTAGCCCTGGCGGTGGCAAGCTACAACGGCGGCCCGAAGCTGATCGAGGTCCTCCTGTCGCGGACGTCCGACGGGACCCCCTTCGACGTCTTCGTCGAGGACATGCCCACCCACGAGAGCCGCAACTACCTGCGCAAGGTGATCGAACACATGATGCGATATGCGGCGATCTGGGGTGGCCCGGGCGCGCTCGAGGCGCTCGAAGCACGGCTCTTCCCGGAGGACTGGGAAGGCGCCGTCTACGACCACCCCAGCTACTAGAGCGCGCGCCGCTCGATGTAACCGTCGGCGAGCAGCTTGCTGCCAGCCCCCTGCCCTGCGGGGCCAATACGGGGGCCGCCTCAGGGCTCCCGTCGAGGACGTCGACGCGGCGGAGGTTTAGCTGGGGGCTTGGGGCTCGGGGGCGGCGACCATGGGGCCGCCAACTCGGGGAGCCCGCGGCTCACGAGGATCTCGGCCATGCAGGCCTCGGGCAGGTTCTTCGTGAGCTGCTTCACGCCTTTTCGGATCGCCTTGCACTCGCGCGACCTCGAGCGCAGCGCGCCGCATCGCAAGTCGCCGAGCAGCGTGCAAGGCTTCACGTCAGGTCGCACGTCCACGCGCTCCCTGAAGAAGTCGAGCGCCTCCTGGCACGCCAGCTCGGCGGCCGCACTGGGGCGCGCGCGGATGTGGGCCCGCGCCTCGAGGCACTCCTCCGCAGCCAGCGTGACGAAGTCGCAGACACGGTCGACCAGGACGAGGCACGGGCTGGTCCCGGAGATCCCGCCGTTCGGAGCCTGGGCGGACCGGGGCTTCAGCGGGGGCGGCAGGCGCGGCCTGGGCCCTCTCGGAGTCTCGGCCGGTGCCGCGCCGGGCGGCGGGCTCTGAATCACGTCGGGGTTCGGCGCCAAGGCGGCGACCAGATCGCCCTCGGCGCCTGCATCCAAGGCACGGCGCTCAGCAAGCGCCGCCAGCTCCTGGTTAACCGCCTCGATGGACGGTGCCGCCTCGTTGCCCGCTCGGGTGCACGCGGCCGCCAAGACGGCCAACAGGGAGAGCGAGCGGAGCAACACGCACGGAGACTAAGCCGCGGCCTCCGGCCTGTCGACCAGCGGACGCGTGTGGCGGTCGAACGTGCGTGCGACCTGGCGCACGAAGAAGCGCCCGGTCTCGGTGACCTCCAGGCGGTCCGCCTCGATCATCACGAGACCGTCCTCCTCGAATGGCCGGAGAGCCTCTCGCTCGCCCTCGAACCCGGACCAACCCTCGGGGACGCGAGCGGCCATGTGGCACATGATGTCCTCGATCAGGCACCCGCGCGCCACATCGCTGGGCGCCGCTACGAAGCCCCGCTCCGTTGCGAGCCGGCCCCCTGCGAGGTGCCGCCGATACACCTTGTCCGCCGGCGCGTTCTGCATGTAGGCGACGCCACCCGCGCGGTCGCCCGAGGCCAGCGTAAGCCGGCTGATCGCGCTGGGCCCGAGGCCCAGGAGGTCGGTCGCGGCATGTGTGGTGTACCCCTGGAACGTTCTATGAAGCGTCCGGGTGGCCACAGCGCGAGCCATGTCGTCGGAGGGTACCACGAAGTGGTCGAGTCCCACCGGCAAGTACCCAGCGTCGACCAGCGTCTCCTTCACCACGTGGAAGAGCTCGGCCCGCGCCGCGGCGCCTGGGAGCCCGTGGGGCTCCAGCCGCCGTTGTTGAGGCCGCATGTCTGGGACGTGGGCATAGCCGTACACCGCGAATCGGTCCGGCCGCTCTCGAAGCAGAGTGCGCAGCGTTCTCCGGACAGACTCCGGGGTCTGCCGCGGGAGCCCGTACATGAGATCGAGGTTGACCCCTTGGATGCCAGCACGGCGCGCCGCGCGGATGCACTCGGAGACCCGCTCGCCGTCCATGACGCGGCCGATCGCCGCGCCCACCGCCGGGTCCAGATCCTGGACCCCGAAGCTGACGCGGCGCGCGCCGAGTGAGGCCAGGACCTCGATCGTCTCGGGCTCGAGGGTCCGGGGGTCCAGCTCCACGTCGACGCGCGTCTGCGCGGTGAACTCGAACGCCCCCCTCAGCGCCGCGAAGAGACGTCGCAACTGCGGACCCGCCAGGAAGTTCGGCGTGCCGCCGCCGAGGTGGAGCGAGGCCACGGGTCGGGGTGCGAGCCGCGCCGAGACGACTCGGGCCTCCTCCTCGATGGCGTCGATCGTGTCGTCCGCCACCGTGCGGTCGGGTGCGATCACCACATTGCAGCCGCAGTACCAGCACCGCTCACCGCAGAAGGGGAGGTGGACGTAGAGTCCCAATGGCGCCGGCTCCCGCGTAAGGCCGTCGAGCGCCTCTGCGTGCGCATGTGGACCCACGGGCCCCCAGCAGGGTACCGGCGGGTAGGAGGTGTACCGCGGGGCCGGCCGGTCGTACCGCTGCACGAGCAGGGTCTCCGGGGCACGAGGGACGCCGTCCGGGTCGACGGCGGAGCAAGAAGCGACTTCGGGGCGTTCTGTCATGCCGACTCAACGGCTGCAACAGATGCTCCATCCCCACGGATGGGGCGTTACGGCCGATTCATGGTGCCGTAGTGGCCCAAGCCGGCTGGCCCAATGCTTGCGAAGTCCCCCACCCAGAGCCGCCGCCGCGCCCGTGCGCCCCTCGAACTGAGCAGGCGCGCGGTCGAGTGAGTCCGCTCCCCCGCGCGCCGCGGGGCGCCCCGACCCAAAGACCAGCACGCGTCCAGCGTGTGCCATAGGAGTGACCTTGATGTTGGCCCCCTACGATCTCAACCATCTGGTCACCCAGCTCGAGGAGAAGCGCCGCGCCTTGTCGGACCGGGTACGGCGTATCAACGCACACCTCGGCAGTCAGGCCACGCCAGAAGCGCTGGCGGAAGACCCCGGCGTCATCCACCAGGCCGATGAAGTGCTCGAGCACCTCTCGCACGAGGAGACCCGCGACCTCGCGAGGATCGACGCGGCCCTCGAACGCGTCCGCGCCGGCACGTATGGTCTGTGCGCGTCCTGCGAGGAGGTGATCTCGGCGCCGCGTCTCCTCGCGGTGCCGTGGGCGCTTCGGTGCCAGGACTGCCAGCGCGAGCACGAGCTCACGGGTTGACCCCAGCGGGCTGAGGCCCGGCCAGAACGAGACGCTTCGAAGCGGCCGCGAGAGAGAGCGCCGTCGCTGGCGTCGAGAACCTTCACACCCAAGACCCAGGAGACACTGATGATCCGTTATCTGAGCGGCGACATCCTCGAGAGCCGGGCCGACGCGCTGGTGCACGGCGTCGCCCCGAACGACCACATGGACCACGGTCTGGCGCTGGCGCTCCGTGAGCGCTGGCCGGCCATGCACAAGGACTTTCGCCACTACTTCCACGCGCGCCACCCCGAAGTCGGCGACCTCTGGGTGTGGGCCGGGGCTGACGGGCGACGCATCGTCAACTTGTTCACACAGGACCCCGCGCCGCGCGAGGGCGGGCACCCGGGCCGTGCCACGCTGAGCGCGGTAGGCCACAGCCTGCGAATGCTGGCAAAGGCAGCCACGCGCGAAGGCTTCAAGTCGCTTGCGCTGCCCCGCGTCGCCACGGGCGTGGGCGGGCTCGACTGGGACGAGGTGAAGCCGCTGATCGAGCGTTACCTCGGCGAACTGGAAGTCCCGGTCTACGTGTATGCCGAGTACAGGCCAGGCGTCGTCGCCAAGGAGCAGTAGGCGCCGCGGCCGCGAGGCCTAGAAACGCGAACGCCCGGACCCTCCGAGGAGGAGCCGGGCGTTCGGGCCGTTACGCGGTTGGCCGCGTCACGCTGCCTGTTACTCGGGGGTGTAGCCCGAGCAAGCGGCGAACGACGGCATGCAGTTCTTGTCACGGCAGGCGCTGCAGGTCTCCGAGCCCGGCTCGCTCACGCACTCCGCGAGGCACTTCTCGATCGCGCAGGTGATCTGCTCGCCGAAGCACAGCGAGCAGGCGTTGCTGAGACCTGTCTCCTTGGCGACGCAGGCGGCGCCGCACGAAGCCGGCTGCCCGATGCAGCTCAGGCCGCAGTCCTGCGCCTTGCCCGAGATGTCCGCACCGCTCTCGAGCACGGCCTGGTCGGCGTCGTTCAGGCACGCGCCACCGCCACCATCGGCGCCATCGGTCGCGTCCATGGCGTCCATAGCGTCAGTGGCGTCCATGGCGTCCATGGCGTCCATGGCGTCAGCGGCGTCGGTCGCGTCAGCGGCGTCAGCGGCGTCGGTCGCGTCAGCGGCGTCAGCGGCGTCGGTCGCGTCAGCGGCGTCAGCTGCGTCGGTCGCGTCGGCGGCGTCGGTCGCGTCGGCAGCGTCGGTGGCGTCGGCGCCATCGGCCGTGCCATCCGTCGTGCCATCCGTCGTTCCACCAGCGTCAGTCTTCTTGTCCGAGCTCTTGCTGCTCTCGCAGCCCACGAGCGCCAGAGCAACCACAGCCACGAGACCCACGAAAGTATTTGCCCACGTCTTCATCGTCATCCTCCAGGTTGAGAGCGGCGCGGGAGACTAGCAGAACTCCGCCGCGTTGAGACTAGGAAACTGCACGAAACCACGCTGCGAATGCAAGAAATGTCGCCGGCACCCACAGCCTCCACGAAGGGAACCGATCGCGACGCACGGGGATTCCGGCGCGGAAACGGGGACCCGCACCGGCCCGTCCCGTGGGCGCGGCACGCTCGTCGTCTTGTTTGACCCCACCCCTCCGGGCAGGTAGTCTCGCGCGACTTCGAGGGGGCCTCTCGGCCCCAACAGGGAACCGACCGCGGCAGTGCATCGACGCCTTTCGTCATCATCGATACGAACAAGCCAAGGTGTCCGCCTCTCCTTCGCGAGCGCAGCCACGTTCCTGGTCTTCGGATGCAATCCAGAAGAGCAATGTCCGGGGGGCACTCAGCCCCAGGGCAGCGTGTGCGCACTCTCGAGCGCCGACGTCGAATTCCCCGAGCTCGAACCACACACCCCGGATTCCGTCGCGCCAGACGCGTCGGAGCCGGACCCGCAAGACACCAACGGTCCCACGACCGACACGATCGACGCCGCGTCTTCACCTGACGCCGCCATCCCTCCCAGCGACGCGCCACCACCCGCTTCAGACGGATCGAGTGACGCCAGCGACGGGAGCGGGGCGACGTGAGGCCTGTCGACAGCGCCTTGCGCGAGCCAAGAGCTCGCGTGGCCTCCCCCTTTCGAGCTGGAGGAGCGCGCACACCGTGCCGCCGAGGGACCCCGCATAAAGGGAGTTCCAATGACCAAGCGAATGCTGATTTCGGTCGACGAAGAAGAGAGCCGCGTCGCCATCGTCGAGAATCGCCGCCTCGAGAACCTCGAGATTGAGGCGAACGGCGGCGAAGGCCGCCGAGGAAACATCTACAAGGGCGTCGTCCACAAGGTCGAGCAGAGCCTTCAGGCAGCCTTCATCGACTTCGGAGAAGACAAGCAGGGCTTCCTTCCGCTGTCCGAGATCCACTACCGGCTCTGGCCGAAGCACCTCCAAGACAAGCGCCCCGAGATCAACCAGCTCTTGCACGAGAAGCAGGAGCTCATGGTCCAGGTGGTCAAGGACGAGGTGGGCACCAAGGGCGCCACCCTCACCACCTACATCTCGCTCCCGGGTCGGTACCTCGTGCTCATGCCCGAGTCCGAGAAGACGGGCGTCAGCCGCCGGGTGGGCGACCAAGAGCGCCGCCGCCTCAAAGACACCATCGACCTGATCGGGGTCCCCGATGGCTTCGGGGTGATCATCCGCACCGCGGGCAAAGAGCAGCGCCCCGCGGAGCTCCAGACCGACCTGTTCTACCTCACGCGCCTCTACGACCAGATCGAAGAGAAGTTCAAGCAGCGGCGCGGCGCCGGGCTCGTCTACAAAGACCGCGCCCACGCCGTGAGGTTCATCCGCGACTACTTCGCCGAGGACGTCGACGAGGTCTGGTGCGACAACCGCGGCATCCTCAAAGAAGTCAGCGAGTTCATGAACGTCCTCATGCCGGACGCTCGGAAGACGCTGCGGCTCTACGAGGGCGATCTCCCGCTCTTCGTGAAGTTCAACGTCGAAGACCAGATCGAGTCGGTGTTCGGACGCGAGGTCCAGCTACCAAGCGGCGGCTCCATCGTGATCGACCAGACCGAAGCGCT
>SXOO01000149.1 GCA_005776725.1 Pseudomonadota bacterium | reverse complement strand
GCGGTAGCGCGTGCCAGCGAGCAGCGTCCCCATCTCGAGCGAGTAGATGCGTGTGTCTAGCAGCACCTCTGGCACGTCGCGCTCGTAGATGCGCCGCGCGAGCCCGAGGATGATCGCCGTCTTGCCGACCCCTGGATCACCCACCAAGAGCGGGTTGTTCTTCCGTCGGCGCGCCAGGACGTGCACGAGCCGCTCGACCTCGGGCTTGCGACCGATGAGCGGGTCGATCTCGCCGCGCGCCGCCATCTCCCAGAGGTTCTCGCAGTAATCCAGGCCCCCCGCCTTCTTCGGCGCGCCTCCTCCTGTCAACTGCGGCTCGGGCTTCTCGATGCTGTGCTGCGTGGGCGCCGGCTCGGGCGCAGCCTTGCTCTTGCCGTGGGAGAGGTAGCTCACGACATCGAGTCGCGTGACCTGATTGGCCTCCAGGAAGTACCGCGCGAACGAGTCGCGTTCGCCGAAGATGGCGACGAGCACGTTGGGTCCCTTGGCTTGGCTCTTCTTCGCGCCCTGGGTGTGCAGGATGGCGCGCCGAACCGCCCGCTGGAAGGCGTCGGAGACGGTGAGCTCGAGGGCCTCGTCGTCGGGCGTGGACTCCATGCCGTCGAGGTGCTCTTTCACCACCGTGCGCATGGCCCGCGGGTCGCCCCCCGAATTGCGGATCACGTCCTCGGTCTCCGGATCGTGGAGGAGCGCGAGCAGCAGGTGCTCGAGCGTGACGATCGGGTGGCGCCGGGCGATGGCCTCGTGTTGGGCCAGCTCGATCGCGATTTGCAGCTCCGGGCTGATCATTCGGGCTCCATCGTGATGAGCAGCGGGTGTTGAGCGGTCTCTGCGTATTCGGTGGCCTGCCGAACTCTCGTCTCGGCCACCTCACGCGTGTAGACGCCCGCAATACCCGCGCCGGTGTGGTGGACGAGCAACATGACGCGCGTGGCGCCGGTCCGGTCGTGCCCGAAGAAACGCATCAACACCTCCACCACGAACTCCTGCGTGGTGAAGTCGTCGTTATGGAAGACCACTTTCCAGAGGCGGGGCTTGTCGGTCTTCTCGCGTTCCTTGAGGGCCGTCCCAGTGGCCTTGTTCGGGTCCTGTGTCGCCATTCGGGCGCAACTATAGAGGACAAGAGAGCCGCCGCAACGCGCAGGTGAAAGTCGTTGCGACCTTTCCGTGCGCCGGTATCCTCGCCGGCATGTGGTTCAAGGGAACGGTCCTCCATCAGCCTGATCCGCGCTGACGCTCCACGCCAGCGGTCGTCTTCCGCTTGGCGTGTGGGGTTGGCCCCTCGCAAGCCCCACGAGGTCCCTGTCTTTCCCCCGGCTCTTGCCGGCCGGCCGCCCGAGCGCCCCGCGTGTGCGCGCTGATCCCGACGCCCTGGCGGCGGGATCGTCCCCTGAAGGAGTCCACATGTCGTTCCCAAACCGCCACCCCGAGGCCACCACCGCCCACCGCGATCTCCGCGCCGGCGAGTTCTGGCGCCGCGTCCCCGCTTACGCCGATGTGGACGAGGCCACCTTCCTCGACCACCGCTGGCAGATGCGCCAGACCGTCACCAAGCCCAAGGACCTCTACGCGACGGTCCAGGATCTCGTGAGTCCTGAGTTCATCGCGGACGTCGAGGACGGCTTCCGCCGTTCGCCCATGAGCGTCCGCGTCTCTCCCTACATGCTCGCCCTGATCGACTGGGAGAACCCCGCCGCGGACCCCATCCGTACGCAGTTCATCCCGCTCGGCTCGCGGCTCTTGCCCGACCACCCGCTGCTCACGCTGGACTCGCTCGGAGAACAGCGCGACGCCCCGGTCCCGGGCCTCACGCACCGCTACCCGGACAAGGCGCTCTTCCTCACGCTGGACACGTGCCCCGTCTACTGCCGCTTCTGCACGCGCAGCTACGCGGTGGGCGTGGATACCGATGAAGTGGAGAAGGTGAACCTCAAGGTCGATCGCGAGCGGTGGACCAAGGCGTTCGAATACATCGCCGCCACGCCCTACCTCGAGGACATCGTGGTCTCCGGCGGCGACGCGTATCAGCTGAAGGCCTCTCAAATTACAGAGATCGGCGAGGGGCTGCTCCGCATCCCTCACATCCGGCGCATCCGCTTCGCCACGAAGGGCCCGGCCGTGATGCCCATGAAGCTGCTCACGGACACCGAGTGGGTCGACGCCCTCACGCGCGTGGTGGACCAGGGGCGGCGGCAGAGCACGGAGGTCGTGCTCCACACCCACTTCAATCACCCGAATGAGATCACCGAGATCACCCGCGCGGCCCTCGACGTGCTGTTCCAGCGGGGCATCTTGGTGCGCAATCAAGCGGTGCTGCAGCGCCGAGTGAACGACGACCTCGACACCTGGCGCCTCTTCGTCCGGCGCCTCGGCCACATCCACGTACACCCCTACTACGTGTACGTGCACGACCTCGTCCGCGGCGTGGAGGACCTCCGAACCACGGTGGCCACCGCGCTCGAGCTGGAGAAGGGTATCCGGGGCGCCACGGCGGGCTTCAACTCGCCGGTCTTTGTGGTGGACGCTCCAGGGGGCGGCGGCAAGCGCGACGTGCACTCGTTCGAGTACTACGACGCCGAGACGGGAGTGTCGGTGTACCGCAGCCCCAACGTCGACCCCACCAAGCTCTACTTCTACGGTGACCCGATCGACCTCTTGCCCCCGAGTGGTCGGGAGCGCTGGCGGGACCCCGCCGAGCACCCGCGGATCCTCGAGGACGCCGCGTCTCGAGCGCGGAGCGTCCTCGGATCCCGCGGCTGAGCGGCGGGAGCGCGGGCGTCAGTCACCGCCTGGTGGCGCCCGCCCTACTCCCTC
This sequence comes from Pseudomonadota bacterium, assembly GCA_005776725.1. Taxonomy (GTDB): domain Bacteria; phylum Myxococcota_A; class UBA9042; genus SXOO01. The sequence goes on along the minus strand of SXOO01000149.1, from coordinate 877 downwards.
AGGTGCGGCACGTCCACGCCGCGCTCTCGCGCAGCGGTGAGGGCCTCCGGATACCCGGCGTCAGCGTGTCGGAGCACGCCCATCCCCGGGTCGCTGGTGAGCACCCGCTCGAGGCGCCGATCAGCCTCGCGGCTGCCGTCGGCCACGATCACCACGCCCGCGTGAATCGAATACCCAATGCCCACCCCGCCGCCGTGGTGCACGCTGACCCAGCTGGCGCCATTCACCGCGTTGACCAGCGCGTTCAAGATCGGCCAATCGGCGATCGCGTCGCTGCCGTCGCGCATGCCCTCGGTCTCGCGGTTGGGCGAAGCCACCGAGCCCGCGTCCAGGTGGTCGCGACCGATCACGATCGGGCCCTTCACGGCGCCCGTCCGCACCAACTCGTTGAAACGCAGGCCCGCGAGGTGGCGCTCGCCGTACCCCAGCCAGCAGATCCGCGCGGGCAGGCCCTGGAAGTGCACGCGCTCTGCGGCCTTGTCGAGCCAGTTGTGCAGCGCCGCGTCGCGCGGGAAGAGGTCCTTCACCGCTTTGTCGGTTACGCGAATGTCGTTCGGGTCCCCCGAGAGAGCCACCCAGCGGAACGGGCCCTTCCCTTCACAGAACAGCGGGCGCACGTAAGCCGGGACGAAACCGGGGAAGTCGAAGGCGTTGGCCACGCCTGCGGTCTGCGCCTGCGCTCGGAGATTGTTGCCGTAGTCGAAGACGTGGCTCCCGCGGGCCTTGAAGTCCAGCATGAGCCGAACGTGCTCCGCGGCGCTCACGAACGCGCGAGCCTCGTAGCCGGCGGGATCCGTCTCGCGAAGGCGCAGCGCGTCTCCGTAAGACAGCCCGTGAGGTACGTAGCCGTTCAGCATGTCGTGGGCTGAGGTCTGGT
>SXOO01000148.1 GCA_005776725.1 Pseudomonadota bacterium | reverse complement strand
GAGGTCGCGACCAGTTTGGCGCGCGCGACCCTGGTGCAGAACGTCCCGGCTCCGCCCGGCTCTGTTCTGGTGCATGACTGGCGGGGACTCTTCGAGTTCGATGGGGTTCGCCGGGAGCTTCGTGGCCCTATACTCCCGGCCGCGGCCCAGCTGTTCGACGTCCAGGGGCCCTGCAGCACTTGGATTCACGACACCACCTGTACCGCATCGGAGTGCGAGAGGCCGAGCGTGATGCTGTGCTCGCCCTCCGCTGAGGGCGACGACTAGCGCCCGCGCGTCCGCTGAGCCCAGCGCCTGTTCGACGGCGAGCCCGGGACGGGGAAGACGCTCTCCGGCGAGAGCCTGGCCCGCTCGGCAACGCCACCCACACCACGCTGTCGTTCGACCTCGTGGGCGAAGACGTGCCCATCACGGGCGCTGGGCCCATCGGGCTCATGAGCATCCGCATCGCGCGGTTCGCCGGCGCGCGTCACGTGGTGATCACGGACGTAAACCCATACCGCCTCGAGCTGGCACGCTCGCTGGGGGCCACCCGCGCGATCGACGCCCGCACCACCTCGTGGCGGCGATGTTGGAGAGCGGCCTGGACGTTCGGCCGGTGCTCACGCACCAGATGCCGATCGACGCTTACCGTGAGGGCTTCGAGATCATGGCGAGCGGGCAGTCCGGCAAGGTCGTGCTGGACTGCGGCGCCTAGCCCTGGCGCTTTGCCGCTTGTCGTGAGGGCTTCGAGATCATGGCGAGCGGGCAGTCCGGCAAGGCCGTGCTGGACTGCGGCGCCTAGTCCTGGCGGGTCGCCTTCTCGTACGCCTGGAACGCGGCCTCCTGCTTCTTCGTGAGCGCGGCGCTGCGCTCCCGGTGCACCTCCTCTTCCTTCTGGGCCTTCGCCGCCGCGGCCATCAGGCCGTCAATGGCGGCTTCCACCGACTTGGCGCCGGTCACGTGGCCCCCCTTTAGCGCAAAGCCTGCGGGAGAGGGCGTTACTGCGAGCGAGGTAGGACCGATGAGTCGCGCGACCTGGACCACCAGGGTCCGCCGCGACTGAGCCTCTTTCGCTTGCAGCTTGGCCCGCTCGGCCTCGATCGCGGCGAGCGTCTTGTGCAGCTTCTTGAGGCTCGGCGAAGCGTCCGGCTCAATGGGGGACTCGCTCTGCCTGGACTCGCCGTAGGACTTCGCGGAGGCCAACACGATCTGGCCCAGGTCCAGCGCGCCCAAGAGCGCCACGCCCTCGCCGCTGAGCCACGCCGACGCCGGGTTCTTGGCGAGCCACGTGCCCACTTTGCCGTCCGCGATGCGGTCGGCGAGCGGCGGCTCGTTGCTCAGGGCCAGTTGACCGCCGCCCAGGCGAATCCGCGCCTTGTTCTCGGACCAAGGGACCGTCCACGCCCACACGTCACCCTGGTGCGCCTCCTGCATCGCGCCGTCCATGCCCTCCGAGGCCGCCATCCGATCGAGGACGCTCTTCACGGCGCCCTCGTCCGAGACGCCCACCGTGAAGGCGGCGTTGAGCGTCTCACCCTTCATGGCGAAGGACATGCCGAACGATCCGCCGATCCGCGCGAGGACGTCCTGGTCGAGGTCGATCCCGAACGCCGCTTGCACGAGGCCACGCATGTGCTCGTAGTCCTTTCGGTCGAGGAGCCCCAAGACCTCCTTGATGAGTGGCGCCAGCTGCGCGCCGTCGAAGGACGCCTCGAGGAGGCCGAGAGGCGCGTCGGAGACCGCCTGCAACAGCGCCATCCGGGTCCCGGGCTTCAGGAGAGAGCGGAGGACATGACCTTCGTCGAGGAGGAGCTGCCCCTCCAGCACGAGTGTGGGGCCTTGGAGTCGTGCGCCCAGCGAGATGCCCCCCACGCCGCCGGTCAGGCGCTCCACGAAGGCCTCGACCCGCTCCTCGTGAGCTCTCATGGCCGCCGCGCGCGCTGCTTCGTCTCGGGCCGCCTCTTCGTCTGCGTCAGGCCCCGGGGCCGGATCCGGCTCTTCGGCGCCGCCCCGCTCCGCGGCCTCCACCAGCGCCTTCGCGGCCGTCTCCTCGTGTTTGGCCTGCTCCCGCCAGCGCTTGTCCTCGGCGAGGATGTTCTCGGCGATCTGCCTCACGTTCAGCCAGACGGCGACGTCGTTTCCCTGGAGTGTGGACTCGATCTGGGGCCACTGAGGGGACGCCGTGACGGCGGCGTCTGGCCCCAAGGTGGCGACCTGTGTGGCCAGTTCCTCGGCGTACTCCGCTCGGGCGCTACCGCTGTCGACAGCAACGATCGCAGCCCAGCCCTCGCGCATCAGGAACCGGACGGGGCCGTGCTCCGCCGCGAAGACCGTGACGTCGCCTACCTGTCGGGTCGAGAGGTCCTGGCCGACCAGACGGCGCAAGGTCGCTTCGAGGCGCGTCCGGTCCGAGATGGGCGCCCAGAATACGAAGGCCTCCCGAGTGGGGCCGATCAGGGCGAGCGTGACGGGCTTCGCGAGATCGATCCCCAGCTGACTCCACCCCGCGACGGTGAGGGGATCCGCCCCCACCTCTCGCTCCGCCTCCGCGCGAACCTCTACGAAGAGCGCCTTGTGTTTCTCGATGAGCTTGGGGAGGCCCGCACGCGACACGAGGTCGGCGATCGACGGCGCGTGGACCACCAACGACGCCCCGCTCGGGGTGAAGGAGAGCGCTCCGCGGCGATCGCCCGGCGTGACGGCCAGCGCGAGTGACGGAACGGCGAGGCTCAGGGCGAGCAGCAGCAGCGTTGCTCGCGCAGCGGTGTAATTCGAGTGCATGGATCCTCTCCCGGACGGACTGTCACGATGTCCTCGACGGGCTCCCCACTCGTTCCCTGTGGCGTCCGTCAACGCTCATCTCTAAGCGCAGGGCCCGTTCTGTCGGGGGCGCGGGAGACTGTCAAGGTGGCGAGCTCCCCTCACCCAGACGGAGCCGCTTGGCTCACAGGGGCCGCCAACGCGCGTCCAAGGTCTCCGGCGCCCCCTGTCACGGATCATCAACGTTTCGACCACTACGGCATTTGGCAACACGCCCGTCGGGTCATCCGGCGGGGAGTCGACGTCTCACTCGCCGTGCGGGTCCTCGTCGCCACAGCGGCCTGTGTCGCGCCCGGCTCGGAGCTGCATCTCGCGCATCCCGAGCTGACGACCGGCTCGGCCCAATGGGATGAGCTCGAATACCGCGCAGGCGTCCTGACGGAGCTCGTGGAGCTCCTCGCCGAGGTGCCCCATATCCAGCGGGCCGTCGCATGACCGTGAGCCTCATCACGCGCTTCGTCGTGCCTTGCGTTCTTGTGCGCCATCGAGGAATGGAATGGTGGCGGCGTGGAGGGCCCGCGCAAAGTCCTGCTTGAGCCTCACTCGCAGGCGTTGCCCTGCTTCAGGTCCACCAGGTCGTAGAGCGTGAGGAAGAGCGCGTCGATGTCTTCGAAGTCCACGAGCACGTGTTGGCCCCCGCCCCAAGCCGCGATCATCGCGTTGTCCACCACGGTGCCCCCCGAGGCGTCCGCGACGTGGACGGTGAGCGGCACCGGGAGCTTGTCCCAGCCCTTCAGGTAGTTCTTCGCGAGCGGGTCCGTGAACGGCACGTCGGGCAGCGTGCAGTGGCCGGGGCAGGCATCTGACTTGCCACAGAAGTAGCCCGGGCACTCGGCGCTGGTGAGGCAGGGCTCGAAGGTGGCCGCGCATTTCCCGGTGGGGGCCAGGTTCGGTGGGGGCGTACACAGCCCGGCCTCGCAGGTGGCGCCGCTCGCGCACTGAACGTCCGCGGCGCAGCCAAGGCCATAGTGCAGCCGCTTCGCCTGGTTCCACGGGTTCCAGAAGTCGGTCGCTTCGGGGTGCGATGTCTCCTCGCCGTCCGTGAAGAGCACGATCGCGTTCTTCCTGCAGGTGTGGAACGGGTCGTGGCACTTGCCGTCGACGCACTTGTGATCCGGGGAGCTGGCGCAGTCTGCGTTGCCGTCGCACGGCTTCCCCTGGAGCAGGATCCGAAGGCGCAGGTACTCGCCGGCGTAATACAGCGCCTTCCCGAGCGGCGTGGCGCCCGTGGGGCGCAGCTCCTCCTGCGTGTGCTGGGCACACTGCCCGTCCAGGCAGATCCAGCTAGGGCACTGGGTGTCATAGGTGCAGGTGTCGGTGGACTTCGCCACCGCCTCGTCGAAGTCCACCCACTCGGTGAGCGCGGCTGCGTCGGTGCTGCCGGTGCTGGGATCGATCGGCACCACCATGAACTCGGACAGGGCGCCGGTGAGGCAGATCTCGTCGAGCTCGTGCTTCGCGTCGTTGTCACACGTGAGGTCGCCGACGTCGTAGTAGTAGCCCGAGCCGCACGTGCCGTAGCTGGATCCGCGCTGCGGGAAGCGCTGCAGCGCGAGGCGCGCCCCGTCGACCACCTTGGACGCGAAGAGCTTCTGGAGCGCGGCCTTGGTCACGCCGAGGCGCGACGTGGGCGCCTCCGGATCTTCGCAGACCGGGAACGGGAAGCCCGGACACGGCGTGCCGTTGCAGGCGCCGGGCGCCTCCGTCGCCTTGAAGTCCATGGAGCCCGAGGTGTCCACGATCAGGATCACGTTGGCCCGGACGCGGCGGCACTCGCCATCGGCGCAGCCGTATCCCGGAGCGCAGGGCAGGGCGATCGTGCCCGAGCCCAGCTCGTCACACACCATGCGCTTCGCACCCTCACAAACGACCTCGCCGGGGGTACACGCCGGCGGGCCGCAGGCCCCGTTCAAGCAGATCGTGGCGTCGCCGCACGGCAGCTCGTCCCACGCGGAGCCGTCGGCCCGGCAGACCTTCTGCAGCGTCAGCGACTCGCAGACCGAGTTGAAGGGGACACAGATCGGCGGAAGCTCGGGGATGTCCTCCTCGAGGGCAGCGTCCGGCTCCGGTACGTCCGGCGGCGCGGGCGTCTCCTCGGCGGACAGATCCGGGGGAGGGGGCGGCAGGTCGGGTGCGACCTGTACGTCCTGCGCGATGTCCACGACCGCTGTGTCAGGCAGCGGCGCAGTGGTCCCCGTGGGCGATTCACTGGCGCACGCGATGAGGACAAGGGCGAGGAGGAGGCGGGTCATTTGGGAACGCTACCCGTAATTGCGGCGCCACGGTACTCGCTGGGCCGTTCGGAGACCCCGCGGGCACGACGCTCCAGCTCCAGGAAGCGCCCAGTCACCTCGGCGCCCAGCCGTGTCAGCGCCAGGTGGACGGGGTTGGTCTCCTCGGCCGGCTCGTGCAACAGCGTGAGGCGGCCCGGCGGCACGTCGTGCCGCGAGAGCTCGGGGTCGTGGGTCCAGAGGTCGAAGAGCGCCTCGCCTCGCCGAAGGAGACCGGCGCGCGGTGGGCCCGCGCTCGGGCAGATCCAGCCATCGAGGTCGCCGAAGGTGCGCAGGTAGGCGCTGCGACGTTGAAACGCGGGCCGCGTCTCCGGTCGGGCCAGCAGCACCTCCACCGGCGCGGCGCGCCTTCCGGCGGGGGCACCACTCCGCCCGGTCAGCGACCAGACGAGCAGCTCTCGTCGTGTCTCGAAGCCCACAGACTCGTACAGCGCGCGCGCGGCGGAGTTCTCAGCCGCGACCTCCAACGTGATCCTGGAGCAGCCGAGGGTATCGAGCGCGCCGAGCGCTGCTTGGACGAGCGCGCGGCCGATGCCGCGGCGGGCGAAGGCGGGGCGGACGCCGGTGGAGCCGAGGTGGCCGATGCGTTCGCCCGCGTCGTCCACCCAGCGGGCGATCGCGACCCCCACGACCACTCCGTCGAGGCGCGCCACCTTCGACGCGTCGGGGTCGATTCGGCGGGCCTCGAGATCCGCGAGCAGATGGCGCCGCCACTGGCTGGGCGGGTGTCCGTCGTCGCGGAACGCCGAGGACAGCGCGGGAGCCGCCTCCTCGACCCCGTCGAGCGGCCCGATCGCCAGGCTCATTCCGGGCGCAGCGCGCGCCCGAGGGCGACGCGGAAGGCGCGATAACGTTCCCCGGAGAGGGGCTCCCAGCGGCGCCGTGACAGCTTTCGGTCCAGCTCGTTCGTGGTGAGATCGAAGCTGGTCACGAGGCGCGCGTCGTCGTTGAAGACGTGGGCCCGTTGCTTCCTGCCCACCACGACGACGGTCTCTCGCTCGGGGTCGCGGAAGTGACGCTCGGCCGGCGCGTCCATCGCGTCAGCCAGCGCGCGGTGCGTGGGACGCTCCCCGCCCTCGTGTCGCTCCTGACCATGCCGCGTGCGCCGCTCCGTGCTCCGGTACGCGTGCTCGAGCTCGCCGCCGACCTGCCGCAGCAGCGCCTCCACCTCGCGGGTCGTCGCCTCGGCGTAGGGATCGTAGTCCACCGCCTCGCCGTTCTCTGGACGCCCGTGGGGGGACCCGGAGCCCGCCCCGCGACGGCGCACATCTCGCTCTTGCGCGGCGATCGCCAGGAGGCGTTGCCTCGCGGAGCGGAGGGTGCGCCGCGCGGCCTCGGCCGCACCGTCGCCGTTCTCGGCGGCCTCGATGAGGTCGTCCATGCTGACCCCCAGCAGCTCCATGCGGAGCTCGTCGCCCAGCCGCAGCACCAGGACCAGCAGCGCCGTGCGCCCGCCGGGGTGTTCGAAGAGCCCGAACGCCAGCTGGCCGAGGACTCGGGGCGCGGGAGGGGGCACCGGGTCGAGGCGCTCCGTGAGCTCGGCCTCCGTGAACACGAGCGCGACTCGGGTGGGGCGTTCGTCGAAGAGCCGATCGAGCCTCGGGTCGGCTCTCTCGAGGCACGCGGAGACGAAGGTCCGCCACTCGGGTTTGCCACTCGGGCGGTAACCGCCGAGGACGTGGGCGCCTGGCGGAAGGGAGTGCGCGCATCGGGTGGGCCGCAGAAGAAGCAGGGGGCGTGGCCAGCGCGGACGGGAAGGAGCCCCGCAGTTGACGGGCCCGAGCTCATCCATCGGCTCCGAGCAGCTCGAGTACGGCCGGGTGCGGGAGCAGGAGGACCTCGCCGTCGTCGCCCTCGGCCAGGACGACGAGGCGCTCGGTGACGAGGCGCGTCGCCTCCAAGGCGTGAACGAAGGCGGCCTCGTCCGCGAACAGCGTGCCCTGGGAGCCCATGACCGTGGCGACCAGACGGAGCGCGTCGGACGCTCGGGCCGGCGAGTCCTGCGCGTCCGGAGCGAAGGCGCGGAAGCGATCCGGCGCCATGAGGGGCATCAGCGCCACCACCAGCATGGCGTACTCGCCCACCGAGAGCGCGTTGTTCTCGGCGATGGCGCGCAGCGGCGGCCGGACCCCCAGGTGGCGGAGCGCGCTCAACACCTCCCCGAGGTCTCGCTCCACGGCCTCGAGTCCCGCCACGTCGCGTGCGACGGTGGCGACCACACGGTCAAACTCGAGATCGAGCGCCGCATGGGCCAGCGCTGCTGCGCGGTCGAGCGTGTCGCGGTTCACGCCTGATCTCTGAGCCTCGCGGGGCAGGAGTCTGTGACGAGCTGCGCGGTGAGAAGCTCGACCAGCGCGTCGGCGGCGTCCACGTGCAGCCAGTGGCCGGCATTGGCGAGGACGTGGGCGCGGGCTCCGATCGCCTCGCACAGCGCCAGCCCGGCAGGGCTCCAGCGGTCCGAGCGCTCACCGCGCACCAGATGGACGTTCTGGCTCCGGACGCCGTCCGTGAAGTCTGCGAGCCGATACGAGGCGAGCAGCTCGCGGACCACCTCTCGCTCGAAGCGCCAGCCACCGGGCTCGAGGTTCGTGGTCATCCACGCCGCGAAGCCCGCGCCGAAACCAGCGAACGCGGCCGTCACCTCGGCCCGCGTGGGCGCCGCCGGGAGCGTGTCTAGCGTGGCGAGGACACGCTCGACCTCGCTCGAGTCGGAGCGGCTCGTGGGCGTGGGGTCCGAGTCGAGGCACCAGATCTCGGCGCTGGGCCAGTAGCGCAGCGCCGCCAGGGCGACCTTGCCGCCGAAGGAGTGTCCGATGATCGCCGCCGGGTCACGCGATGGCGCGCCGCCCGCGGGGCCGTCGCTCTGCTGCTGTGCCCATAGATCTCGGGCGCAGGTGTCGAGCGTGTGGGGGCCCGGCCGGCCGCGCGCGTCTCCATGGCCGCGGAGGTCCAGCGCGATCACGTCCAGCTCGGGTCGTCTCTCGGCCACGCGGGCTGCGAGGCTCCTCCACGCGCGCTTCGACGCCAGGATGCCGTGGAGGATCAACACGGTGGCGCGCGCCTCCGGCGCACCCTGTGGGTCCGCCATGATCTCGCGCGCCACTGACGGCCGCGGCATGCCATCCCCGCTCATCGAGGGGGCAGGCTCCGCTCTCGGGCCGCCAGGATGAAGGCGAGCACCAGATCACTCTCCGCGGGCGAGAGGTCAGCCTTGCGACCCATGCGCTCCACGATGCGGGCCCACTCGGCGCTGCCGTGCGCGGCAACGTCCGGGTGGTTGTGGCAGGAGCCACAGCCCGACGAGAACAGGCCGCGTCCAGCGCTCAGGTCCGCCAGCGTTGGGGCTCCCCCGCGGTGCAGCGCCTCGTACTCCGACTCCGAGATCGGGGCGGGGACTGCTGCGGTGGGCGGGAAACATCCGACGAGGATGAGGGTCGCGGCGATGAGCAGACGCATTGCCTCGACTATAGCCGACTTCGTGGCTCGAAGTGCGAGCACGCGCGGCGCGCACCCGCAAAGGGGGCGGTCGCGACGCCTGGCCTCCCGCCAGATGGGCGCTTCCGCCCTGGGCGCCCTCAGCGGGCGGAGCCCCCATCAGCAAAGCGGTATTCCCAAAGGCGCGGCAGCTCGCCTTCGCTGACGGTGACATAGCCGTCGAACCTGAACGCGATGGCCTCGCCCTGCACCTCGTTGGCCACCGGCAGGGCACATGGGTCGCCCGCGAGCGCGTCTGCCACGCTGGTGCCATGGGGCCGCCGCCAGAGGAACGCCGAGTCGTAGGTGCGGATGACCAGCTGCGTCCCATCGGGCGACATGGCGGCGCCGGTGGTCCGTGGATCACCGCCGAGGGGTGGGACCCCGAACGTCAGCGTGGCGATCCATTCCAGCGCGTTCGCGCCGTCGACCGCGAGCGGCGCCTTCGCGCGATAGATCGGTGACGGGCCCTCGGCGGTCTTCACCACCACGAAGAGGTCGCCCGTGGTTCCGTCGAAGAGCAGCGACTCCGAGTTGTGCGGACCATCCGGGTACTTCAGGACCAGCTCGTCGAACGCCGTGATCGGCGTCACGTGCGCCGAAGGACCCGGCAGGAGTGGCTCGGGCACGCGATAGACGCGCAGCTTGGAGCGCGAGGGCTCGTTGTCGCCGATGTCCCCGACGTAGAGGCAGGTCGCTTCGCCGCAGGGGCCCGCCGCCAGGTCCTCCCAGTCGTTGGCCTCCACGCCGCTCAGCGAGAAGGTCCCCGCGTCCGCGCCGTCCGGACCCACGGCGTAGAGCCGGGCGTCGTCGCCGGAGTCGTTGTGAAGCCACCAGTACCCCGGACTGCGGAGGCTTCCCGAGAGCCCGCTGGCCTCAGTGATCGAGGGGTGCCCAACAGTGGTTCCGGGCGTCACACTCAGGACCGTCGGGCACTCGGCGAGCGCCGGCGGTGCCGTGTCGGCGCCCGCATCGCGAGTGTCGGTGCCGTCGGTCGTGCGGGCGTCACTCCGCGCGTCGCTCGGCGCGGT
>SXOO01000147.1 GCA_005776725.1 Pseudomonadota bacterium | reverse complement strand
CGGCGGGCCGCGTCAAGACGATGCGCTTCACCTCGTTGCGTAACAAGGCTGCCACGGCCATCGCCATGGCGAGGTAGGTCTTGCCAGTGCCGGCGGGGCCCACGCCGAACGTGATCGTGCTGCTCCGAACCGCCTCGACGTACTGCTTCTGGCTCAGGTTCTTGGGCCCGATCTTCTGCCGAGTCCCGGCGACGATTACCGTGTCGACCCACACCGCCTCGAGGCTGGCGCCGCGGTCTGCAGCCAGAATCTCCACAGCGCGGGAGACATCAGCGGCGTAGACCGGTTGGCCGCGCCGCAACACCGCCTCGAGCTGACGGATCACCGCCACGGCCAGATCGACCGTGAACGCGTCGCCCCGCACCAGGCACTCGTTTCCACGAGAGCTGACGGAGGCTCCCAGCTTCTTCGCGATTACGCGGAGGTGCTCGTCTCCAGGCCCCGCGAGGCGCTGCATGACGCTCGCATCATCGATGGTGAGGCGGACGGACTTCTCTTCCATGCCCACCCTAGCGACCCGCCAGGAGCCGCTTCGCCACGATCTTACCGGCCTCCACGCCGGGCTGATCGAACGGGTCGAACCCGTAGAGCCCGCCTGCGTAGGCGGTCATCGCCTCCCAGATCAGCATGAGGGCCCCGAGTGACTCTCCCGAGATGCGGTCGAGGCGCCAGGTGAGGTTGGGCCGCCCGGCGGCGGTGAGCGCCATCTCGGTGCCGCGCTTCTCCGTGCGCAGGATGTGACCCATGTCGTGGCCGATCATGTACGCGAGCTCGGGGTCGTCGCCGAGATCTGCGGGCGGGATGACGAGCTGGGTCTTGAAGGCGTCGACCTCGATGAAGGAGATGACGGTGTTGGGCGGCCCCTCCATCCAGAGCTGCAGTTGGCTGTGTTGATCGGTGGCGCCGACTGCGCTGACCGGGGTGGGGCCACGGCCCTGCTTGCCGAGGCTCTCGGCCCAGAGCTGGGCGAACCACTCGGCTGTTGCCCGCAGCGCGTCCGCGTATGCGACGGTGGCCAAGACCGGGCGGCCGTGGCGGCTGTCGAGCGCCCAGAGCGCGCCGGCCGCTGCGAGCGCGGGGTTCTCCGCGGGATCCGAGGACTCGAGAAGCTCGGCCGCCCACGCCATGCCCGCTAGGACCGCGTCGAGATCCACGCCGCCGACGCCGGCCGGGTAGAGGCCCACCGCGGTGAAGACGCTGAACCGGCCGCCCACGCCGGGGGGAACGTCCAGCGCTGAGAGCCCGTCCCGCTTCGCCAGGCGGCGAAGGAAGCCCTTCTCGGGATCCGTGGTGACGACGAGCCGCTCCGCGAGCCCGGCAGGGCCGAAGCGCGGCAGCAGGCGGTCGCGGACCACGAGGAGCTGTGCCAGGGTCTCGAGCGTGCCGCCGCTCTTGGAGATCGGGTTGAACACGGTGCGCTCGAGATCGAGCGACGCGAGCAGCGCCGAGAAGCGGTCGGGATCGAGGTTGTCCGGAAAGTGGACGCGGGGACCTGCGCCCCCGAGCGCCGCGAGCAGCGCCCGGCCCCCGAGCGAGGAGCCGCCGATCCCCAAGACCACGAGGTCCTGGAACCGAGCGCGGTGCGCCGCTACGAGCTCGCGGATCCGGTCGAGCGCGGCCGTCTCCTTGTGGAGCGTGAGGAACGGCAGCTCACCGGAGCGGACGCGCGCATGCAGCGCGGCGTGCGCTGCACGGAGCGAGGCCGCCTCGGCGGCCAGGAAGTCGGTGGGCAGCCCGGAGGCGCCGACGCGGTCGGCCATGAGGTTGTCGAGAGACAACGATACAGGTGGCATCACAGAGTCCTTGCCGGCAGGCGAAGAGGGGCCGCGCGCCGTAGCGCCCCGCGGGGAACGGCACAGCCCAGAATCGAATGAATCGAAAGAGAGGAGAAGAGCCGGGGTGCGGGGGGGAGCCCCCGCCGTGCCCGAAAGGCACCCGCCACTAGAACGCGACGCTCAGCGACGTGTTGTAGGTCTGCACGCCCGACGAGACCACGGCCTCGAAGCTGAACGTGGAGTAGGGGAACAGCAGCCGGAAGCCGAGCACGCCACGGAAGGCGCCCAGGTTCTTGACCGCGAACGCCGCGAACTGTGGCCTGCTGGCGCCCTCGTCGAAGAAGCCGATGACGTTGGGTGAAGCTCGTACGAACAAGCCGGAGAAGCCCACGTAAGGTGCGAGCGCCGTGACGCCGCCGAGCCCGAACTCCCTCGAGATGACGAGGTCCGAGCCCACGAGCAACATGCCGAAGTCCGAAGCCCCGATGACGTTGTCGAGGGTTACCCGGATCGCCATGTCCGGGAAGTAGCCGCCGAGGTTCTCGAGGAAGGCCCAGCGGAGCGCGGCCCCCACGGACCACAGCTCCGAGTCGAGGAGGTGGGCCACGCCGGCGCCGAGCTCGAAGCCGAAGGGCAGCCCCTTCTTTGCTTGGACGGACAGGACCGGCAGCACCGAGCCCGGATCATCCACGCTGTTCTGCCAGTGGACCGCTCCGTCATCGATGCTGGCGAGCACGATGTCGATGCCCAGGTCGAAGCCCAGGGGCCCCGTGGTAGCGGCCGGGCCGAGTCGGCGAGGGCCGAGCACCGTGGCCAGCTCGGTGGCCAGGTCTTCGAACGCCACCTCGGCCGCCAGCACCGACTCCGGGACCACCACGCCGTCGGAGTTGGGCCGGATCAAACCGGCGAGGCGCGGCGTGCGATCGGCGCGAGCAGGCGAGGCAAGGCTGGCCACGACAACGAGGACGGCGAGAGCGCGGAGGTGCACGGGGGCAGAATCTACACGGACACAAGCGGGGGCGCTACACTCCGGGACATGAACAATCGAAAGTCCCCCGTGGCGGGGGCCGCGCTGGCGCTCGTGTGCGCCTGTGCCGCCGCAACGACGCAACTCCCCGAGGACTCGCCGCCCATCTTCTCCGGCGCCGACGTCGTGCTCCTGAGGAGCGAGGCCCAGCCCATGGACGCTCCGGCGGAAGACGCGCTCGGGTTCATCGTGCCGGCCACCGATGGGGCGCCCGAGAGGCGCTTCGTCACCGCCCGCCCGAACGCCGGAGAGGCGCTGCCCGCCGTTCTCCTCGGACCGTCGGCGCCCGGCGCCGGCTGGACGCGGCTCCTGCTCAATGACTCGGCCGTCGCAGGGTATACCTGGGTCTTCGCCGGCCCCGTGGGCGCCACGCGCCATATCTTCGCGGTGCTCGACTCCGGCCTGGACGAGCTGGCGCCGGAGCTCGTCACGGTCACGTCGGTCGCCGCGGGCTTTGCGATCAGGGGGCGGCTGCACAAGCCCGATCCCCGCGCGCGCCTCGAGCGCGTTGCCATGGATGTAAACGGTCACGGGCGCATCTCGCTGCGGCTGGACTGGCGCCACGACCTCGAGGCCGTGGTCGGGACGTACCACTACGACACGACAGACGGCGGCCGGACCTTCGCGCCGGTAGTTCACGAGCCCTGACGCCCGGACGCGGGCGATGGCCGCGCCCCCGAGCGACACCGACACGCGAGCGCGCCTTGGCCAACGGTCGTTTCGCCGCCCCGTGCAGCCGCCCGTTGGCGAGATGGGCTGGCACTACGGAGTGCGAACCGGCATGCTCCGCCGCCGCTCCGAGCGTGCCCGCGCTGAGGAAATCCGCCCTTGCAGAGAGATCGCGTCCGCACCGCCGTCAAGGCGGCGTATTCGCTGCCGGCGATCGCATTGGCGGTGGTGGGCGTCCCCATCTTCTTCTATCTGCCAGCCTTCTACACAGACGTAGTCGGGCTCTCGCCGCTGGTCTTCGGGGTCATCTTCCTTGCGTCGCGAGTGTTCGACGGCATCGCAGACCCCATCATGGGAACGCTGAGCGACCGGACCCGCACGCGATGGGGGCGCCGGCGCCCTTTCATCCTGCTCGGGGCCCTACCGCTGGCCGGCGCGGTCCTCATGGTCTACACGCCGCCAGAGTTCGGCCCCGTGGGCAGCGCGATCTGGTTCGGTGTGTCGATCTTCGCGCTCTACCTGGGCTGGACACTCGTCATCGTGCCCTACGAAGCGCTCGGCCCGGAGCTCTCCTACGACTACGAGGAGCGCCTCTCGGTGCTCGGGCTCCGGGAGGGGGCCTACATCGTCGGCACGATCCTGGCTGTGGGCACGCCGCTGCTCATAGACCACCTCTTGGGCGACGCCGGCGGGCCCGGGAACGAGCGCCGCAAGTACATGTGGTTCGCGATCGCCTACACGCCGCTGATCCTGCTGTCGTGCGCCATCTGCGCCCGGGTGGTGGAAGAGCGCGCGCCCGCGGAGAGCACCGCGATCACCGCCGGCACCGCGCGCCAGGTGTTCAAGAACCGCCCCTTCCGGGTGCTCCTCATCTCGTTCGTCGTGGCGGCCCTGGGCAACAACCTCCCGGCTGTCCTCCTCCCCTACTACGTCACGTACTACCTCGGCAGCGACCGGATCCACGAGATCCTCCTGACCTACTTCGTGCTCGCCGTGATCTGCGTGCCGGCGTGGCTCTGGCTCGGCCGACGCGTGGGGAAGAAGGCCGCGTGGCTGTGCGCCATGGCCCTCAATACCCTGGCGTTCTTTCCCATCTGGTTCCTCCCCCGAGGGGCGGAGACCGCGTACTGGGCGCTGGTGGCGATCTCCGGCACCGCCGGCGGCGCGGTGGTCGTGCTCCCGCCCACGATGCTCGCGGACGTTATCGACTACGACGAACTCCGGTTCGGGATGCGCCGCGAGGGCCAATACGTGGGCGTCTGGTTCGTGGTGCGGAAGCTCGCCGCGGCCGTGGGCGCGGGGGTGGGCCTGATCTCGCTGGAGCTGGCCGGTTACAAGGCCAACGTGGAGCAGCCGCCGCACGTACTCACGACCCTGTGCGCCTTCTACGTGCTCGTCCCCGTGGTGTTCAACCTCGTCTCGATGGCGCTGGCCGTGCGCTTCCCCATCGGCCGCGCGGAGTACAACGCCATCCGCGAGGGAATCGCGGCGCGCGCGCGCGGCGAGCCTCTTCCCAGGGACCCGTTGGCTCCGTAGATTGGCGGGTGCTGCCCAGGTGGGTCACCCCCCAACGCGCAGGTCCGGGCCGGAGCCCGGGCCCCTACCGCGCGGCTCGCCCACTCCGAGGACGCATTGGGAGCCAGACGTGCGATTCGCCCCGCTCAGCCTGTGGATCGTCACCGCGTGCAGCGAGGCCGCCGTAGAAGAGGCACGGGGCACCTGCCTCCTCACGCTCCGAGCCGACGCGCCTGACTCCGCGGAGCGCCTCGGCTGCGAGGCAGACTTCCTCGCCCTCGCCTCTCGACCTCTCGCCGCGAGCATCCCCGGGGCGCGCTCGGTGAAGACCGTCCTCGATCGCGTGGACGGCGCGCTCTACTTCCAGAACAGCCAGAGATTCCTGATCCACTGGGACTTCGCGAGCACGCATCTCTCTGGCAAGGGTCTCCCCGTCGTCCCCCCGCTGGTCGAGTTCAACCTCACCGAGTACACGAGCCCGGAGCGCCGCTTCGTGCTCGGAGCGCTCACTCATTACGAGGGCCCGGACACTTGGGTCTACGAGATCGCGCCGTACGACACGGCCTCCGCGGGCGACGTCACGGAAGCGTTCGGGCGGATTCGAGAGGCGTTCTGGGCACCGGAAGAGCTCGCGTTCCACCCCACGTCCGAGGCGGTCAACGCCATGGCGGAGAGCCTCGCGCTCCCGATCCGGACCACCGACGAGCTCTATGCTGGCGTGGACTACCAGCCGCTGAACCTCGCGGTGGGCGTGGGCAAGCTCCGGTTCCTCACGGCGGCCGACCTCGCCGAGGGTCGGGCGTACGCGGATCCGCGTGACGTCGTCGTGTTGGATCTTGCGCCGAACGACCTCACCTCGGTCTCTGGCGCCATCACGGAGGCGTTCCAGACGCCGCTGTCTCACGTGAACGTGCTCGCGCAGAACCGGGGCACGCCCAACATGGGCCTGCGCGGAGCCATCGAGCACCCGACCCTGCGCGCCCTCGAGGGGCGTTGGGTGCGGCTCTCGGTCGAGGCGTTCGACTGGACGATCGAGGAGGTCGACCGGGTCACCGCCGACGCGTGGTGGGAGGCCCATCGCCCCGCGGCCGTCCTGGTGCCGCGCCTCGACACCGAGACCACCGCGTTCGCCGACCTGGCCACCCTGCTGGCGCCGCAGCTGCCGCTAGGCTTGGCGCTCGACGCCGTCCTCCCCGCTTACGGCGGCAAGGCCTCCAACTACGCGGCGCTGCTTCAGATCCCGGAGGCTCGAGCGCGCCCTGCCCTGGGCATCCCCGTGCACTACTTCGACGCCTTCATGAAGTCGCATGGCTTCTACGCCCGGCTCGAGGGGCTGCTGGCCGACCGCGCCTTCGAGGAAGAGCCCGCGCTGCGGGACGCAGCGCTGGCGTCGCTCCGGGCCGACATGGAGGCCGCGCCGCTCGATAAGGCCTTCGTCGCCGCGCTCGAAGCCACGTTGGATGAGCGATTCGCCCCCAACACTCGGATGCGGTTCCGCTCGTCCACCAACGCCGAGGATCTCGACGGCTTCACGGGGGCAGGCCTCTACACCTCGAAGACGGGCGACCCCCACGATCCCACGCGCCCCATGGAGGACGCGATCCGTGCGGTGTGGGCCAGCGTTTATAGCTTCCGCGCCTTCGAGGAGCGCCGCTACCGAGGGATCGACCACCGGGCGGTTGGCATGGCGCTGCTAGTCCACAACTCCTTCCCGGACGAGCTGGCCAACGGCGTCGCGCTCACCACGAACGCCTACGACCGAGCCGGCCTCGAGCCCGGCTTCACGGTCAACGTCCAGATCGGAGAGCTCTCGGTGGTGCTGCCGGATCCGGGGATCCGCTCGGACCAGTTCCTGCTGCAGTGGACCCTGCCCGGACAGCCCGTGATCTACTCGCAGCACTCGAACCAGCTGCCCGCGGGGACCACGGTGCTCACGCTGGAGCAGGTGCACGAGCTGGGCGCGGCCCTCGCAGCCGTCCACGCGGGGTTTCTCCCGGCGTACGGAGGGCCGGGCTACGCCATGGACGTCGAGTTCAAGCTGCAGCTCGTGGACGGAGCCCCGCGCATCATGCTGAAGCAGGCGCGCCCCTTTCGCGTCGCAGGGAGTGAGTGATGCGCAGGAAGTTCATGGCCGTCACCGCCCTCCTGATGCTCGGGTGCACCAGTGCTGGCGGACGAAACAAGGGCGACGCCGAGCCCGCCGACGTCGCGGGTGACGCCCCCGCGGACCTGCTCGATGTCGAGGCTCCCGAGGACGCGCCGGCGCCGGACGAGGTCGGTCCCCCCCCAGAGGACAGCGCCCACGAACAGCCAGACGTCGAAGTCACGGACATCGAGGCCACGCCTCCGGACGTGGCCCCGGCCGACGTCATCTCGATCAACACCTGCTTCCTACCCGTCGCGCCGGCCCCGGTGCCCGTCCAGACCCACTTCGGCTTCACCACCGCCGAGGACTTCGCGTTCGACGACAAGGGGCGCGTGGTCGCCGTGGACGGCAACGGGAACATGGTCCGCATCGCGAAGGACGGGACCACTACGATCTGGGCGCCCAATACGGGGATCGCAGCCGGAGTCCGCTTCCTCCCTGGGGGCGATCTGGTCGGCGCCGGCGGCGACGGCTCCCTCATCCGCGTTTATGCCAACGGCGCGCAGGAGGTCATCCTGGGCGGGCTCCTCTACCCGAACGGCGTGGAGGTCGACTCGGAGGGGTTTGTTTATGTCGCAGAGAACAGCTCCACGCGTGTGCGGCGCATCAACCCCGACGACGGCTCGTTCGTGGTGGTCGGCGTGGGCATGTCGGGCCCGAATGGGGTGTCGCTATCCCCCGATGAGAAGACGCTCTACGTGGGCAGCTTCGGAGGAGGCGTGGTCTACGCGCTCGACCTCACGGACGACTCCCCGAAGGCGGTGACCTTCGGTCGCACGCCGGGCGGGAGCGCGACAGACCCGGTCTGGGAGTGCGAAGGCAAGGTGGCCGGGGAGGCCTGCGGGTTCAGCGGGCTCTGCGGGGAGTTCGGAGGGGTGCTCGATTGCCAGACAGTAAACCCCTGCACCCTCCTCGACCCGGGAGAGGACTGCACCACGGACTTCGGAGAGCCCGGGACCTGCTCCGGGGTCCCGCCCGACCTCTACTGCGTACCCAAGGGCGCCTGCGACGACCTGACCGTGGGCGAGCCGTGCAGCTCGCCCTGGGTCCCCGAGGGCGTCTGTACGGAGACGAGCTTTGGGACGCTCGATTGCATCGGCAAGTCCGCCTGCGAGGACGCGGCGCCCGGCACGCCGTGCACCCCGCCGGAGGGCGGCTACGGACAGTGCACCGGCGGCGCCTGCGTGCCCGAGAACCCCTGCGAAAACGGGCTCCCGGAGGGGAAGTGCACGTTCTCGAACGGCGTGCATGGAACCTGCCAGGACCACCCATGGAACCCCGGCGTGCTCGTGTGCCAGCCCGTGGTCCCCTGCGCCTGGGACCTCGCCGGTGACCCCTGCACCACCACCGCGGGCGAGCCCGGGGTCTGCACCGACGACAACGGGGCGCTCTATTGCCTCCCGAACGGTCCGTGCTTCGAGCTCGCCGAGGGCACGCCCTGCGTGGACGCGCTCGGCGTCCCAGGCACCTGCTTCGCGGTGGACGGCGGAGCGATCTGCGCCGGCGCGCCCCCCTGCAAGAGCGACTCGCTCGGGCAAGCGTGCACCGTCGCGGGCCTTCCAGGCGTGTGCGCCCTCATCGAGGAGGCCGCCGGGTGCCTCCCGAACAACCCCTGCGACGGGCTCCTCATAGGCGACCCGTGCATGGACGCCGGAGGCATCACCGGCGTGTGCGAGACGGTGGGCAGCGACACCGGATGTACGGCGCCGCAGTGGCTCTCGGCGTGGCTCTGCGCGGGCAAGCAGAGCGGAGACTCGTGCGACAGCGCGATCGACGGGGTCCCCACGCGGGGCCACTGCTGGGACGTCACCGGTGCGGGACTCGGGTGCGAGTACACCAGCGAGACGAAGGGGGCCTGCCTGTACAAAGATGAGGGCGAGGCCTGCACGCTCTGGCACACCGGGGGCACCACCGCCGGGCGCTGCATCTCCGAGCACTGCAACGGCCCGGGTGGGGGCGGCGGAGGAGGCGGAGGTGGCGGAGGCGGCCTCGACGGGCTCAATGTCGACAACTGCGGCTTCGTCTACGTCACCGAGTACGTCGCGGGGTACGTCTGGCGCTTCCCGCCCTCCGGGGGAAACAACCCGGACCTCGCCGCGAGCCTGCCGTCGAGCTGGATCCCCAACATGCACTTTGGCCCGGGCGTGGGCGGCTTCGACGTGGATGTGCTCTACGTCTCCGACCGCGACCAAGGCCGGCTCTTCGGCCTCGAGGTGGGCCACGACGGCAGCCCCGACGCGTACCCCAAGGTGACGCCATGAACCGCATCTTCTGGGTAGCGCTCTTGGGCATCGGCTGCACGAGCGAGGCTGGGACCTCGGTCGCTGGAGATGCGGAGTCGCCTCATGACTCCAGCGCGGACGCGAGCTCGCCACCCGAGTCGGACGCGCCGGCACCCGACGCCGGCCCCGGAGGCCCGGAAGACACCCCCAGCGAGGCGGACACCGCCACCCCGGAGCCCCCACCCCTTCGGGGCGGCTGCGCCCCTGGTACGCGGGTCGGCGGCTTCATCGTGGAGGAGCAGGAGAAGTACTCGATCGTGGACGGCAAGGTGAACGACGCGGTGGTGCCCGGCAGCGTGCTCACCCTCGAGGCCGAGGTGACCGTGTGTGGCGGTGCGGCACGCGCCGAGTGCGGCGAGCTGCCCGTCGAGGCACGGTGCACGCTGTGGCGCCGGCCGATCCTGGCGTGCACACCCGGATGCACCGGGTCTGAGATCTGCGGCCTCGAGGGCGAATGCGTCCCCTTCCCCACCTCCGTCGACTTCGGCGTCGTCACCATCACTGGGCTCACAGATGACGTGGCGATGTCCCCGCTGCCCCCCGGGAAGAGCTACTTCGACACCGACGTCCCGCACCCGGTCTTCGAGCCCCAGGCGCACATCGAGCTCAGCGCCGAGGGGCTCAGCCTGTTCGGCGTGGGCGTGGCGCCGCTCGTGCCTGGCGAAGGAGACCTGATCCTCACTGAGGACGCGGACCTCCCCATCACCTGGGAGCCTGGCGAGGTGCCGCAAGCGCACGTGGCGCTGGACCTCACGATCGACCAACACGGAACCTCGCCTCTCTCGCTGCGTTGCGCCTTCGCTGACACCGGTGAGGCCGCCGTGCCGGCGTCCCTCATCAGCGCGCTCATCGAGGCCGGTGTCTCGGGCTTCCCGAACGCGCGGCTCATTCGCCGCACGCTGGACTCGCAATCGACGCCGTTGGGCTGCGTCGAGCTGGGCGTGGGCAGCCCGCGCGGCCTCCCGGTCCGGGTCGCGGGCTTCACGCCGTGCAAGAGCGCGGCGCAGTGCCCGCCGGGCAAGACCTGCAACATCGCGCTGGAGCAATGCCAATGACGGGGCAACAAGGGGCGCGCCTCCGCGCCCTCACGGACACGCTACGACGGGTCATCGCCGGGCAAGAAGCCGCGATCGAGCTGGTGCTGACGGGCCTCCTCGCTGGTGGACACGTCCTCATCGAGGACGTCCCGGGGGTTGGGAAGACCACGCTAGCGAAGGCGCTCGCCCGAGCCCTGGACCTCTCGTTCGCGCGCGTTCAGTGCACCCCGGACCTCCTGCCCACGGACATCCTGGGCTCCAACGTGCTCGACCCTCGCGACGGGTCGTTTGCGTTCCGACCCGGCCCCGTCTTCACCAATGTCCTGCTCGTGGACGAGACGAACCGGGCGTCACCCCGCACGCAATCGGGCCTCCTCGAGGCGATGAACGAACGCCAGGTCACGGTCGACGGGGTCACCCGCGAGCTCACCGCGCCGTTCTTCGTGATCGCCACACAGAACCCGGTCGACTTCCAGGGGACCTTCCCGCTGCCCGTGGCGCAGCTCGACCGCTTCCTCCTGCGTGTGCGCCTCGGGTATCCGCCGGAGACCGAGGAGCTGCGGGTTGTGACCGAGCGACGCCTTGCAGACCCCCTCCTCGCCGTGACTCCGGTGCTCGACGCGGCCGGGCTCCTCGCAGCGCAAGCGGAGGTGCGCGCGGTGCACGTGAGCGACGCCGTCGCGCGGTACGCCCTGGCCCTCGTGCGCGCAACGCGGCACTCACCCGATCTCGAGCTCGGGATCAGCACGCGCGGCGCGCTCATGTTCTATCGAGCCGCCCAGGCGCAGGCGTATCTGCGCGGACGGGACCACGTGAGCCCAGCCGACCTTCAGACGCTGGCGGGCCCCCTCCTCGGGCACCGCGTGATCCTGTCCTCCGAGGCCCGCTACGCTGGCCGCGACAGCGGCGCCGTCATCGACGCGCTCGTCGCCACGATCCCGGTTCCGTTGTGAGCCACGCGCGTACTCGCCCGGCGTGAACTTCGCCCGCCTCAACCACATCCTGATCCCCTCGACAAAGGAGGGGAGGGACCGCTTCCGCAACACGCGGACCGGGCGGCTCGTCAAGCCGCTGTTCCGGCTCTACCTCGCCCTCACGCCCGAGGGCCGCTTCCTAACGATCTTCTGGTTGCTCACGGGGGCCGCGGGTCTCGAGGTCGGGACCACGCAGATCTACGTCTTGTTCGCGCTGGTCACGGGCCTCCTCGCCGCGTCGCTGCTGGCGCGCCGCGCCTACCGGCTTGCAGACCTCACAGTGTCGCTCGAGGCCCCGCTGCGCACCACGGTCGGGGAGCCCCTCACAGTGACCCTGGTGGTGCGCAATCGCGGAGAACGCCCGGTAGGCGATCTGGACGTCAGCACACCGCTTCTGCCTTGGGACGGACGCTGGCTGCCTGCGGCCGCCGATCGGTACGCCGTCGACCCGGGGGAGACCACGCGGATCCGCCTCGCCGCCCGCTTCACGGAGCGCGGTGACCACCACCTCGACCCGTTCCACCTTGGCCGGACGGTCCCGCTCGGCGTGGCCTGCGGGCCCGTCATCGACACACCGGGGGTCCGTTTCCTGGTACGCCCGCGCCCGGCGGTGGTCGTCGCGCTTCCCCTGGCGCTGGGTCGCGAGGCGCGTAGCCAGGGTGGCCGGGCGCTCGCGCCAGACGCGCGGGACCTCGCCGGCACCCGGCCCTATCGCCCCGGCGATCGTGTCCGCGACCTCCACGCCCGGTCGTGGGCGCGCCTGGGCATCCCGGTGGTGCGCGAGTGGCGCGAAGACCGCGTCGCGGACGCCGCGGTCGTGCTGGAGCTCACGGGAAGCGCCACCCAAGACGCAGAGGCGGCCGCAGTGTCGCTGGCCGCTGGCCTGATCGTGCGGCTCGCCGAGCTCTCTGCGGCGCTCGACGCGGTGGTGGTCTCGGGCCAGGCGCCGCTGACCGGACCGGCCCTCGAGCAGCCCGACCTGGCGCTCGACGCGGTCGCGCGGGCGCGCCCCGAGGCGCTCTCGGCCGCCGCCATCGAGCCCGCCGTGCGTGGCCTCGGCACCGTCTTCTGGGTCACGGACGGGCCCAGCGACGCCGCCCCCACGCTCCGCCGGAGAGGAGTCCCGGTAGAGCTGATCTTCATTCGCGGCAGCGAATCGCGTTGGCTGCGCGCCGCGGCTCGCTCACCGGCCGCTCCCATTCCCGCGGGGGCGCGCGTCGTTGCAGCCCGCGACGTGCTGAGCGGCGCACGCATCGACCTCGCCGGGGGTTCCCCCACGAACGAAGCGGCCGGACACGCCCGCCAAGAGTCCGGTGGAGGAGCCTGAGCCGCATGCCGCTCCTCCCTCTCGCGTTCGGGCTGCTCACCGTTTTCCTCTGGCGCGCCGTGCCGAACGGCGTCGGCCTCGGGTGGGCGCTGGCCACGGTAGCGGCGGCGCTCGTCGCCGCCCCGCTCGTGGGCCCCCGCGCGCGCCTCGACACGCTGGCGCAGCTCGTGGTGAGCCTCTGCGCCATCGCCTGCGCCACCCTCGTCACCGCCGGCGTCCTCGCGGCGCATGGGCGGAGCGCCGTGTTCCGGCTGGGGCCGGCGTGGCTGTTCCTGGCGCTCACCGGGCTCTTCCTCGCGACGCCGCGGCTCTTCTATGCGCGACCCGTCGGGGGGTCACGGACCACCGCCGCGCTGAGCCTCCTCACGCTGCTGGCCCTCGGTGGCACGAGATCGTATCCGGGGGGCTCGCTTCCAGGCTTCCTGGCCGGCGACGTGGGGAACCACTCCATCCGCCCCTACCTCGAGCTGGCGGTTGCTTTCGGCCTGCTCACGCTGGCGGGGCTCGGCGCTCGCGCGCGAGGCCGGTTGGTGGGTTCTGCGCTCGTCGCCGCAGCCACCGGGGCGCTCGCAGCGCCGATCGTGCTGGGCCTCCCGCCGCTCCACGACGCGGTGCTAGAGCGGCTCGTGGGCGGAGACAGCTCTTCGAGATCGGGCTTCTCGGAGCTCCTCCAGCTCGGCTCGATGCGCGGCATGCTGCAATCGGACACGCCGGTCATGCGGCTCGAGGGCGCCCTCCCCTCGCCCTTCCTCCGCGGGATCGCGTACTCGGAGTACCACCCGGAGGGTCGGTGGACGGCCGCCGATGCGCAGCTCGTGCCGCTGCCTGAGTCGTCGGGGCCCACGACTCGAGCCACCTACAGCGCTAGCGACGAGCACCGGGTGTTCCTGCCGCTGAACCACGCGGTAGTGTCCGCGACGCCGAACGGGGTGATCATGGACACCTCGGGGCTGGCGCACGCCATCTCGGGGGCGCTCGAGGAGGTGTCGTTCGGGCCCACGCCTCCGTTCGCCGCGCCGCCGAGCACCGCCGAGCTCACCCTGCCAGGCTCCCTCGTGCCCACGCTCCGCGAGGTGGTCGGACGGTGGGTGCCGCCCGGAACCCCCAAGGTCGCTGCGGTGGAGCTGATCGCCACGCGTCTGCGCACGGACTTCGAGTACTCGCTCGAGGTCGAGCGCCCCCCCGGCGCGGAGCCGCTCGTGCACTTTCTCCTCGATGACCGCCGGGGGCACTGCGAGTACTTCGCAAGCGCGATGACGCTGCTCGCCCGCGCTGCCGGCGTCCCCGCTCGGACCATCGGGGGCTACCGGGTGTCGGAGCAGAACCCGCTCACTGGGAGCTGGGTGGTCCGCGAGCGGGACGCGCACGCGTGGAGCGAGGTTTATCTCGACGGCGCCTGGCGCACCGTGGACGCCACAGCCCCGGGCTACGCCGCAGGCCGCTCGGACGTGTCTTGGCCGTCTGCCGTGCTGGACGCGCTGGGACACTGGCTGCAGCGCGCGTGGCACTCGGCC
Organism: Pseudomonadota bacterium; assembly: GCA_005776725.1. Classification (GTDB taxonomy): domain Bacteria; phylum Myxococcota_A; class UBA9042; genus SXOO01. Next base: position 6,328 of record SXOO01000147.1, on the reverse strand, counting down.
AAGGGCGTACCCGTCGCTGTCGCGATCGCGGCGATCGTCACGCTCCTCGCGGTCTGGCTCGCCATCCGCCTCCGCCGGGAGCGCACGGCGTCTGCCGGTGGGCCACCCGCGCTGCGCCGCCTGCTTGGCCAGCTCGAGGCGCTGGGCCTCGTACACCACTCCCACGAGCCCCTCGAGGCCTTCGCCGAACGCTCCCGGGCCGCGGGGGGCCCAGAAGTCAGCGAGGCCCTGCTCGAGTACGCGAACACGCTCTACGCCTCGCGGCCGCTGGGGGCCGCCCTCGCCCGCTTGGAGGCCGCGCACGCCCAGCTGGGAACCCGGCCGCCGACCCCGAAGTAAGGCAACCCATGGCAGACCGCTTCGCCCTCCGCTGGATCGACAAGAACGCTAGCCAAGGCCCGCTGTTTCAGCTGGGGCGGGACGTCTACGAGCGCGAGCTCGCTGGCGGGCGGCTCGTACGGCTGAAGGCCGTGGAGAGCTACCCCGCACACGTCGCGCCCGCTGCCATCGAAGCGTTTACCGAGCTGGCCCGAACCTGGGGCGCGCCGGTGGTGTTCATCATCGACCCCAACCTTCTGAAGCCCCCGGCGGTGCGCTTCTTGTTCGAGTGGAGCCGCTCCACTCACCAGAGCGGCGCCGTGGAGCGGTCCTTCATGAAGACGTCGAACGCCGTCACCCACGTGATGGGGAAGGTGGTCCTCCGCGTCTTCACGGACGGGGCCATGCCGTTCGAGCCCATCCAGGGCGAAGAGGCGCTGCAGAGACGCCTCGCAGCCATGGACCTCACGTGCCCGCAGCCGGGCTTCTCGCTCAAGGTGCCGGGCGCCGGGTTGGTGCTTTCTGGCGATACTCCGCCCTCGCTCCTAAGCTCGCTTCTACGTCGCGCCGCGCGCCGCCTGTCTCGCACCTGAGGGGTGGAAACGCCTCGCGCCACTCGCCGTGGCCGCCAGGCGACGCTTGGGCCCGAGGAGGGGGCGCGTTGGAACACGAGGAGAGATGTGCCGTGAAGCCTGAGAAGACCACGCAGCCGAAGTCCAAAGGGAAGCCCGCGAAGGCAACTGCCGAGGCGCCGAGCGCCGCCCCCAAGGCGAAGCGCGTCAAGGCGGCCACGGAGGCCACTAGCGGCGCCACGAGCGGCCCCGCGGCCAGCGACCAGGAGGCCCCGACCGTCCCGGTCGAGTCCGCCGCGAAGCGCGCGAAGAAGGCGCCGAAGGCCATACCGAGGGGCGCCTCGAAGGAGAGGTCGACCCCGCCTACATCGAGCGATGAGGCCGCCGATTCGGGAGCCTCGTCCTTCGAGTATCAGGGCGCCCACAGCCGCGAGGAAGCGCAGCGCCTCATCAAGGCGCTCCTCAAGGGCCTCCGGTCCGGCAAGCTCGAGCTGAGCCACGGCCACGCCCGCCTCCGCGTGTCCGTACCGGACGCCGTCAGCCTCGAGGTGGAGTTCGAGTCGCGTGACGGCAAAGCGAAGCTCGAGTTCGAGCTCGAGTGGCCGGCGGACGCCCCCCTCAAGATCAAGTAGCCGCGTTCAAGAGCACCAGGTTCCGAGTGCGCCATCACGAACTCACGCGGGCACTCAGGGTCCCCGATCGCGCTCGCGCTGCGCGGTACCTACGGGCCCCGGAGCTGGGGCCGAGGGTGTTGTTCTTCACCGGCGGCACCGCCCTGCGCGACGCGTGCCGGCCCCTTGTCCGGCACACGCACAACTCCATCCACCTCGTGACGCCGTTCGACTCGGGTGGCTCCAGCGCCAGACTACGCGACGCCTTCGGGATGCTGGGCGTGGGCGATCTCCGGAACCGTATCGTGGCGCTCGCCGACGAGAGCGTGCACGGAAACCCCGCGACCCAGGCGCTGTTCTCGTATCGCTTCCCCGACGACACATCGCCGCGGGCGCTGCAACTCGAGCTCGCGGGGATGGCCGCCGGGACCCACGCGTTGATGACGGCGGTGGAGGACAGCCTAGGCCGCCTCCTGCGCTCCACGCTGGCCCGCTTCCTCGAGCGCGCCCCAGCGTTTGACCTCCGCGGCGCCAGCGTGGGCAACCTCCTCCTCGCGTCCGGCTGGCTAGAGCACGGCGACATGGCGGCCGTGAGCTTCCTGTTCTCGCACATCGTGGAGGCGCGGGGCGTGGTCCTGCCCACGGTCGACGCCAGCCTCCACCTCGCCGCCGAGCTCGAGGACGGCAGCGTGGTCGTGGGCCAGCACCGCCTCACCGGCAAGTCGGTCGCCGCGATTGCCCGGCCAATCCGCCGACTCTGGCTCACCCCGGGGCTCGACGATCCGAGCGAGGTGGACGTGGCGATCGACGGCGAGGTCAGCCGGCTGATCGCCAACGCCGAGCTCATCGTCTACCCGTTCGGCAGCTTCTACACGAGCGTCGCGGCGAACCTGCTGCCCCGCGGCGTGGCCCGGGCAGTAGCAGCGAACAAGGTGCCCAAGGTCTTCGTCCCGAGCCTGGGCGCGGACCCGGAGCAGCTCGGGATGAGCCTCTCGTCGTGCATAGACGCCCTGGTCGAGCTGGCGCGTCGCGACGTCCCGGCGGCGCGGCCCACCGATCTGGTCACGCACCTCCTCATGGACCCGGATGGCGAGCTCGCCGCACGGCCAGACCTGGACGCCGTGCGTGCCCTGGGCATCGACGTGGTCTTGGCGGACCTGTGCGTCGCCCCGACGCGCGTCGAGCCCGAGCGCTTCGTCACCGCGCTGCTGTCGTTCGTTTGAGGTGGGACCGCCGGCTTCCGGCCGGTGAGATCCGCGAGCGCCACCCTAGGCGCTCAGAGCGCGAGCTCAGCTCCCTGAGAAGGACCAGACCCAGCCGAGCCCCACCCAGGCGCCGATTGCCGCCCCGATGGTGGAGAGGAACGCCACCAGCAGGACCCGAGTGAAGCGGTTCTTGTAGACGCCGCGAAGGCTCTGCACGTCCTCGTTGATCCGCTCGCAGTCGTCCACGGTTGGCCGGCGCAGCCAGGCCTCGGCGAGGCCCACGGGCATGCCAGCGACGATGAGCGGGTTGATCGTGGTGAGCGGCGCCGACAGCGCTGCGACCAGGATCGTGAGCGGGTGCGGGAGCCCGAAGGTGGTGAACAAGGCGCAGAACGCGGCCGTGGGCAGCACCCAGGCCTTCAGCATGTCGAACAGCGACTCGGTGCCGTGCTCGCGGATGCCGAAGACGAATGCCAGGAGCACCGCCGCGATGAAGCCCCACTCGAAGACCTTGCCCCAAGGAGACGGCGGCGGCAGCAAGTCGAGCGCCGCCTTATCGATGGGCTCGCTGTAGTAGCGAATCATTCCAGGCACATGGCCCGCCCCCACCACGGCGATGACCCGCTTCCCCGGTGCCTCGCGGAGCCCGCTCACCAGGTAGCGATCGCGCTCGTCGATGAGCGGCTCGTGCACCTCGGGCAGCTCCCGCGCGAAGTCCTTCATCATGGCGGAGAGGTGGGCGCGCTCCTTGAGCTTCTCGATGTCCAAGGCCGACGCATCGCTCTTCCCGGGGAAGAGCGCCTCGACGATCGCCCCGGCGAGCATGGACTTCTTCCAGAACCCGAGGGACGCCCACGTGCGCTTCAGCGTGACGTGGATGCTGCGGTCGATGAGGGTGATCGTGGCGCCCGCCCGCTCCGCGGCTTGCGCGGCCTGCAGGAGCTCTGCGCCGGGCTTCACGCCCAGCTCGGCGCCAAGGCGCCGCTGGTAGGCCCCGATGGCGATGTTCGCCAGGAGGAACAGGGTCTTCCCCTCCTTGATGACCTGGAAGATGTCGAGGTTCTTCCATCGATTCGGGTCCGTCAGCGCCTTGTACCGCGGCTCGCAGAGCTCGATGCACACGGTGTCGGGCGACAGCCGCTCGATGAGCTCCTCGACCTCCTTGACGCTCTCCGGCGAGACGTGAGCGGTGCCGACGATCCACAACGACCGGTCACCATCGTCGATTCGGGTGAGCGTGTCGGACTCTGAGGTGAAGACAGGGGGCATGGGGCCGGCACCTTACTCTGCCGCACCACACTGCGAAAGAACGGGACGAGGGTGCGGCCCGTCTCCCCGGCGTCACTGACCCCAGATCCCCCAGAGGCGCTCGAACTCCGCCTGAAAGCAGGCGATGACGCCGGCGTCCCGCGTGACCAAGATGTTCTCCTGGTTCTCTTGAAAGGCGCTCCGGGTCCAGTTGTAGCTGCCGGTGAGCAGCTCCTTTCCGTCGACCAACGCGAACTTGTGGTGCATGTGCGCCGGGCTGGTGTCGATGGCCACCGGCACTCCGGCCCGGCTGAGCCGCACGATGTCCGAGCCGGTGTCCTCGGCCTTCTCGTTGTCCGTGACCACGCGGATCTTCACCCCCCGGCGGTGGGCGGCGATGATCGCGTCGGACAGCTTGTCGTCGGTGATCGTGAACACACAGACGTCCACTCGTGACCGCGAGGTCCCGAAGGCCTCGGCGATGGCCCGGCGGCAGTCCTCGCCCGGGCTGAAGTACGCCTCGCTTCCCCCGCCGCCCGGGGCGCTCTCCAGGGCAGCCACCACGTCCTCGAGCCAGTCCAGCGGATCCCGACCATCACGCGCGGCCGAGCGGGCCATCGCGAAGGCCCGCTGACGGAGCGTCGCGCGGAGCGCAGTATCCGCGCCGACCTCCGCGAGGAGGGCCCCGAACGCCTTCCGTTCGCCCCGGCTCAGGTGGCCGTCTTCGAAGGTGGTCTCGAGCGCGGCGATGAGGTCGGTAGCAGCGGTCACGGCAGACTCCAGCGGTTCGTTCGGAGTGCCATAACCCGGTTGGACCCACGGCGTCCAGACGAGCCCCCCTAACGCCGTGCGCCCTTCCCCGCGGCCCGGTCGCGAGATAGCGTAGGGCCCCCGCAGGAGGTCCCCGAGCTTGAGCGTCACCACCCTCTCCACCTATCACGTCGCCGAACCCCGAGCGCCCTTCCAGGTCACCCGGGATCGCGACCGTATCGCCGAGGCGATGGCCGGCCTCGGCGTCCACTTCGAGCACTGGACCGCGGGCCATGCCCTGGCAGACGGCGCCACGCCGGCCGATGTGCTCACCGCCTACTCCCAGTCCGTGAGCCGCCTCAAGGACGCCCGCGGCTACCAGTCCGTAGACGTGGTCCGGATGGGCCCTGATCACCCGGACCGGGTCGCCCTCCGCGCCAAGTTCCTGCAGGAGCACGTGCACGACGACGACGAGGCCCGCTTCTTCGTGGAGGGCGCCGGGGCGTTCTACATCCGCACGCCCGAGCACGTGTACCAACTCGACGCCCACGCCGGCGACCTGATCGTGCTCCCTAAGGCCACGACGCACTGGTTCGACGCAGGCGAGCGCCCCCGCTTCGCGGCGATCCGCCTCTTCACCACGCCCGACGGCTGGGTGGCGCGATACACCGGCGACCCCATCGCCGTGACGTTCCCGCCTTACGACGGCTTCCGCCCACCGGAGCCCGAGACGCGCTGACCCTCCGCGGATGGGCCGCGGCCAACGCGGCGCCCGAGCGGCGCCGGGCGCCGCGTTGGCCGCGTGTCCAGCCGTTGCGCACCTCCAGGGCCGGCGCTAGGCTCCGCCGCCTCCCACTTCTCGAGAACCACCATGCACACGCCTGTCCATCGTCCCATCAAGGAGCTCCTGCGCGGCGGCGGCCTCGTCGGACTCACCGTCCACGCCAAGGGCTGGATCCGAACCCGGCGCGACTCCAAGGCGGGCCTGTCCTTCCTCGCCGTCAGCGACGGCAGCTGCTTCGACCCGATCCAGGTGGTGGCCAACGGCGACCTCCCGAACTACGCCTCCGAGGTGCAGCGCCTCTCCGCCGGCTGCGCCGTCGAGGTGGTGGGGCTGCTCGTCGCATCGCACGGGAAGGGACAGAGCGTCGAGATCCAGGCCCACAGCGTCACGGTGGTGGGCTGGGTCGACGATCCGGAGACCTACCCCATCCAGCCCAAGCCCCACACGATGGAGTTCCTGCGGGAGGTGGCGCACCTGCGGCCACGCACCAACGTCATGGGCGCGGTGGCGCGTATGCGGAACACACTCTCCAAGGCCACCCACGACTTCTTCCAGAGCCAGGGCTTCTACTGGATTCACACGCCCATCATCACAGCCAACGACTGCGAAGGCGCCGGGGCCATGTTCCGCGTCTCCACGCTGGACCTCGCCAACCCGCCGCGCACCCCGGACGGCAAGGTCGACTTCGGCCAGGACTTCTTCGGGCGCGAGGCGCACCTCACCGTCTCCGGCCAGCTCAACGTGGAGACGTATTGCCTCGCGCTCAGCAAGGTCTACACATTCGGTCCCACCTTCCGCGCCGAAAACTCCAACACTCGCCGGCACCTGGCCGGGTTCTGG
>SXOO01000020.1 GCA_005776725.1 Pseudomonadota bacterium | reverse complement strand
GTCTGCGGCGTCTACGGCGTCTACGGCGTCTGCGGCGTCTGCGGCGTCTGCGGCGTCCGTCGCGTCTGTGGCGTCTGCGGCGTCCGTCGCGTCTGTGGCGTCTGCGGCGTCTGCGGCGTCCGTCGCGTCTGTGGCGTCAGCGGCGTCCGTCGCGTCTGTGGCGTCCGTGGCGTCTGTGGCGTCTGCGGCGTCTGTGGCGTCTGTGGCGTCTGTGGCGTCTGCGGCGTCTGTGGCGTCTGTGGCGTCTGTGGCGTCTGCGGCGTCTGTGGCGTCTGCGGCGTCTGTGGCATCGGCCGCGTCGGCCGCGTCGGTGGCGTCCGCCACCTCCGTCTCGTCCGTCTCGCTGTCGCAGTCGTCATCCACCGAGTTGTCTGGGACCTCCTCCGCATCGGGTCCGACAGCAGGGTTGTCGTCGTTGCAGTCGCCATCGGCCTCCGAGGCGCCGTCCTTGTCGTCGTCGGTGGTGGCGAGGCCCTCGTCGATCAGGCTGTCACAGTCGTCGTCCACGTCGTTGTCGAGCTCCGGCGCGCCCGGCACGATGGCCTTGTCGCCGTCGTTGCAGTCGCCGTCGTTCTCCGCCACGCCGTCGCCGTCGTCATCGTGGGCGGGTGTCCCCTCGTCGATCGTGCCGTCGCAGTTGTCGTCCGTGCCGGTCTCCACCTCTTCCGCGCCCGGGTTGATGCTCTCGTCGTCGTCGTTGCAGTCGACGTCGTCGTTGTAGGTGTCGCCGTCGGTGTCCGAGGGCAGGAAGTCCTCGTCGGTCTCCCCGTCACAGTCGTTGTCGACGTTGTCGTCCAGCTCGACGGCGCCTTCGTGGACGTTGGTGTTGTTGTCGTTGCAGTCGCCCTCGTCCTCGCTCGTCCCGTCTTGGTCGTCGTCGTAGGCCGTTGTGCCGTCGTCCGTGATGCCGTCGCAGTCGTTGTCCGCACCGTCGGCGACCTCGGTGCCTCCCGGGTGGCTGGTGTCGTCGCCGTCATCGCAGTCGTCTTCGTTCTCCGTGTAACCGTCGCCGTCGTCGTCGTACGCGGCCGTGCCCTCGTCGATCGTCTCGTTGCAGTTGTCGTCCTTGCCGTTCTCGACCTCGGTGAGCGCGGGGGATACGTCCTTGTCGTCGTCGTTACAGTCGCCCCCGTTCTCGGTGAACGAGTCGCCGTCGTCGTCGTATGCCACGGTGCCCTCGTCGATCGTTCCGTCACAGTCGTCGTCGATCCCGTTGGGCAGCTCGGGGGCGTCAGGATAGGCCGACGGCGCGCTGTCGTTGCAGTCGGTCCCGAACGCCGCCGTCCCGTCGGGAGCGACGCACGCGTCGACGCTGGAGTGGGCTACGCCGTACCCGTCCTTGTCCTGGTCGTAGTAGAAGGTGGTCTTGACGCCCTCGTCGACCTTGTTGTCGCAGTCGTCGTCCTTCTCGTTACAGGTCTCGGTGGCGTCCGGGTTGATCCCGGCTGCGTTGTCGTTGCAGTCGTCGTTCGTCAGGACGTGGCCGGCGGGAGCCTTGCAGTCGTTCACGTAGGTGCTGGGGTCGCCGTGGCCGTCTTCGTCGACGTCGCGATAGAAGCGCGTGGTCGTGACGTTGTCGTCCACGAGGTCGTTGCAGTCGTCGTCCTTGCCGTTGCACTGCTCCGGCGCGCCGTCATACGTCCCTGCGGCGTTGTCGTCGCAGTCGAGCTCGTTGTCTGCGTAGCCCGGCGGCTGTGCGCAGGCGGTGATGGAGGTGCCGGCACCCTGCTCATCAAAGTCCAAGTCGGGCCAGTACGGGTGGAAGACCAGTCCCTCGTCGGCGTCGGGGTCGCAGTCGTCGTCGGCGCCGTTGCAGATCTCGGCCTGGCCCGGATTCCGCTTGGGGTCGTTCGGCGCGCAGTCCCCAGCCTTCGAGGCGTGGGCGGGCGGCGCGCTACACTTCTGAACGCCGTCTCCTACGCCGAAGCCGTCCAGGTCGGCGTCCGCGTACCAGAGCGGGCCCGCGCCGTCGTCCGCGACGTTGTTGCAGTCGTCGTCGAGGTTGTTGCACAGCTCTTGGGCCCCAGGGTGCACGCCAACGAGCTCATCGTTGCAGTCGCCGGGAAGCGCCGCGTGCGACGGGGGGAGGCTGCAGGCTAGCGTGGTTGCGCCGGTGACGCCGAAGGTGTCGCCGTCCCCGTCGAAGTACCAGGTGGTCTTGACGCCCTCGTCGATCGCGTTGTCGCAGTTGTCGTCCTTCCCGTTGCAGGTCTCCGTGCCGGCGGGGTTAACCAGGGGGTCGCCATCGTTGCAGTCCTGCTTGTTCGCGGCGAAGCCGGTGGGTGCTGCGCAGGCTTGGATGGTGGGCGTGGCCTTCCCGTAGCCGTCGTTGTCGCCGTCCGTGAAGAACGTGAGCAACACGCCTTCGTCGATCTGGCTGTCGCAGTCGTTGTCGCGCGTGTCGCAAAGCTCCAGCTTGTTGGGCGCCACCGTATTCTGCGTGTCGTCGCAGTCGTTGTTCGTGGCGGCGTGTCCCGGCGGCTTGTTGCACGACAGCACTGACGCTGAGCCGACGGCTCCCGCTCCGTCGTTGTCGGTGTCGGGATACCACGCGCTGCCGATGCCGACGTCGGTGCCTCCGTCACAGTCGTTGTCGAGGCCGTCGCAGGCCTCCTGGCCTCCCGGGCTGACAAAGAGGTTGTTGTCGTCGCAGTCGCCAGGGTCGTGGGCGTACCCGGGTGGGAGGCTGCACGACTCGATCGTGTCGTTCGTGTCGCCCCACGCGTCGTTGTCCTTGTCCTTGTAGAACGTGGTCTTCGGGTGGCCCTCGTCCGTGACGCCGTTGCAGTTGTTGTCGATCAGGTCGCAGAAGTCCGAGATGTCCGGGTTGATGAACTTCTCGTTGTCGTTGCAGTCTCCGCTCTTGGGCACGTAGCCCATCGTGGGGGAGCAGGCGACGATCGTATCCGTGGTCACCCCCCACGAGTCGGCGTCAGCGTCGCGGTAGTACGTGGGCTTCACGCCCTCGTCCGTCTGCGCGTCGCAGTCGTTGTCCTTGTTGTCGCAGAACTCCTGCGCGCCCGGCTTCGTGTTGGGATCGTTGTCGTTGCAGTCGGTGCCACCGCACGAGGCGGCGGTGAAGGTGTCGTTGTCGCTGTCGACGCAGGTCACAGTCACCGAGACGGAGGTGGTCGCGCTGAGATCGCCCTGGTTCCCGTTCGCCCCGTTCACCGAGTTGCCGGCGGCGAAGATGTTCAGCGTGGTGGCGCTGGCTGGGGCCGTGACCTCGAATTGGAAGGTGGTGGCGCTGCCGATCTTCGACTTCGGGGCGGAGTGAGTGAGCTCGCTGCTCAAGAGCTTGGTGCCCTGGCCCGAGAGGGATGCGATGGTGCCGGCCGACACCGAGACGTTGAGTCCGCCCTTGGTCTGCGATGTGCTCTTGTGGGTGATCGTGAGCGTGTAGGTGCCTTTCGCGCCCACCGTCAGGATCGTCGGCCCGCTCAGGTTGAGGGTCGGGGCCGTTCCGCCGCCGTGGCACCCGTTACACCCGGTCTCGGACCGGCCTGTGATGCCGCTCGAGTAGGCGTGGGCCGAGGTCGCGAGGAGCCCCGTGAGGAGAAGCGTCATGGTTCTGAGCATCGGGCGAGGGTAGCGGAGCGCCCTCTTCGGATTCAAGCGCTGGACCGTCTTTACCGTCTTTACTGGTCTCGCCGCCTACGTTGCGTGCAGTTAGCCAGAGCAGCCTCCCTACGAAACGTCCCGACGGAGTCGCGCGCGGCGAGCCAAGCGTGTACTCGGGATTGCGCGAGGCGCCTTCCGCGTCCTATGCTCGCGACCGCTAACGCTGGGAGTACCCCGTGTCCGACTCGAAGACGCCTGATAAGAACTACGACGACCTCAAAGCCAAGCTCGGCATTCGTAAGCGCGAGGCGGTCGCAGCCCCCAGCGCTTCGTCGCCGACCGCCGAACCCGGGGCCTCCCCTGGGCAGCCTGCCCCGGATCGCACGCCTCCGGGCGGCTTCGATCTGGGCCTCGAAGGTCGAAGCCGCGCGCCGATCGCCGACGTCGACCTCGGAGACGTGAGCATCAAGTCGTCGCCCGGCACGCGGTGGACGCTGGTGTTGGTGGCGCTGGCCTTGCTCGCGGCCGCCGCCTTCCTCGGCTACTCGTTCCGGGGAACCACCTACGACCGGCAGATCGCCACGCAGCAGCAGGAGGACGCCGCAGACCTCCTGAAGCGGATCCAGGCGCTCAAAGTGGGGCCCAAGGGCGAGGCCATCGAGGACGTGGTGAAGGAGTTCGCCGCGATCGTGGGCGAGGTGCACAAGAAGGTGGACGGCGCCGCCAAGGCCGACTCGCTCACCGACGCGCTCCTGAAGTCGCTCGAGAAAGACCTCGACCGGCTCCGCAACGCCGCGATCGCTTACGTCGAGAAGGGGCCGCGCCTCGGCGACATCTTCTCGAAGCAGATGTTCAACGGCGAGGCCGTGCGCGCCGTGCTCAACTACAATCAGGTGCTCGAGCGCCTCTACACGTCGGCCCTCCTCATGGCCAACGAGAAGGGCGTGCTCGTCGAGCTGCAGACGGAGTTCGAGCCGGCCACGCTTCAGATCCCCGCCCGCCAGCGCTTCTTCCGCGTCGCGAGCATTGCGCCGGAGGGCTCGTACCGGAAGGGCTTCCTCGTCCCGGTCACCGTGCTCACGGCAGCCAACGGCGACGTGCTCACCCAGGTGAAGCCGGTCGATCCGCCCCCGCCGGGCGTGCTGCCGGACCCGAACGTGCAGCCCACCACCCAGCTGAAGGTGAAGTACGACAACCCGAAGCAGGTCGGCCGCGAGGAGGACTGGGTCGACTCGGACTCCGTGGCCACTTACGAGCTCTCCGGCGACATCTCGGAGGAGGTGAAGCGCCTCGTGCTCCAGCAGCAGGACCGCTACAACGCGCTGCTGCTGAAGCGGCTCTTCGAGCGCGTGGCCGACCTGAAGCGGGACTCGGATCCGCTCGATGGCGCCCGAAAGAAGATGATCGAAGCCCTCACGAAGCTCGGGGGCGGCTGAGAGAGCGCACTTCCTCGAGCCCGATCGACAGAAACACCCACAGCCCGAACGCCAGCGGCAAGATCCAGAGATCGCTCACGGTGTCTGCCAGCAGCGCGTAGTCGTATAGGCCGTGCGCCACCACCGCGAGAGCGAGGCCCGTCACCACGAGGAGCCTCGCGCTGCGACCGGTCTGGGCCACCCCCAGCGCCACCGCCCACAGGCCAGAGACCAAGACGTGCACCACCGGGTGGACCACGGCGCGGGCCAGGGAGGCCTCGCCATCGATGGCCATGGCGTACCAGTTCTCGATCGTGGCAAAGCCCAGGGACACGGCGATTCCGAGCGCGATTGCGCGCGTGGGCGGGGCGCCGCGCACCTCCTCCGCCCGCAGGATCGCCAGGCAGATTAGGCACTTGGCGGCCTCCTCCACGAAGCCGATGCCGGCCACCGACACGGCCAGCTTCACGAGGTCGGGCAGCTGGTCGAGGCCGGCAAAGCCGCCGTAGAACGCTACCTGGCCCAAGGCGCGAAAGAGCAGCACCGACGCGGGGCCGGCCAACAACCCGCCGCCGAACGCCAGCAGCAGGTGAGGCAGCCCGGCGCTGCTCCGCGGCTCGCCCCGCAGTGAGAAGAGCCCGAGCCACGCCAGGGAGGGTGCGAAGCACGCCACGAGGACCTGGGGGAGGTCCACCTCAGGCCAGGAGCCCGGGGAGCCCGCCGGTATGGATGAAGAGCGGCTTCGCGCCCAGCCGGGGATCGCGGGAGACGAGGAACTGAAACGCCTTCGCGGTATAGACCGGGTCCAGCAGCAGCCCTGTCCGCCGCGCCACCGTGGCCAGGAGGTCCAGCTCCTGAGGCGACGACACGGCGTATCCGCGGCCCGCGTAGCCCTCAACCACAACGAAGTCGTTCGCCTCGAGGGCCGGGAGATCCGGCAGCAGCTCACGGGCCTCCCGCGCGACGCGAGCGCAGATCGCCTGGAAGGTGGGGGCGTCGTCGCACACGGCCACTCCCAGCACGGGGATGTCGAGGCCCCGTCGCCGCGCGCCGAGCGTGAGCCCGGCGAGCGTTCCGCCGCTCCCGGTGGCCACCACGATCGAGGTGGGCGCTTCACGCTGCTTCAGCAGCTCGTCTACGGCGCGCACGTAGCCCAGCGACCCGAGCCCGTCCGAGCCTCCCTCCACGATCACCTTCCCGTCCGTGCCGGCGATCTCGGCCATGAGCTCTTGGCGCTGGTTTCGGTATTCGTCAGGCGTGACCCACACGATGTGGGCGCCGGAGAGTTGCATCAGGCGCAGGTTGCCCGTGGCCGCGTCGTAGGACGCCCGGGCGCTGGGGCTCCGAAGCAACACCGTGCACCGCAGCCCCAGCTGCGCCGCGGCCAGCGCCGTGGCGCGGCAGTGGTTCGACTGGATGCCGCCGCAAGTCACGACGTGCTTCTTGCGGCGCGACCGCGCGTCGGCCAGCAGATACTCGAGCTTTCGCACCTTGTTGCCGCTGAGCGTGGACCCGGTGAGGTCGTCTCGCTTCACCCGCAGCCCTGGCACGAGGCGGTCGTACGACTCGATCGGTGTGGGGAGGCGAGCGAGGGAGATGCGGCCGGGTTCCTTTTGCATGGTGCGATGGTAAAACCGCGCGGCGCGAAGCGAAACCCACGCGCCCCAGTGTCTCGAGGAATCCTGCAATGTCCCGTATCGAGCCCCGCGTCCTCAAAGGCTTTCGCGACTACCTGCCCGAGGTGATGATCCCGCGCGAGGCCATGCTCGAGGCGGTCGCCCGTGTGTTCCGCAGCTTCGGCTTCCACCCCCTTGCCACGCCGGCGCTCGAGTACAGCGACATCCTGGTGGGCAAGTACGGCGACGAGGGCGATCAGCTGCTCTATCGCTTCGAAGACAACGGCAAACGCGACGTGAGCCTGCGCTACGACCTCACCGTGCCGCTGGCGCGGGTGATGGGGCAACACGGCGCCCAGCTGCCTCGGCCGTTCCGCCGCTACCAGATCGCGCCGGTCTGGCGCGCCGAGAAGCCGGCCCACGGCCGCTTCCGCGAGTTCATGCAGTGCGACGTTGACGTGGTGGGCGAGCCGTCGCTCGTCGCTGACTTCGAGTGCATGCAGGTGGGCGTGGCGGTGCTGCGGGCCTTGGGCGTCACACGCTTTGAGATGCGCGTGAACGACCGCCGCGTCCTTGACGGCCTCATGCGGCGGCTGGGAGTCGCGGACTCGCGGCAGCAAGTCGAGATGCTCCGCGTGGTCGACAAGCTGCCGAAGATCGGGTGGGACGCGATGCTGGCCGAGCTGCGGACCAAGGTCGAGCTGGACGAGGCCGGCACCCAGGCGCTCCACACCTTCCTGCACGGCTCCCTCGATGCGGTAGACGACCGGGTGGTCGACCTCGACGTTGCCGGTCCCGGGCTCGAGAGCCTTCGGACGCTGCTCGGCTGGGCTGCTGAGCTCGGCATCGCAGAGCACCTCTCGGTCGACCTCTCGATTGCGCGCGGGCTCGACTACTACACGTCCACCATCTACGAGACCTTCCTCACGGACCTGCCTTCCCTCGGCAGCGTGATGAGCGGCGGTCGCTACGACCGCCTTCTCGCGCTGTTTACCGGCGAAGAGCTGCCGGCGGTGGGCATCAGCCTCGGCGTGGACCGGCTGCTGGCCGGGCTGGGAGAGCTGGGTCTCCTGCCCGCATCGGCCGGCGCGCCGCAGGTGTTCATCGCCGTGGCCGGCGCCGCGCAGGTGCCGTATGCGCTGCGCCTCGCCGCCCAGCTCCGCCAGGCGGGCCTCGTGGTGCTGCAGGGGCTCGGCGCCGACCAGAAGCTGGGCAAGCAGCTGAAGCTGGCCGCGCGGGTCGGGGCGCGGATCACCCTGGTCGTTGGCGACGAGGAGCGCCTGAACGGCACCGTCGGCCTCAAGGACATGACCGCCGGTTCGCAGGTCTCTGTCTCCGCAGCTGAGATCGTTGCCCAGGTCCGAGCGTTGATCCCGGGGTGAAACGCCTGATCTCGCTCCTCGCGGTGGCCCTTGGATGCGCCACCGCCCCCATCGACGACGGCCGCCCGCCCGACGTCGAGCTCGATCCGCTGGTCCTTCGCGTGAACCACGGCAAGGTGGAGGCGCTCGACGCGAAGTCTGCGTTTCAGGCGGCGTCAGACGCGTACGCCCGCGCCGAGCACGAAGACGCCGCGCGCCGCTTCGACGAGGTGGCCCGCCTCTTTCCGGACACGCGTTACGCGCCGCACGCCCGCTACAACGCCGGGCTCGCGCTGCTCCAGCTCACCCGGTGGAAGGAGGCCTTGGTCCACCTGATCGAGGCCGAGAAGCTGCTCGCGAGCGACGCCGACCGCCTCGACGCCAGCTGCCAGATCGGGCTCTGCTTCGAGCGCCTCGAGTCCTGGGAGGACCTCCGCGGCGCAGCCCAGCGCGTCCTCGATCGCAAGAAGCTGCCGGTGCGTGAGCGCGTCGAGGCGCGGGCGCGGCTCGGGATCGCCTTGTACCAGCTGGGCGACTGGGCGCGGGCCGAGCGCGCGCTGGAGGAGGCGGTGGAGGACCACCGGCGCAACCCGGGCGTCCCCTCGCTCAAGGGCAACGTCCTCGTCGCGCAGGCGCAGTTCCTCATCGGCGAGATCTACCGCGAGCTCTTTCGCTCCATTCGGTTTCGCTTGCCCGTGGAGTCCATGCGGCGCGACCTCAACGACAAGTCCGCGTTCTTCCTCGAGGCGCAGAACGCCTATCTCGGCTGTATCCGCCTCTCTGCGGCGCGTTGGTCGGTGGCCGCGGGCTACCGGCTCGGCGAGCTCTACGAGGGGATGTTCGACGACATGATGGCCGCTGAGGTGCCCGCCGACCTCGACGAGGAAGATCGGCGGATCTACTTCGGTGAGCTCAAGGGCTACGTTCGCCCCCTCGTGGAGCGCGCCGTAGACATCTACGAGCGCAGCTTGTCCATGGCTGATCGGATCGGCGGGGCGGCGGAGTGGTCCGAGAAGTCCCGCAAGGGCCTCGACCGCATGCGCGACATCCTGCGGAACGAGTTCGGGCGAGAGGGCGTCTTGCCCTGACCGGCGCGCCAGGTCAGGGATCGCCGGCGCAGGCCGAGCCAGCGGGCCTCGAGCGTGTCGAGCGAGGGCGGCAGAGCCCGCTCTGCGCGCGCTCTGCTCAGGGGTTCGACCGAGGTACTCCGCGCCTGACTTGGGTCTCGACTCGGAGTTCTCGGAGCCTTGTTCCTTGAAATTCCGGAGATGGCCTCCGATATTACGAGGGTGGAAGCGAACATCGATACGACTCGCCGCGCACACGTGGCGGCGGTGCGGGAGCTGCTGGCCGACGCGCCCGTCGTCGCCATCCTCGGGGCGCGTCAGGTCGGCAAGACGACGCTGGCCCGAGTCATCTCAGCGGGCGAGCCTCTCGTTCACTGGTTCGACCTAGAGGACCCGCGAGCGGCCGCGCGCCTCGCGGAGCCGACCCTCACGCTGGAGCCGCTCCGGGGCCTCGTAGTCCTGGACGAGGTTCAGCACGCGCCGGAGCTCTTCCCAGTTCTCCGGGTGCTCGCCGACCGCCCCGGCACGCCGGCACGATTCCTGGTGCTCGGCAGCGCAGCGCCGGAACTGCTGAGGCCGTCGTCCGAGAGCCTCGCCGGCCGGGTCGCCTTCTACGCGCTTCGGGGCTTCGATATGGTGGAAGTCGGGACAGCCCACTCCGATCGTCTCTGGCTGCGGGGCGGTTCTCCACGGTCGTTCCTGGCCGCCACGGATGCGGCCAGCGCTCGGTGGCGCCGCGACTTCGCGAGGACGTGGCTCGAGCGCGACGTGCCCGCCTTCGGAATACGCCTGGCTCCCGAGGCGCTGCGCCGCTTCTGGACGATGCTCGCGCACCTGCACGGTCAGGTCTGGAACGGCGCGAACCTGGGCCGCGCATTCGGAGTCACCGAGAAGACAGCCCGACACTACCTCGACGTGCTGGCCGCAACCTTCATGGTCACGATCCTGCCCCCCTGGCACGAGAACGTCGGGAAGCGGCAAGTACGGTCCCCCAAGGTCTACCTGTCGGACAGTGGGCTCCTGCACCACTTGCTCGGCCTATCGTCGCTCGATCGGCTGCTGGACCACCCGGTCGTCGGCGCCTCGTGGGAGGGCTTCGTCCTCGCCGAAGCGACCCGCGCGATGCGTGCGGAGCCGGGCGAGGCGTACTTCTGGGCGACACACGCGGGCGCCGAGCTCGACTTGCTGGTGATTCAGAACGGCCGCCGCCTCGGTGTCGAGGTGAAGCGCACGGACGCTCCCGTGGTGACGGCGTCCATGCGCGCCGCGCTCGAGACGCTCCGGCTCGACGAGCTGGTAGTCGTCCACGCCGGCCGAGACTCCTTCCCGCTCGCGGACCGCGTGCGCGCCCTGTCGCTCGCCGACATGGCGGCGTGTCTTGGCCGGGGCGGGTGAGGGTCGCGATCCCGCCGTTTCCTGCACCGATACTGGCGCGGAAGTCCGGGAGGCAACGCCGCCGGAGAGGCTCTGGCGCGCCGAACGCCCCGCCGCCAACGGGCCCCGCGCGCGCCCCACCAGCCGTTCCCAGCTTCGCGCGCTCCGCGGAGCCGACCTCCCATGGCCCGCTCGCGGCCCGACGATGGGGTTGAGACCCCATACACCGTCCCCCGGCGGTTCCGAATTCCCGCCCTCCGCGAGCGGCGCGCCGTGGGCGGCGTGACCGTCGCGAACGAGACGGGGACAGCGCGTCCGCCGCGTTGAGTCATGCACGCCAGTCCGCGTATCCTCGCCTCGGACCGACTCAAGGAGCCCCCCATGCGCGTCCTCGCGCTCCTCGCCCTCTTCGTTCCCTCGCTGGCGTCCGCCGCCGTTCCAGCGCGACTCGCCGCCTCTGGGGCGCTCCGCAACTCGACGGGCGCCGGCGTCGACGGCACGTACTCGATCACCTTCGCGCTCTACGCCACGGAGGCGGGACCCGCGGCGATCTTCGAGGAGAAGCATCCCAACGTCGTGGTTTCGACCGGAGCGTTCGCGGTGACGCTGGGCGAGACGACGGCGCTCGACGCGGACGCCGCGGCCGACGCGGCGGACCTGTGGCTCGGCGTGCGCGTGGAGGGCGAGCCTGAGCTCCCCCGGCAGCGGCTCGCGAGCGTGGTATGGGCGCTCGGAGCCCGCCGCGCATACGATCTGGCGTGCACGAGCTGCGTGACGCCGGAGGCGCTCTCCACGGCCTATGCCCCGCTCGCCGAGGCAAACACGTTCGCAGCGCTCCAGACGTTCGCGTCCGGCGCGGACTTCCAGGCCAAGGAGGCGCTCCTCTTCCGATTCCAGAACGCGGCCGCTCAGCCCAAGCCCTGCGACGCGACCACGATCGGGCTCGCCTACTTCGACACAGACAAGGACCGGCTCCAGATCTGCGGAAGCAAAGGCTGGACCGCGTACATGCCCATTCAGCCAGGCAGCCAATTCAATCCGGGTCTGTCGTGTCTCGACATTCATACGAACGACCCGACGCTACCGAGCGGGAGCTACTGGATCCAGGCAGGAACCCTTCTCAAGTTCATGGTGCACTGCGACATGACGACGGATGGCGGGGGCTGGACCGAGATCAACCTCGCCACAGCACGCAACGTCCTCGGCGCCACCATGACCGCCGTCATCCCGGCACCGATCTCGGGGATTGACGCAGCGCACAGACCTTTCACGCAAGACCAAGACGGCGGTCACAGCTATCGCTACGACATCCCGATACCCTTCGGTTTTCACGAGTTCTACCTGTCCAAGTACCAGATCCGCGCCAACGCCGCGCCGGGCGCGTACACGTCGGATCTGGATCCGGCGTACCCGATGACCGACTGGGGCACCGACTTCGCGTCCTGTTACGGAGACGTGGGCTTCGGGACGCCGTCGGCGGTTGGGCCCACCACGTCGCTCGCCGCGAACCTCAGCTCCGCCCAGACGTGCGCCACATGCGACATCGACTGGCCGGCGGGCACGAAGACCTATTCGGTGGGTGCGGCCGTCTCGACCACGTTCCGGATCGGCTGGGGTGAGTCCTGCGGCGAATGGGAGGGCTGGTACCCATGGTGGAGCGGGTCCATCTTCGTCCGATAGGCGCGTCGCACTTCTCGGGGAGTGGCCTTCGTGCCACGCCAGAGCGTCCAGCACCCACGACGCTCAAGTGCCGGTGACGTGCGCCTTCAACGCGGGCTCCTTCGGAGACGGCGCCACATGAACGGCCCGCGGCTCCGAAGGGCGGAAGGCCGTTCGGGCACCGGAACGGACGCTCGCGGGCTGTCCAGCCTTCCGCGGCTTTCGATCACCTGTGCGGCATTGCGTCTTGGGGAAGCTCAATGGGCGGGAGATTCCTTGCCCCTCGGGTGTGGCGCGTCTGGTTGGTGCACGACCGCCCACAACAAGGTGGCTGTCATCGACGACGAGCTTGCCCCTAGCCGGCTCGTGTGGCCCAGCAGCGCCGGCGCAGGCCGAGCCAGGCACACAGCAGGAGCCCGGCGGGCGCAAGCCACGAGGACCTCCCCCCGGCGGGCCCCACCTGGCAGCTGTCTGTTGTGGCTGCGGCGTCGTCCGCCACGGCCGGCGGGGCCACCCACTCGGGAGGGATCACCCGATCGTCAGGCAGCGCCGCGTCCACCGCGATGTCGAGCCAGTCCAGCTGGCAATCTTTGACCGCCTGGCCCTCGAGCCCGTCGAGCGAGGGCGGCCGGATCTCCGACAACGCGAAGAGGGTCTCGCCAACGCCCCCCCCGACGCTCAGGGCCGCCAGGTCGGGCAGCGTGCAGGCGTGGAGGCCCAGAGGCGTGGCGCCCAGGCACGACAGCCGGGCGGTGGCAGCGCCGGCCGGGGCGACGCCGTTGTTCTCGACGCTGCGGAGCGCGCCGTCCGCCACGATGAGGACCTGGCCCCCAAACGCGACTGGACCCAGCAGCGGCTCCGTGGACGTGGTCAGCTCCACCAGGCCCCCTCCCTCGATGCGGTGCAGGACGTACCCATCCGCGGAGGCGCCTCGCACGAATCGCTGGCCGGCAGCGGTCTCCAGCGTGGGCGTGAGCTCATAGCTGGAGGACACCACCACGTCGCCGTCCGGACCGCGGACGGTGAGGACGCCGGCGTCGGCGCGCAGCGCGAGCAGGGTGTCGTCTTCCAGGGCGATGCTATCGGCGCCCTCCCAGGCGTAGAGGTCTTCGCGCTCCCCGGCGCTGAGGCGCGTGACCACGCCCTCCGTGAGCAGGACGACGGGGCCCGTCCCGTCGACCACGAGCGCCCTGGCGTTGCCCGCGTGGATGCTGTCTGGACCGAACGGCGAGACCGCGCCGCTGTGGCTGATCTCGAACGGGCCCGCCTTGCCGAGCACGAAGATCCGCCCCGTGGGACCCGCGGCGACGAGTGCCGCGTCGGGGCCGCCCCAGCGGCTCTGGCAGATGAAGCGGGGGCCGTCGGCCGCCGAGCGGGCGAGCCCGCGGCTCAGCCGGACGATCCCGGGAGCTCCGTCGATCTCGTTGAGTAGACCCAGCGCCGACGGGGCGGCGCCATGGCCGAGCGCGGCCTGGCTCGCGAGCCCCGCGGCGAGTCCGACGACGCGAGCTAGTGACCGGCGGGCGCTGCGCACCGTGGCGAGGTCAGTGGGCGTCGCCGGGATCGTTGGTGCCGGGGAAGCGGAGGAGGCGAAGCTCGCCTTCGCCACGCTCGCGGAACACCTCGATCTCCTTCACGTTTTGAAGGTTCACCCAGAGCATGGGCTCGGACTCGTGCTCGAAGCGCAGGGCGATGAACCCGTTCTCAACGCTGTCGACGAGGCCGTAGACCGAGTTGTCTTCGTCGTCGTACTGGACGACCCACACCTTCTTGCCTACCAGCCCTTGCATCGAACCCTCCGTGGAGGCGCGCATGCTAACCCTCGCTCGAGGCCCCTGCAACGGGCTTGTCGCACGCCGCGCGCTCTGGTACGCCCGTAGGCTCGGGTGAGCCGAAGGGCTGATGGGGCGATACGCGATGGAGTTGGTCAGTAGGAAAAACGCACGCGAGCTGGAGCTGATGCGCGTTGCCGGGCGCATCGTGGCCGAGACGTTGGTGATGGTGCAGAAGCTCGTGAAGCCCGGAGTCACGCTCCTCGAGCTAGACCAGGCCGCTGAGCGCCACATTCGGAGCCGCGGCGCATTGCCCACGTTCAAGGGGTACCGAGGCTTTCCGGCCACGTTGTGCACCTCCGTCAATGAGCAGGTCGTGCATGGCATCCCGTCGAAGCGCGCGCTGGTCGAGGGCGACATCATCAGCATCGATTGCGGCGCCACCTTCGAAGGGTACGTCGGCGACTCGGCGATCACCGTGCCCGTGGGAACAGTGAGCCCCGAAGTCACCCGCCTCCTCGAGGTCACCGAGGGGTCGCTGCTGCAGGGGATCGCCGCCTGCGTGCCCGGGAACCGCCTGCACGACGTCTCCAACGCGATTCAGCGGTACGTGGAGCCGCACGGCTTCGGGATCGTGCGCGAGTACTGCGGACACGGCGTGGGCCGGCGACTTCACGAGGCGCCCCAGATCCCGAACTTCGGGGAAGCCGGTACCGGGCCGCGCCTCAAGGCGGGCTGGTGTCTCGCGCTCGAGCCCATGGTGAACCTCGGGACGCACGAGGTGGTCACGTTGTCCGACGGCTGGACGGTGGTCACGCTCGATCGTCGCCCCAGCGCCCACTTCGAGCACTCAGTGGCGGTCACCGATGACGGCCCCGAGATCCTCACTGATCGTCGCGGGCTCGTTTGATGCGAGCCTGGTGGCAAGACCCTGCCTTCTGGCGGGAGCTCGAGCCGTTCCTCTTCTCGCACGAGGCCATTGCGAGCGCCGACGACGAGGTCTCAGACCTCCTCGAGTGGCTCGAGCCCCCGGCGGGCGGGCGCCTCCTCGACGCCGGGTGTGGCATCGGTCGGCACCTCATCCCCTTCGCGCGCCGTGGCTTTCGCGTGGTCGGGGTGGACTCGGTCGACGACTTCCGGCGCCGGGCGCGTCAACGCTTGCTCTCGGCCGGGCTCCCCGGTGACGTGCGCGCGCACGACTTCTTCGGCGGCACCCCGATGGTCGACGCCGACGGGGGCTTCGACGCGATCCTCTGCGCCTTCGCGCTCATCGGGTACGCGGACGATCCCGTGCACGACGTGCTGCTCACCCGCGAGCTGCTGGGTCTCTTGAAGCCCCAAGGCCGTTTTTTGCTCGAGACCCGCCACCCCGACGCCTCGTTCGGGCGCATCAAGCACAACTCGCCGGCGGGGATGCTGATCGAGGACCGCCGCTTCGACCGCCCCTCGAACACGCTGCACACCACGTGGACCGTGACGCGCGGTGGCCGCCAGCGCGAGTTCCGCTCACGGCTCCGCGTGTACTCCGCCTCGGACCTTCGCGGCCTGCTCGAGGTGTGCGGTTTTCAGAATGTGCGCGTAATCGAGCGCCCTCGCGAGCACCGTACGATCACCCTCGGAGATGCTCCGAGCGCGTAAGGGCAGGGGGCTCTGCGCGGCGCCACGGAGCGGCCCATTACGGCGCGGGTGCGAGCAGCGTGGCGAACGCGGTGCCGTGAACCGGGGGGCCGCCTCCGACGGGCTTCAGGGACAGCGTCACAGTGGCTGCTGCGGGGAATTGCAACCGGTGGCTCGCGACTGGGAGTGGGATTCCGAACACATAGGCCGTGCCGTCCTCCCTGCGCACCACTGGATGGCGACGCACCGCGATGCGCCCGCGCTCAACATCCACCATCAGGCACTGCTCCGTATCCGTTGGCTCGCACTTCGGATCCACCTGGGCCGCCGTCTCGAGGCTCGCGTCGATGTAGACCTCGGTCACGTCGGTGCTGAGCGACTGGGTGCGCGCCGCGAACACCACCCCCACTTGCTCCGCCTCGAGGTGTGAGAGCGTCAGCTCGGCGGGGAAGGTGAAGGAGCAGAAACCATCGGGGCTGGCCTCGCCGTGGGCGCTGGTTCCGAACCGGATGGGAGGGGCGGAGTCGCCATCACGTTTCCTGGCCAACGCCACCGTGAGCGACTGCTCGAAGGTCTCTCCACCACCATACGGCTCGAGGGACAGGGTAAGGACCGCCTTCTCATCCTCCCACGCCCGGTCCGCTCCGAGGACCAACTGTACGTTCGGGACGTAGCGTATCCCGGCGTACTCCCAGCTGAGTGGGCGCCGCCGAAGGTTGAGCGCGCCCAGAGTGCGGCCGCAATCGCTCGATGTGAGGGAAACCCGAATGTTGACCCGCTTCACGCAACAGTCGAAGCGATTCGTCGCGACGGCGAGCTCGATCATCCAGGCCCCTTGGCCGCCTAGAATGGCCTTGAGCTCAGTGCCATCGGTGGCCGGGACGAATGGCTCTCCACCGGGTACGCGGTCAGCGTCCGTCCCGACCTGAAACAGGGGCGCCACTGCGGACCGGGAGATTGGGCATTGGGCCGGGTCGCAGACGGCCGTGTCGGGCTCCACTGATGCTTCCGAGCACGACAGCGCGGCCGTTGAGAGCAGCGCAACCGTCGTTACGAAGCGCCGGCCGTTCTTGCGGAGTCGAAGAGAACTGGCGGTGGGAGCCACCTGTGTAGGGTAGCTGTGGCCGCGAGTCGTGGCCATCGGTCCAACCCGAGGATATTGTTGCCGAAGATCGCCCGCCCCTCGATCGTCCCGGCGGACACGGTCGTGTCGCGGGCACTGCGCCCACGAAATGCCGCGCTGGCGACGACCGCGACGGGGGCGAATTGGGGGCTGTTCTGGACGCGTACCGCCAAGTGAACCCTGACCCCGAGACCGTGCTCACGTCCACCTGGCGTACCACCGTCCGCCAGGCGGCCCTCATACTCGTCTTGGCTGTCCCGCTGTCCATCTTGGTCGCGGGGGTGCTCGACGGCTTCGAGGACGGGCGCAAGGTGCTCTGGTGCGGCACGCTCGCAGGCGTCGGCGCGAGCGTTGCGCACGTCTACGCCTGGCATCGCTACGGCGTGCGCCGGGCTGCTTTCGGAGACGGGCTCGTCGTCGAGTGGCGCTCGGGGCTCCGAGCGAAGGAGCGCGTCGTGTATCTCGAGTTGGGCGATGCCTCACCCCGGCACGGACTCGCTGCGTCCTTCACTCGGCGGGCCACGTTTTGGACGGCGAGCGGGGGTCGCGTGGATGTCCTCGACGTCGGCGTCGCCAGTTCGGATTGGTGTCGGTGGATCGACGCGTTGGGGACCCGGCTCTCTCCGCCGCCAGAAGAGGTGCCGGATCCGGGGCTCCCGCCTCCCGACGGTCCGGTCCCAAGGTCGTTGGGGCTCGAGCGCTGGCAGATCCAGCGCACGAGGTTCATCCCCGCCTTGGCCGGGGCACTCTCCTTCGTGGGCACAATCTTCTGGTGTGTCTTCGCCGCGCACCCGCCGGAGTTGAGCTCCGAGATGCTGTGGGGGCTCCTGGGCGGACTGATCTCGTTCGGGGTCTTCGCGTACGCGATTCGTGAGATCTACCGGGAGCGCCTGAGGGACGCGTCGCTGCGGGAACCGGGGACCTTGTACACCCTCGCCCGTCGCGACGCGCTCCACGAGGACCAGTTGGTGATCGAGCTCGACGCGCTACACCTGGGAGCCCGAGTCGCCGTGCGCCAGGCGATCTCGCTCAAGCCGGATCGGAAAGACGACCGCATGGTGGACGTCTGGAAGGAGCGGCTACGGCCCGGTCGGTGGATCGTGGGATTCCGACGGGACGGCGAGCCGTGGTCTGTCGCGGTTGAGGACGTCGCGCTTCTGCGCCGACGGATGCGCTTCGCGATCCCAGGAGGAGTGATCCTGGCCCTGCCACTCCTGATCCACTTCGTTCTCGACTAAGGGCGCGCGGAGAATGCGCGGATGCCCGGGGGGCCGAGCGCCCGCGCGAGCAGCGTACAATCGCCTCCGATGATCCCTCCGGCCGCCTATGCCGGGTTCGCGGCCTCACTGGCGGCGGCCTGGCGCGCGGCGCTCTGCTGGATCGTCATGAGCAGCGCCATGATCTGGTTCATGTCGATCCCGGACTCGGCCGCGGCGGGCGTGAACAGGAAGTCGATGAGATAGAAGTCGTTGAAGACGTTGAGCGAGGGGGCTGCCAGCTTCGCGTAGCGGTCGAAGTAGAGGAGCTGCTTCAGGATCAGGACGAACTCGCGGGGCATCGTGATGCCGTGTTTCCGAGAGTTCGCCACGATGTCTGGGAGCACCCGGCCATACTCGATCTCTGAGAGCGCGCGAGAGAGCAGCGGCGAATAGACGTCGCCCAGGTCCTTCGCGAGCCGGACGGTGTCGACGCCCTTCGGGACGGCGCCCATCTCGATCATCACCTTCGCGAGCTCTGCGTAGTCCTGCGAGTTGAAGCTGAGGATGTAGCGCAGCACCTGCATCCGCTGTTGGCGGTCGAACCGTCCGACGATCCCGAAGTCGATGAAGCCGATCTTGCCAGCAGCCGGCAGGAACATGAGGTTGCCGGCGTGGACGTCGCCGTGGAAGAAGCCGTGCAGCAGCATGGTGAGGTTCCAGCCGCGCATGCCGATCCGCAGCCACTTCTCGGGGTCGAGGTCGTTCTCCCGGAACTTCGCCACGTCGTCCGCTTTGAAGCCGTAGAAGCGCTCCATGGTGAGGAGGCGCTTCGCGGTGGCGTCCCAGTGGACCTTGGGCGCGCAGATGAGGCCCGCCATGTCGTGCTTCACCATGAGCGAGTTGAACTCGTCCATGTTGCGGCCCTCGACGGTGAAGTCGAGCTCCTCGTGGATCGTGACGTCGAAGTCGGCCACCACGCCTGTGGCGTTGGCCAGTCGGGCGTTGACGAACAGCTTCTCGGCCGCCCACGCCAGCTTCTTCATGAACCAGAGGTCCGCGTCTACCCGCTCGCGGATACCCGGGCGCTGCACCTTGATCACCACGTCCGAGCCGTCGATGAGGCGTGCGGCATGAACCTCGGCGATGGAGGCAGCGGCGAGCGGCGCCTCCTCGATGGAGGAGAAGACGGTCTCGGTGGGGCGCCCCAGCTCCTCGCCCACGATGCGCTTCACGTCCGCGAAGGCGAACGGCGGCACCCGATCGAGGCACTTCTGGAACTCCTCCACGTAGGGCTTCGGGAAGAGCCCCGGGCTCGACGCGATAATCTGACCGAGCTTCAAGTAGGTGGGGCCGAGGCGCTCGAAGGCGGTGCGCAGCGTGGCCGCGCGGCGCTCTCGCTGGAACAGCCACTGCGTGCCGTAACGGAGCAGGATCCACCACAACACGAAGGCTCGGCGGATCACGTTCAACACCATGTGCGGGCCTGGACCTATCGAAAGGTGATGAGGAAGTAGCTGACTAGCGCGGCGGCGAACAGCCCGCCCAGCAAGCGCCAGAAGCGCGCGCCCGTCCGGTCGTTGGACTTACCGCGGACGAGGCCGGTGAAGCTGGAGCGCATCGCGCCCATCGTCCCCTTCTTCTTCTTTTGGCTCACGACGTCCCTCCCTGAACTCGGCGGGCCAAGAACTACGCCCGATGCTGCCACAACGCAACGGCTGCCGGAGCTGCCTTGACGGTCTTGGGCGCGACCGCGTAGAAGGGCGGCCACAACACCACGAGGGGACCACCACTACCTATGCATCGCGCGTTGATCGGTTTTACGCTGTTCGGCTTCGTTCTGGGCTCCGGCTGTTCGAGCTCCCACACCGCGGGCATGTGCGCTGAGGACGCCTTCCCAGCGGCGAAGGCCGGCGATCTCGCCGCCGTCGAGGCCGCCGCCGCCGCTGCGTGGGCGGAGAGAAAGGACGTCGCGAAGCTGCGCGAGGCAATCGCGCAGTGGAAAGAGGCCGTGGCGATCGCGCCGAAGAAGGCCGAGAACTACACGCGCCTCGCGCGCGCCATGTACTTCCTGGGCGACGGCTACCTTCGCCTCGACTTCCAGGAGGCTGACGAGGCGGGTGACGACTCGGCAGACGCCAAGGAAGAGGAGATGGTCAACACGCTCGAGCAGGCGTATCTGGTGGCTGAGAAGGCCATCCGGATCGGCAACCCGGACTACGCCGCGGCTGCGTGCGCCAAGGAGCCGCTCGAGGAGACCATCTCCAAGCTCGACAAGAGCGACATCGACGCCGTGTACTGGTACGCGGTCGCGCTCGGGAAGCACGGTCTGGCCACCAGCCTCGTCACCGTGCTCAGCAACAAAGAGAAGATCTATCTGATGATGCGCCGCATCGAGAAGCTGGATCCCGACTTCTTCTACGGCGCGGCCGACCGCTACCTCGCGGGCTACTTCACGAAGGTCCCGTTCCCCGGTGGCGATCACGACCAGAGCCGGAAGCACTTCGAGAAGTCGATCAAGGCCTCTCCCAACTACCTCGCCACGCGTGTCCTGTACGCCGAGCTCCTCGCGACCAAGCTCAAGGACAAGGCCCTGGGGAAGAAGATCTTCGACGAGCAGCTGAAGTTCGTGGACGACACTGCGGCGGACGTGATCCCCGAGGTGGAGGCCGAGGCCATCCTCGAGAAGAAGAAGGCCAAGATGCTCCGCGACAAGTTCGACGAGACCTTCTGGGAGGACTAAGCGGACCGCGCGTTCGCCGGGGTAGAAGCCCCGGCGAAGCGCCGGACCTCTAAGGGCTGCGCGTTGCACGGCCCTCTGCTGCGGGCTCGATCAGGCTTCTGGATCGCCCGCGGCGTGCTCTGAGCGCGCCAACACCCGGATGCGGTCGCCGGGGCACACCGACCCGCTCTCCACAACCTCCAGGTGGATCCCGCGCAGGCGGTGAGCGCGCCAATCGGGATCCGAGGTGAGGGCCCAAGCGGCCTCCCCGACCCGCGCCGAGAACTTGCTACACCCGTTGTGCGGCTTTGGCGTTACCCGGCACTGCGCGTCGCCCACGGCGAGGAGCGTGCCCGCGGGGAGGTTGGCCTCCGAGGTGTCGATCGACGCGAAGAGGTTGTCGCCCAGGATCGCCACTTCGCCGCCACGGGTCATGAGCAACGCGACGTCGTAGCGCATCAGCGTGACCTGCTCGCCGCGTTTCCGCTTGCCCTGCGCCCACTTGTCGCCCACCAGCCCCTCGTCCACGTCCAGCGTTCCGCGGGCGAGCAGCTGTCGACCCTCTTCTGGCTGACGCGCCACGACCCGCGTGACCACCGCTTCGTCGGCGCTGGGAGACAGCGCCTGCATCCCCGCGACCAGCTCTTCGTGGGTGAGGTGGGATCGGGCGGCGCTGGTCGCTTCGCGTACCTCCGGCGCTGCCATCAGGCGGCCTTGAAGGCAGCGGCGAGCGGCTCGACGCGGAGGTCGGCGGGATCACCCTCCACGCCCGCTTCCCGGAAGAGGCCCATGAGCACGTGCTCCGGCTTCGGGATCTCACCGCCCGCCTCGTTAACCGCGCCCGTGCCGAGATCGATGGGTCGAGGCAGCATCCCGACGTCCGTAGACGCGCCGATGATCCCCGGCCGTACGCGCCCTCCGAGGAGGAAGCAGCTGTTGCCCAGGTGGTGGTCGCGTCCCCCCCGCGTATTGAGGAGCGGCGTACGCGAGAACTCGGAGAAGCCGACGATGGTGGTGTGGTCGAGCCACGAAGACCCGTCGCCGCTGGGGTGCTCGCGACTTGCGAGGTCCTCCGCCAGCGCCGCGACGGCCGCGAAGCCGCGCTGCTGGGTGGGGCCTTGGTCGGTGGCCCAGTCATCGAAGTGCGTGTCGAGGCCGCCTGCGGCCTGGAAGCTGACAACGCGCGACAGGCCAGCCGTGAGCGCGGTGGCAGCGGCGGCTGCCTGCGCCTCGGGGGTTTCGAGGGCCGTGGCGCCCGTAGCCGCGATCCCGTAGTGCTGGCGAAGCGCCGCCATCGACTCGGTCTTGGCCTGAAAGTCGAACAACGCGTCGTACCCGGCGCTGGTCATCTCGGCCGCCTTGATGCGCGCGGACTCCCCGGCTTGCCACAGCGGTGAGCCCGCCGCGTTGGCGCACGCCGCGCGCTCCGCCAGGAGCCCGTCGATCAACGCGTCTACCGTGGGGTCGAGGGCCGGCTCGGCCTTCCGGAACGCCCTCACGAGGTCGGGCACTCTGGCCACCTCGAGGCCCGAGGCCCAGTTCGGCTGGTCGACGTTGTAGCTCTCTACGCGGATCGCGAGGTTCGGCACCACCTCGCTCTGGCCGAGCTGCGCCGCCAGCCAGGTGGCTGCCGATGAGCCACGCGCCAGGAGCCCGCTGGGCGGCCTGCCCGTGAGGAAGCGGCGTCGCCCGACCTCGTGCGTGAGCGTGTCCATGCTCATGCCGCGGACGACGCAGAGCTTGTCCGAGTGGGAAGCGAGGCGCCCGATGTAGGGACCAAATACCGCGCCGTTCTTGGCCACGACGAGGGAGCCGTCGTTCGTGACGTCGTCCAGCTGCTCGTAGCCCGGCTGAATACGCGTCGTGGCGGAGGCGGCGTTGGTGAAGACGTTGGGGTCGCGCGGATCGAGGGAGAGCAGGACGTCCCAAGCGCCGCTGAAATACGCGAAGACGAAGTAGCGGGGCGTCTTGGCCGGCGCGTCGAGCGCCCTGGCGAGCCCGGACATCCAGAGCGGCGTGGTGGCGGCGGCCCCGCCGAGGCAGGCGAGCGACTTCAGGAAGCGGCGGCGAGCGCTGTGCGTCATGGTTTGGTGCTCCCCTGGATCAGTAGCTGATGAAGTCGGGGTGGGTCATGAGGCCCACACAGACGGCCTGCCAGGCGCGCGCGGGATCGAGCTTCAGCTCCGCCGCGCGATAGAGCCAGCGCCAGTGCTCGAGCTCGGGCGAGTCGCCCGCGACGGCGCGCCCGTGGAACCGGAGGAGGAGGGCCTGCAGGTTGGCGTCGATGAGCTCCGGCGCCTTGGCCCAGGTGTCGGTGGGGCCCGCGACCCGCATGAGGGCGCGCGCGCCCGCTTCGGCGGCGAGGTCGCGCTTGCGCGTCTCGTTACACACAGACCGCGCGGCGTCTCCGAGGAACTTCATGAACAGCGCCGAGGCGTCGAGGATCTCCGTGGTCTGATCGAGGTAGTCGGGTTTGCCCAGCGTGGCCGCCAGCTCCACCAGCTGGTTCTTGCCGCCCACCTCCCAGCCGAAGCCGCCCGTGACCCCCTTGATGAGCGCGTCGAGCTGGTCGAGGTCGACGCGGCGGCGCATCCGCGTGAGCGGCGCGCCCTCTTCGGGCGCCGGGAGCAGGCCGACGTCGATCGGCTCGCCGAAGCTGGCGTGAAAGACCGTACCCGCAACCGGCGGGTCGCCGATCGGCACGCCCGTGGGCTTGGTGCCGATCGGGCCGGACTCGATGCGGACGAGCTCGGGAGCACCAGACGGCTGTTGGGGCGCCGGGGCGGCGGCCACGGGCGCTTGGGTCTCGGCGCAGCCCGCGCAAACGAGGAACAGGGCGACTCCGCGTGACCGGCTCATTGGATCCTCCGATAGACATCGCTGGTCACGACCGAGCGGACGAGGCGCTTGAAGGAGTACCCGTCGGCGGCGAAGGAGGTGGCCATCTGGTCGGCCCAGGGCAGCTCCGCGTCGGCGAGTTTCCGGCCCAGCAGCCACTCCGCGGTGCTTCGGGCGACGCAGACGGGCAGCCGGCCGTCCACGATGCCCTCGTAGGCGAGGAGGCGCGGCCCCTGCTCGATGTTCTTCTCGTGCTCGGGCCGGCGGAAGCTGTACCACCAGAGCTTCCCGAGGTTGGCCTTCTCCGCCGGAGTGGCCGCCGAGATCACATAGAAGTCGCGGCACTCGCGGGTGCAGTTGGTGCCGGTGAGCCCGCACTCCCTGCAGGTCTCCGAGTACGCTGGGAAGCGGTCGGGTGCGAGGTGGCCCGCGCCCGACTCGGTCCAGCGGCCCCAGAACGAAGACGAGGGTTCGAGCAGCGCGTGGCAGTACTTGCACCCCGCGCGCTTCTGGAGGTCGGGCTCGAGGGCGGCGCTGGGGTCGATCGGGATCCCCGCCGCCGGGGGCTGGAACGGCTGGCACAAGAAGGCGTTGTAGAAGCGGTTTGCCCGTGCGCGAGCCGTCTGGAAGCGCGCGAGGAACGCCCAGCTCGTGAGCACGCCGGCGTGTTCGTTCCCGAGCGTGATCTCGGTCCATGCGTCGCGGTCGCGGTAGTGCAGGTTGGGAAGCGCCGACACGTCGAGCGGTAGCGGGTCGAAGCGCGTGTTGTTGGTGAGCTCGCCGGCCCGGTGCTTGAGGAAGTGCACCAGTGGGCCGTTCACGAAGGCGCGCGTGCTGGTGAACAGGTCCAGGTAGGGGCGGTCTTCTTCGATCATCGCGCCCACCCGACGTTCCAGGTCGCCCGCCATGGCCTCCTGCACCGGGAGGTCGGCGTTGCCCTGGCGGCACCACTGGAGCTCGGGGCCGCACCCGCAGCCGGGGTCGACGAGCCCATCCCGGCCGGTGCAGCTGGTGCCCGAGGCCGACACCGCGTTGGACTGGCCGTCGAAGGCGCACACGCGGATCTTCTGGCCAACGGGAAGCCAGTACGGCTCGACCTCGATCCACCCCTCGCGCAGCGCCACCTTGCCATCTGGCATGGTGTAGGGCGTGGTGATGATGGCGCCGTTCGCGTCCCAGCGTGCAGGCTCGTCGAGGCACTCGATGGCCTGCCCGCGGAAGGTCGTGGCCTTGGTGCGCACCCAGTTACGGCCCCCGGTCGTGGCCAGCGAAGCCCGCACCGCCGTGAGGCTGACGTTGGTGAGGTTGGGCCAGAAGATCGTGCGGTGACGCCGGACCACCCGCTCCACGAAGCCCTCGCTGTCGAGCAGCGCGTCGAGCGTGGCGTCGTCGACCTCGCCTGAGGTGAGCACGGCTTCGACGAGCGCGTCGTCCGGCGGGCGCCCCGTGAGGTCGAGCGCTAGCGCGCGCAAGTAGTTCGTGGGGCTGAGCTCCGCCTCGGGGGCGGGGCAGACCAGCTCGGTGTTGGGCGGCGCAGACAACGCGAGGAGGATGGAGAGCGAGGCGGCGTTCACTCGAGAAACCCTCCGGTCTTCCAGGCCTGGATGAGCCCCACCTCCGCACCGCTGAGCGGCACGTTCGGTGGGAGCGGCATGGCGCCCGACGATACCATGAGGAGCAGAGCGTCGATCTCGTTCTTCGCCTGCTCAAATGTGTAGAGGGAGTGCGCGTAGCCGTTGGGCCCGTGGCACATACTGCACCGCGCCGAGAGGAGTGGTCCGATCTGGCCGGCCCAGGTGACCTCGGTGGGGCCCACGTCCACGGGCGCGTTGACCGCCCAGCGCGTGAGCCCCGCCTCGCCCCACGTGACTCCGCGGCCCAACGCGTCGACGGCGCAGCCGAGGATGCCCGAGCCGGCCGCCGCGACGGGCCACCGGCCGTCTGGAGCGACGAACCAGAGGGCGCCGTCCGCAAGCACCACGAAGAGCTGCCCGGCGACCCAGCTGCCGCAGACCACGGTAGCCGGCGCCGGGAAGCGCCACGCCGCCCAAACGCCGGACGCGTCCCGGAGGTGGAAGTTCCCGGCGGTGTCGAGGGTGGCGATCCGGCCGCCGCTGTCGACGGCCACGTCGGTGGCGTCGAGATCGGGGCGCACCGCCAGAACATCGGCGCCCCCCGCGGCCTCGACGATGCGATAGAGGCCGAACGGCGCCGCGGCCCACAGCACCCCGTCGTCCAGCGCGAGGCGCGCCTCCGAGAAGTCGTAGCCCGGCGTGACGAGGGGCTTCACCTGGGCGTCGCGCCATCGCCAGAGCTTGCCCTGCGCGGCCAGCCAGATCGTGGGCGACGTCCCGGCGCGCACCGCGACGCCGCTCACGTCCCCGCCCATGGCCGAGACGATCGGGGACGGGGTGAAGCTGCCCGCTTGGGCCACGAAAGACGCCGCGCTCTCGCTGAGGAACACCCGCGTCGCGTCGAGCGCCGCCCCAGCCACCACGGAGGTGAGGCTCGTGTCGAGCACCGCGGGAGGGCCAGAGCCGAGCCACGTGACCCCAGCCTCGCCCACAGCCGCCAGCGCTCCGCCCACCGGGGTGGCGTGCACCACGACGGTGCCGAGCAGCTGTGCCGACGCCACCGTGGGGGCGCCCTCGCTGGGGGTGACCGGCTCGGGGCCAGTGTCCGTGTCGACCGGGCCCGAGTCCTCCGGGGTGGTCGCATCGGGCGGGCCGGCGTCGTCGAGGGGCTCCTCGACGTCGACTAGAGTCACGTCGGCGACGGGTTCGGCCGTTTCCGGCGCTTCGGCGTCTGGTGGGGCTTCTGCGTCGTCCGGTGTGACGTCGAGCTCGACCGCGTCGGCGACGGGATCCGTGAGGTCCGGGATCTCGGTGTCCGCGGGGGCCCCTCCGTCCTCCGGCGTGACGTCGAGGGCCGCGTCGGGCGGGCCGTCCGCGTCGACGGGGGCCGCGGTGTCCGGCGGCTCGGGAGCGTCGTCGCCTACCGGCTGGGCGGTGTCTCGGTGGAGCTGCGGGACGTCCGGTGATCGGTCCACGTCGGTCTCGGTGGTCCCGCCCGAATCGGCGAGCGTCGGGACGTCAGCGAAGTCCGCGTCGAGCCCGGGCGCCGTGTCCCCTCCGCAGTCTACGCAGCCGGCGTCGGGGCCGGGCTGGGCAGTGACGTCGCCGCTTTCGGCACAGCCGACGAGGACGTAGAGGGTGAGGAGGGCGCAAGCACGCACATCGTGGACTATTGCACCCCGCGGTGGGCGGCTCAACGGCTGGAACGGGCGGCAGGCAGCGAATTCACCGGAGCGCGGGAGCGCGGAGGTGAACCGGGCCGGGGATCTCTGCTGCCCCGGCCCCAGCTTGAATTTCGCCGAAGCGCGGGAGCGCGGAGGTGAACCGGGCCGGGGATCTCTGCTGCCCCGGCCCCAACGTGAATTCCTGTGGCGCGAGCGCCGAGCCGAGCACCCCTCGGCGGTTTGCAGCCTTGCTACGAAAGCCGCTGGGTCGCGCAGCGTCGAGGGGGCCGGTGGGACTCGTTTTTTTGGCCAGACCGGTGCGATGATGCGGCGGTCGAGGTGGAGGGGAACATGCGGTGCTGTTGGTTGCTGGTGTGGGTCGTGGCGGCGTGCGGGGCGCCCTCGGCGGCGGTGACCGACGTTGCAGACGCGCAGGGCACGGCGGACACCCCCGGAGTAGCCGCTGACGACACGACCACTCCGGGTGCTGGTGCCGACCTCACCGTCGCCCCCGACAGCGCCGACGACGCCTTCGAGCTCGCGGAGGTCGGCGGAGACGACGTCGGAGCGCCCTCAGACGACGTCCCCGCGAGCCCAGAAGACACGCGCGCCCCCCTAGACGCCGAGGAGCCGGCGGGCGAGGTCGACACCCCGCCGCCCGACGCTGGGCCGCCCGCGGACGCTGAGCCGCCGCCGGAGGACGTGGAGCCGCCGCCGGAGGACGTGGAGCCGCCGCCGGAGGAGGTGGAGCCGCCGCCGGAGGACGTGGAGCCGCCGCCGGAGGACGTGGAGCCGCCGCCGGAGGACGTGGAGCCGCCGCCGGAGGACGTGGAGCCGCCGCCGGAGGACGTGGAGCCGCCGCCGGAGGACGTGGAGGCCCCGCTGGAGGACGTGGAGCCCCCGCTGGAGGACGTGGAGCCCCCGCCGGAGGACGTGGAGGCCCCGCTGGAGGACGTGGAGCCCCCGCCGGAGGACGTGGAGCCCCCCCCGGAGGACCTCGGGCCCGTGGGCCCGCTCCCTTGCGATCCCCCGCTGGTCCTCACTCCCGAGGCCACCGCGGCGCTGCCCTACGATCTGCTCGTGTTCAAGGCCTCGGGCGGCACCGGGAAGTATCGCTTCGCGCTGGAGAGCGACCAGAGCGGGGGCATCGTCAACGCGCTGACCGGGGCGTACCTCTCCGGCGGTTCGGTTGGGGTGGTGGACGTGATCGTCCTGACGGATCTCGGCTGCGAAGGGACGGGCGCTTCTCTCGTGAACGTGGTGGACCCGCCCCAGGTCCTGCCCGGGGCGGCCACGGTGCCGCCGGGCGCGGACGTCGCGTTCGAGGTGCTGGGCGGCTCCGGCGTGGTGTCGTTCGAGCTCGTGGGCCCGGCGAACGGCGCCATGCTCGCTCCCGACGGCGCGTTCGTCGCCGGTAGCGCGGGCAAGGTGACCGTGAGGGCGCGGGACCTTGTCCTCGAGCTGGCGCTGGACGCGAAGATCACGGTGGTCGACGGTGCCGTGCTCGTGGGCGACCCGCGACAGCTGGCCTTGCCCGCGGGCTCCACGTTCGTGCCGCGCGTGGTCGGTGGCTCGGGGGTCTTCGACTTCGCGCCCGCTCCGGGGTCTGAAGCGCTCCTGTCGGTCTCGGAGGGCGCCATCACAGCCGCCGCGGCAGGGCAGGGCGCCCTCGCCGTCACGGACCGATACACCAGCCTCACCACCCAGATCCCCGTGGTTGTGGCGTCGTCGCTCGCGGTGTCGCTGCCGCGCGCTGGCGACGGCTCGGCGCACGCGGCGGTCGCGGCCGGCGACATCGACGGCGACGGGCTCGCGGACGCGGTGCTGGGCCTCCGGGAGGCGGACGTCGACGCGCTGGACGGCGGCGCGGCCTATGTGTACCGCGGTCTCCCCGTCGCTGCGGGAGGCGGCCTCGAGGCATCTCCATTGCGCGTGATCACCGGTGCGCGCCGCCGCGACTTCGTGGGCCAGGCCGTGCTGCTGCGCGACTTCGACGGCGACGGCCTGCTGGATCTCGCGGTCTCCGGGTATCAGCTGGACGTGGCCGGGCTGGTCAACAACGGCGGCGTCTGGGTGTTTCGCGGCGTGCCGGGCGCCTTCTTCGAAGACGCCCCGAGCACCGTGCTGGCTGGGCCGTTCGGGAGCGACGAGTTCGGTTTCGCCATGGACGCCGGCGACGTCAACGGCGACGGGGAGCTGGATCTGGTGGTGAGCGCCCGCCTGGGCGAGGACCGCAAGGCCACCCCTCAGCGCTCGAACCAGGGAGCGTTGCACGTCTTCCTCGGGCGCCCGGGCGGCTTCATCGAAGACGCAGACACCATCGTCTACGGCATGACCGCCACGCCCACTGGGCCCGCGGGCGAGGCGGACCTCCAGATGGGTAACGCGGTCGCGGTGGGCGACTTCGACAAGAACGGCGCAGACGACGTGGCCTGGGGCTCCCTCAAGTGGGGCGCAGCCGCGGGGCGAACAAACGATGGGCTGATCGCGATCCACGCGGGCGTGCTCGCGGATGCCATGCTGGTCGGCGGGCTCACCGAGCTGCCGGTGCGGTTCCTGGGAGGGATCGACGCGGTGGATAAGGGGACCAACCTCGGTCGCACCCTCGCCGCCGGGGATCTCGACGGCGACGACGCCGCGGAGCTGGTCGCCAGCCAATACCTCCGCGGCGTGACGGGAAAGATCCAGGTCGGCGCCGTCCGGATCTGGTCCCAGACCACACTCCCCACCACACCGCCGCTGATCACAGACCCCGCCGAGAGCGCGACACGCACGATCGAGGGCGCCGTGGCCTCCGACCAGACCGGCTGGTGGGTCGCGGTGGCCGACTGGGACGGCGTGGCTCCCCGGGATCTTGTCGTGGGTGACTTTCAGCTCGAGGTGCCCGGCGGACCCGCGAATGCGGGCACACTGCGCATCTTCCGAGGTGTTGTGGGCGGCGCGCCGCAGCTTGCGCGCACGGTCGGCGGCCTGGCGGGGACCGACCGCTTCGGCCAGGCGGCCACGATCGCGGGCGACCTCGACGGCGACGGCGTGCGCGATGCCCTCGTCTTCGCGGGCCAGAACGACGACCTTGGGCCGAACGTCGGGCGGCCGTACTACGCCCGCGGCGCCGCGGTGCCCGAGAAGCCGGACGCCGTGCCGCTGGCCATGCCCGGCGAGGCCTCCGGGGCAAACGTGGGGCGTGGGCTCGCGTTCGTCCCAGACCTCAACGGGGACGGCAAGCCCGAGCTCTTCGTGGGCATCCCGAACGGAGAGACGGACGCCAACATCAACTCGGGGCTCGCCACCGTGTACTCCAGCGCCTCTACGTCGCCGTACAGCGGTGCCCCCACGGTGCTCGCGAACTTCACCGGGCACAGCGGCAGCGATCAGCTCGGGTGGGCTGCTGCTGGCGGCGACTTCGACGGCGACGGCCACAACGACCTCGCGGTCCTCGCGCGGGCGGACGACCGCCCGAACAACTTCGAGACGAACGCCGCTTACCTGCGGGACGGCACCTGCACGGGCGCCACCACGAACTCCGGCGTGGTGTTCGTCTTCCGCGGCACGGGCGCCGGCGTCGAGACCAAGCCGGCGTTCGCCTACTACCCGCCCCAAGACAACGTGACGCCCGACAGCCTCGACGGGGGCTTCGACATGGACGGCGATGGCAAGGACGAGCTGGTCTTGGGCAGCGTCTCGTGGGATCCGCCGAAGGAGGCCAACGCCGGCGCCGCGCTGATCATCCGCGGGCGGGCCTCCACCGCGCCCACCAAGATCACCGTCATCTGCGACGCGTGGCTCACCGTCCAGGGGCTGCTGGCGAGCGACGCGCTCGGGCGCTCCGTGTCCGGGGTGCCCGATCTCGACGGAGACGGCTGCGACGAGGTGGCGATCGGCGCCAACGCCGAGGACTTCGGTCAGAGCAACCAGGGCACCGTTCGGCTGATCTGGGGCTACGGCAAGCCGGGCTGCCCGTCGGAGCCGCTGGTGACCTTGCTGGCGCCCGGCGTGGCGGGGGCGCAGTCCGGCTTCTCGGTGGACTCCGGCGGTGACCTCGACGGCGACGGGCTGGCAGACCTCGGAGTGGGCGCTTTCCAGTTGTCGGTGTCTGGGAACACCGTGGGCGGGGCGTGGATGGTCCGCGGGAGCTGGCTCGCAACACTCGCGGCGTCGCGGCTCCCCTTGTTGCAGGCGCAGACGCCGACGCCATTCGGGCCCGTCGGAGCGCTCGCGAACCTCCGCGTCGAGGGCGGCTCACCCGGCGAAGAGCTGGGGCGCTCGGTGGCGCTCGTTCCCGGGGTGCTCCCCGGTGGCCGCGCTGCGGTGCTGGTAGGTGGCCCGCTCGGCGGCGGAGGGGGCACGCCCTTCGCGGGCGGCGCGCGCCTCGTGGAGTTCGTGGGCAACGGCAGCCAGGCTGGCGACGGCCTGAAGGCGCTGCCGCTCTGGGCCCTGGGTGGCGAGACTGAGCGGCCCGAGGGGCGAATCGGCGAGACCGTCGTGGGAGCGACGTTCCCGGACGGCACCGTCTGGCTCGCAGTCTCCGGGTACGAAGGCCAGGGCTCGGGCCTCGATCAGGGCTCCGTCTTCGTCGTGCCGCTCCTCGCACCCTAGTGACGCGCGCGCTCGCGATCCTGACGGCAGCTGTCGTCACCGCGTGCGCGGAGTCGCCCAGCGGGCCCGCGCGGCTCGAGGGGCGAGTCCTGGCGGGTGGCGCGCCCGCCGAGGGCGTGGTGGTCACCGCCTCAGCGTCCCAGGTGCACTCAGCGCTGACCGGGCCGGACGGGCAGTACGCGTTCGACGGCCTGTCGCCAGGGAGCTACGCGGTGGTCCCCGGTGTCCTCGAGGGGGCCGCGGTCTTCTCACCCCCGTCTGCCACGGTGACTCTCGCCAGCGACGGCCTCCACACCCTCGATTTCGACCTGAACTCCTGGGACCGCGTGTCGCGCGTGGAGGTCCAGGGCACGGTCGCGTACTCCGGCAAGCGGCGAGGGCGCGTCTTCGTGCAGCTGCGCCAAGAGGCGGTCTCACCGGGGCTCGCCGGCTGGGGCACCTCGCTGGACGCGCCGGGCGCCTTCACCATCCGGGGTGTCCCGCCCGGCCGCTACTACGCCGTGGCCTTCCTCGACTACCTCGGGGCCACGGACACCAACCGCAACGCGCCAGCCGCCTCCCTCCCGGCCTTCGAGATCGGGCCCGACGGGCTCGCCGACCTCCACCTCGAGCTGGTCGATCCGCCGGAGGTCAGCCCGCGCGCCCCGCTGGATCTCCAGGTCTTTCCGCTGGAGGGCGCCGCCTCGGTGCAGTTCGAGGGGCAGGGCGGAGGGGAGAGCGCTGAGTTCTACAACCTCTACTGGAGCACCTCGCCAGACCCGGGTCCGGGGCAGCCCGAAGGGGGAGGCGTGGCGCAGATCCCTCCGTGGCCCGGCAACCAGCGCGCGCTCTACGTGCAGTACGGCCTACCCGACGGCGAAGAGCTCTGGTTCGCCGTGAGCGAGCAGGTGGGCGACGTCGAGGGCCCGCTGTCCAATGTGTGGGGACCCGTGCGCATCGGCGCGGTGAAGGGGGGCCACGCCATCAGCGGCTCGGTGGCCTTCGACGGGGTGGAGCCGCGCGGCACGCTCGTGCTCTCCGTGGAGTCCGCGCGCTTCGTCGAGCCCTACCACCAGCAGTGGACGCGGATCGCGGCGCCCATGAATCCCCAGCCGTTTCGCATCGAGGGCCTCCCCGACGGCCGCTACATGCTGATCGTGTCACTGGACGAGGATGGCGACGGAAACTTCTGGGACGGCGACCCCTCCGAGGAGATGTTCGACGGGACGCGGGTGCCGATGCTGGAGATCCGAGGCTCGAACATCGAGCGGCACGTGGTCTTCACGCCCGTGCGCGGCGACCGCCGTGTGACGGTGATGCGCGAGCGCCGCGACGACCTCAGCGATCGCTACGTGGTCAGCGTGGAGGGGCGCGAGATGACGAACATCCCCGTGCGCGGCGCCGCCTGGGTGCCCACCGTGGGCCCGATCGATCTGTCTGGACGCCGCTTCGACGACCGCGACGGGCTGATCTACGGCTTCGAGCTCGATGTGGGCGCGGTACGGCCGCCCCCGACGCCGTGGCGCATCGACATGGGCTGGTACGACGGGGTCTCCGACTCCTTCGAAGCGCCGCCGATGCCGCTGGACGCGCTGCCAGAAGACATCCGGGTCGGTCCCGGCTTTGCGATCTCGTGGTCGATCCCCGACTCGGCCCCTGCAGGCCACACGGTGCGCGTCCGCGTCCTGGAGGGAGGCGAGCTGCGCTGGGACTCGACGGCGCTCCCCCCGGGGACCACCGCTATCACGTACGGCGCCACGGGGAGCGCTCAGCCGCTCGTGGCCGGGCGCGATCATGAGCTCTGGGTAGAGCTTCGGGACGCCGAGGGCAACGTTGCGCGCTCGGTCCGCGCGTTCGCGCCCTGAGCGACCGAGCGCGCCCCACACGAGATCTCCGACGGCGGGCGCCGAGGTTCGGAAGAGGAGCGTGAACTTGCCCCTCTGAAGGCCAACGCCGCCATGCTCTGGGAATCACAACAGATCTCTACGACCTCTTCCCGTGACGCCCAGGGTGGCGCCGGCTCGTGTCTGGGCCCGAGCTGACCAAGGCGACCGCGACTGCGCTTGGAGTGGAGGGTCGCCTCATCGTGTCGACCACCAGCGCCATCTCGACCAGCTTCATTCAACCCTGCGACGGACCTCGCGGTGATTCCGCTCGAGACCATGCAGGTCCAGAACACTGGGAC
Organism: Pseudomonadota bacterium; assembly: GCA_005776725.1. GTDB lineage: Bacteria > Myxococcota_A > UBA9042 > SXOO01. The sequence goes on along the minus strand of SXOO01000020.1, from coordinate 784 downwards.
GGGCCTCGTTTTGGGGCCAGACGATGGCACCCCGCGGTGTGCGTACTCCGGCCCTCGGGGCCCCGGTAGATAGCATGGCTGACGAATTCTGAGAAATTTGCAATAGACCCCTTTACGGCCGCAGTGCACCAGGTATCCTCTGGGCAATACAGTAGAATTGCTCCGGGGCCCACCGCTCCGGGGCCCACCGCTCCGGGGCCCACATGGTTTGGAGGCCATACCGTGAGGTCCTTCGATTTCCTGCCCATAACCCGTTTCTCGCAGGCTCCCCCGGCGGGCGCGGCTTCGAAGCCGTTCACGCGGATTCTTCAGCCCTTCGCCCAGGTCCTCGACACCCGACGTTCCCAGATGGTCGTCCTGGGCGTCGAGCTGTTTCGTGCGACGGCCTCCGCGGCGGGGCAGGTACCGGTGCTCGACGTCCAGGTCTGTGACGCCATCGACTCAGACAGCTGGACGACGATGTTCTCCACGCCGACCTCCGCCTCCGTCAGACAAGAGGGTCAGTTCATCCTCACGCTCCTCAAGTCTATCGAGCGCGGGGGAGACTATCGGCTGGGGCAGTACCTTCGCTGGGCCGTGAGGTTCCCGGCAACTGTCTCTGGCAGCTCGGCCGTGTTGTGCGCCCGCATCACCGCGACGGAGGCCTGACCATGAAGCAGATCGTGTGGCAGGACTACATCACCCTTGCCGGGCCGAGCGCGGCTGGCCAGCCGGAGGCAATCAGCCCGTCGCTGTCCACCGGCATCGACCTCTTCGCGTCGGGCAAGCTACAGCTTCGGGTGTT
>SXOO01000146.1 GCA_005776725.1 Pseudomonadota bacterium | reverse complement strand
CGAGGCGTCGGTCATGGGCGGCCCCTTCTCCGGCAGCGTCCCGGTCTCCACGAGATCGAGCGTGCGGCCGAAGGCCCGGCCCATGTCCACGTTGAACGCGAGCTGCGGGTACAGGATCACCCCGTGTACTCCCAGGTGCAGGAGTACCGCGATGGCCCCGGCGACGACGCCGACGACGCTCCATTGGCGGGCCTGCGCGCCGCTGGCGTGGGGAAGGTCAGGCATTGGCAGATCCTCACTCCCTGGCCATTATCTCGCGGCGAGTAGAGGCCACTCCCCCCTTCGACTTGCGTGCGCGGATTCCTCGGATACGGCTTACCGGTGACCTCTCGGGGCGCCTACGCAGCTTCCAAGGACGGCCCGTCGGGTGCTTCACCATTCGCCCGGCCGTATCAACCCCAAGTGGAGAAGGGCGTCGTGCGACCAGAGCTGCACCTCGCTCAGCCTCGAGCGCCGCCCCGGTATTGCACGCTCCAGCTGAGGTGTCGTCGCCAACGGAGGAGTCGAGCCAGGCACACTGGGCGCATCCGAGTGACGAAGGACGTCCGCAGCCTCCTCGAGCCCGGCGATCCTCCCGAGGCGCGAGGCTCCAGCGCGAGACCCCAGGCGGCGATTGCACAGACGGCGATGGCGCGGACGTTGGCGATGGCGGCCTTCGTGGCACCTGTCCGCTCCAGACCCCATCGAGCCCTCCACCGGCGGCTGGACCCGCCTCCCGGCGCCGGCTACCCTGCTCGAGTGATTCGTGGCACCTGTCCGCGGCGGTCCGCGTCATCCGCGAGATGGCGCACCCGGACTGCAACATCATCTTCGGCAGCTAGCGGCGCGACGGTCGTCCGCCCCCACGCGCTGCCGCTCTTCCGCGTCGCCGATGCAACGACACGCGACCTGCAGGGTCGGGACACGGGCACGATCGCCATCCTGGCCGACGTCGGCGAGGGGCTCGCCGCCACGCAGGGCCGCCGCCCCGCCTCGGGCGAGGCCAGCAGCTACGGCCGCATCGAGTCCGCGGACGCGCTCGCAAAGCTCCGGGGCGCCGGCGGCGAGACCCTGCTCCAGCGTGGCGAGGCCGCTGCGCGCCTCACGGGCGGGGTCCTGACCATCCCCGCGGCGCGCGTCTCCGCCGCCGACCGCCAGGAGCTCATCCTTCGAATCCTGACGGCCGCCCGAAAGAAGGGGGGCGCCGAATGACCTCGCCCGCCGACCCGCCGCCGGACACGGCCCGCTCCGGCGCGGCGCCCTCCGTGGCCGGGGCGTACGTCGTCGACACGACGTCCGGCCGGGAGCTCGCGGCCAGCCTCCTGGCCGTCTTCGGCCTCCTCGTCGCCGGCGCGTGCCTCTTCGGACCGAAGGGCTCGCATGGCCCCTACCCCCTCTGGTGGCCCGGCGTCCTGGGCGGCCTCCTCCTCGCCGGTGTCGCGATGCTCGCCCGCGCCGCCATGGGGGACTGCCTCGTCATCGACCCCCGCACCCGCACGATCTGGTCGCAGCGGAGCCTGCTCGCCTGGCAGACACGTCGCCCTGTCGCGACCTTCGACGACTGCATCGAGCTCGCCTTCGCCGTCCGGACGGATCCGCGGCGGCCCCTGTCTCGTACGAGGACGTTGTGGCTCGTCCTGAAGAACGGCCCTCCGCTCGCGTTATCCTCCTTCACGGAGGTCGTCGTCGACCCGACCGGCCCCGCCGTCCCCTCGAAGGCCGCCGCCGACTGCGCCCGCCGTGTCGCGGAGCTCGTGGGCGTCCCGATGTCGGCGGCACACGACTTCGCTCCGGGGTGAGCGCCGACCGCCGGGCCCTCCGCAGGCAGTTCGAACGCGTGGGGCGCTGGCACGGCGTCCCCCAGGACCGGCCGTACGATCCCGCGCAGGGCGACTTCGTCCCGACCGCGGGCGACATCGTCTTCTTCGGGACCGACGGTCGCGAGAACCACGTGCCGTTCGCCCTGCGCGTCCGCCGCGCCGGCGCTTGGGTCATCATCGAGACGCTGGAGGGGAACACCTGGAGTGGTGCGGCCCGCGAGTCGGACCCCGGCGCGGTCGCGGGCGCGAACGCAGGGACCGCCACGTCGGAGACGTGGGCGACGCTCGCCCCGCCTTGCGTCCGCGACAGCGTCAGGGTGCCCGCGCCGGGCTTCGCGAATCGGCCGAGGACGACCGCCGTCTACCCGCGAAGAGGTCGCCGAGCACCTCCGGATAGAGGAGCTCCAGCCCGAAGTCGGGCCCGCTCAGCACCGCGTCCGTGAGCACCGGGGCGGCGATACCCGCGAAGAACTTGGGGTTGCTACAGCCGCTCGGCAAGAGCGGGGCCGCTCGATGTCCCGGTGCTCATCGGCCTCGTCCATGTGGCCCTATGGGCAGAGCGCCGCTACTTCTCTGTGAGCGGAGTGTCGTTCAAGGCGCCGCGCGAACCAGGACGTTGACGAAGCCGGCCCCTTTGGGGTCCAGGGTGGCGGGGTTGGTCCAGGTCTCCAGCAGGGTCAGACCCGGGGCCGCGGCCAGCACCGCAGCCACGAACTCGTGCGCGGGCCAGTAGTGGAAGCTGCGCCCCATGGTGTCGATGCCGGGGCCCGAGCCCTCCTTCACCGACGCGTAGAGCACACCCCCCGGCGTGAGCGCCCGCGCCAACCGGCGGAGCGCCTCTGCCGCGGTGCTCGGGGGCATGTGAACCAGAGAGGCCGAGGCCCACACACCGTCCACGAAACCCACACCCTCGAGGTCCAGCATCGACGCGACTCGCGCGGGCACGTCGAAGCGAAGCATCGCCTCGGCCGCGAGCTCGGGGCAGGCGTCGAAGGCGTCCACGTCGTAGCCTCTTTGGCGGAACCAGTGGGTGTCGCGTCCACACCCGCAGCCCGCGTCCAGCAACCGCGCCGGAGGTGGGAGCGCGACCGTGAAGTGGCGGAGCGCCACCTCGGGCAGTAAGCCGGCCGTGGTCTCGGCGTACGCCACGGCGTTCTCACGGTAATAAGCCTCGGTCACGGCCTTACGCATATCACGCGGGGCAGCGGCGGGCACAGGTCCACGCGGGCCCGGCGCGTGTCTCGAAGCGGGACGGTCGTGTTCGTACAACCCACGGATTCAACGTCGAGTTCTTCACGGCACAGCGCCTGCGAGCAGCACGCTCCGTTCCGCCCGGCCGCGTCCTTGGCGTAGACCTCGAGCTGCCACACGCCCTCCGCGTCCGGCGTGACCGGGCGGGTGAACGAGATGCTGCTGGGCGGATGCAGGGGTTTGAGGCTGCGTGCTCATGATGTCGTCACTGGTTGATGGCAGCGTATTACGACTGTATGATCGCCGCATGGAACGCCTCTCCCTCTCCCTTCCCGAAGACCTCGCCGCTCGCATCCGCGAAGCCGCGCAGGCCGACGGCTCGACCCTGTCGGCTTGGCTCGCCCGGGCGGCCGAGTCTCGCCTCCTCCTCAGGAACGCTTCTTTAGCCATCGGCGACTGGGAACGTGAGCACGGTGAGATCACCGAGGCTGAGTTGGCCGCGGTAGAGCGTGCATGGCGGGAGTGACCCTCGACGCCGGTGCGCTCATCGCAGCGAGCCATGACGACCGCCGCTTCTGGGTTTGGTGGAAGTGGCTGACGTCGAAGGGGGTTGTCGCCTCGGTGCCGTCGCCTGTCGTGGCGCAGGCGTGGCGTAGCCCGCGCGATGTGCGGCTCTCGATCGTCCTCGGGGGGTGTCGAGAGGTGCCGCTCGACGCAAGCGGGTCTAGGCGAACCGGGGAACTGTGTGCCCGTGCCCGGAGCGCCGACGTGGTAGATGCCTTCGTGGTCCGCGGCGCAGCGGACCGTAAGGAGGACGTCCTCACCAGCGACCCGGGCGACCTCCACGTGCTGGCGGCCCACGCACCAGGAATCGGGAAGATTCGGACGCTGGACGACCTTGGTCCTCGGTGATCTCGAGCCGCTGGATCATGGCAACGCCGACCGACGCGTCCTGGACCAGGACCTCCTGAACGACGTGTTCGCCTGCGCTACGCACACCATCCTCCGCTGCGTTGAGCGCATCGGCGCCGAGAAGGGCGTCGCCGGCCACCCCGCGGGGATGCTCCACATTCAGCGCTTCCAAGACGGCGCGCAGGTCAATCCCCACGGCCACTTCCTGATTTCGGACGCCGTGTTCGTCTCTGAGGGGCCGCCACGGCCCAGCGCGTGCGTCCCGAACCCGTGTGTCCGGGATCCCTGCCACGGCCATGGGACGTGGGACCTCCTGGACGGCTCGTGCCCGCCTTGCGAAGCTCGCGGCCCAGCGGCACCAAAGCACAAGAGCAGCCCGACGCTCCGCGAGGACCGGCGTCAGGATACGAGAGTCAGCGTACTCAGCCCCTGCACCGCCGCTGTGGCCCCCAGCCGCCGATCCAGCGTTGCCAGCCTCGCGTCGATCCGGCGCGCGATGGCCAAGTGAAGGGCGTCCCCCGCCCTCAGATCCGCCGACTGTTCAACCAGGACGGTCGCCGTGCGGAAGTCGGCTGGCTCGACTTCGACGATACGCAGCTTCGCGGAGACGAAACGCTGAAACGCGCCAAGGGCGGTCGCTCTCTCGGCTGGACTGACCGCCCCTGTCCGCGCCTTGATCGAGCCCACGCTCGCCAGCTCGGTCAGCGTCCACGCAGAGATGACCATCGGGGTGCGTGACTCGGCGCGAAGCGCCTTCAGGACCTGCCGAGCGGTGGCTTCTCGGAAGAAGACAGCGGCGAGTGCGGACGTGTCGACGTAGATCACAGGAGATCGGCCGCGCGCATCGCTTCGACGGTGAGCCCACGAAGCACCACGACCGAGGGCGCTCCAGACCACTTCGAGCCCCTCCACCGGCGGCTGGACCCGCCGGGCAGGCGTCGTAGGCCTCCACGTCGTAGCCTCTTTGGCGGAACCAGTGGGTCTCGCGACCACATCGGCAGCCCGCGTCCAGCAACCGCGCCGGGGGTGGGAGCGCGGCCGTGAAGTGGCGGAGCGCCACCTCGGGCAGCAAGCCGGCCGTGGTCTCGGCGTACGCCACAGCGTTCTCACGGTAATTAGCCTCGGTCACGGCCTTACGCATGACACGCGGGGCAGAGGCGGGCACTGGCCCACACGGGCCCGGCGAGCGCTCCCAAGTCCATTGCAGTGCTCGGTGTTATGGTGCCCCTGGAGGTCCCCCATGAATCTCGTCGCTATCGCGAAGCTCTCCCAGCTGCAGGACCGCGTGCCGGCGTATGCGCTCGTCGGAGGTGTGGATCTGGTCATCGTCCGCTGGGACGACGACTTCAGCGTGCTGCACGGCCGCTGCCACCACCGAGGGGCGCTGCTCGCTGACGGTCACATCGCCGGCGAGAACCTCATCTGCGGGCTCCACGGCTGGGACTATCGCTACAAGACGGGCATCAGCGAGTATCACAACAGCGAGCGCCTCGAGCGGTTCGCGCACACGGTCCGCGACGGCAGCCTCTGGGTCGACGCAGACGCCGTGGCGGCGTGGGAGCGGGACCATCCCCAGCCTTATCGCCGGGACGCCTACCAGGGTGCGTACGCGGACGTCCACGGGGCGCCCGAGGAGCCCCACGTCCGGCACATCCAGGAGCTGGCCGAGCACGGTCTCAAGCGAACCGGAGCGCACGGTCCCACCGAAGCCATGGGGGTGCCGCGGCAGCAGCTGCCTTCGTGGGACGACCTGCAGCTCGTCACGGCCCAGCTGGCCACGCTGCCGCACCTCGAGGACGTCCCGGTGGGCACAGAGCTCGTCATCGGGCCGCGCGCTGCCAAGCCGCTTCGCCTCGCGATCCCGCTCTTCGTCTCTGACATGAGCTACGGGTCGCTCTCTGCCGAAGCGAAGATCGCGCTCGCACGGGGCGCGGAGCTCGCCGGCACCGGAATCGCCTCGGGCGAGGGCGGCTCGCTGCCCGAGGAGCAGGCCGAGAACTCCCGATACTTCTACGAGTACGCCTCGGCGCGGTTCGGGTTTGCGTGGGACAAGGTGCT
>SXOO01000145.1 GCA_005776725.1 Pseudomonadota bacterium | reverse complement strand
GCTACGCACGCATCTTCGGTCCGCGGACGGACCGGCGCGTAGGGGTATCAAGGTGACGGCGGCGGTGTCAACGCCCATCGGCCGCCACCACGGGCGGCCTGGCGCGCAGCACCGCCCACGCGACGAACCCCACCAAGACCCCGAACCACAGCGTGGCGAAGCGCACGAGCAGCGTGGCCGCAGTGGCGGTGGCGAGGTCGGGGACCACGTGGAACACGCCGTGGAGCAGCCCGGCCATGCTGCCTTCGGCCACGCCCAAGCCTCCGGGCAGCATGGAGACTGCGCCGAACAGCGTGGCGAACGAGAAGACGAAGTTGGTGGCCGCCGGGTCGGGGGAGGTGCCGGGGAGCCCGCCCACGATGAGGTGGAGCCCGTAGCACTCGCCCGCCCACGCCACCACGCTCAGCGCGGTGGCCAGCGCCAGGGGCCCGGGCCGTACGAGCGCCACGGTCGCGCGCCGCAGGGCCTCGAGCTTCGGCGCGATCACCTCGCCCTTCGGCATCCTGCGCACCAGGCCGAGGGCCGCGGCGGAGAGGCGGTCGCTGGACGCCACGGCGATGAACACCGCGACGAGGCCGAGCGTGAGGCCGAGGACCACGCCGCCGTACTGCGTGGCGAGGGCCCCGCTCGCTGAGAGCACCACCAACGCGAGCACGTCCGTGGCCCGGTCGGCGATGACGACGGCGGCGGTGTCAGCGGCCGGGACGCCGCTGCGGTCGCGTAGCAGCACCGCCTTGATCAGCTCGCCCAGCGTCCCGGGCGTGGCCGCCATGGACATGCCGGCGAGGAAGACCAGGAGGCTGTCGGCGACCGGCGGCCGGTGCCCAAGAACCCTCAAGTACGCGTGCCACTTCACGAATCGGACGGAGTAACCGGCCACCGTGATCGCCAGCACCGCGGCATACAGGGGCCAGTCGAACGCGCCGAGGCACGCCCCGAGCGCGCGGGCGTCGCTGGCCACGCTCATCACGACAACGACCACCACGCCGAGCACGAGGCCCAGCGCGAGCTTGCGCCCGAGGCCGTTCACGGGAGGCCGGTGCTGCGCGCGAACGCCGGGTCCGCGACCCGCACCGCGGCAGCTTTCTCCTTGAACTTCCGCACGGCCTCTGGGGCGGCGTCGCCGACGCGCGCGAGGACGGCGCCGTAGCCACCGGCGACTCGGAACTCGAGCATTCGCCCGAGCTGCTCCAGCGCCCCCGGAGCGTTGCCGCGCTCCAGCGCGCAGAGCGCGTAGACGTCGCCCAGGGAGGCCAGCACCGCCGGCGTGCGCTGCGGCAGCCCAGCGACGATCTCGTCCAGCCCCTCACACGCCACCTTGGCCCCCTTCTCGCCGACGCGGTGGAGCACACCACCGAGCGCCGCGGGGGGCTCAGGCGCCGTAGTGGCCTGCGGAGGCTGCGACTCGGCGGGGACCAGGGACGCGTTCCACCGCGCCACGTCCTTCGTGGTGAGCCCGTGGGGCCCGACCCACTCGGGAAAGCGTTTGACCATCGGCTCCCAGGACTTACGCACCACGCCCACCAACGCGTCCGCTCCACGGGCGTTCACGAAGGGAGCCGGCGGCTCGCCGGCGTCCCCGATGAGGCGCACCCACCCGAGGTAACCCAGGATGAACAGGATGTCGGGATCGCTGTCGGCGTCGTTTCGAGACGCGAGGGCGTCGACCAGCTGTCGGAGCTGGTCGGTGACCTCGTCGCCGAGGCCCTTCTCGTGGGCGTAGTGGACCCAGCGCATGAAGGTGCGCGAGGTGCCGCGCTGCTTCGTCAGCATCTGTTGGTAGAGCGCGTGGACCAAGCGCGGGCCGCCGCGGGCCTCGACGGCCGCCTCCCATCGGTCGTAGTCGGCGTGCTCGACCAGCGGGTGGATCGCTAGCTCCATGGGCTCGAAGCGGCTGACCAGCGCGGGGTGGCGGGGGTCGACCGGCGGGCTCCCGGGGAGCCGCTGACCCTGCTCGCACGCGAGGACGAGCGCCAGCGCGGCCCAGGAGCGCCTCATTGGGGGAGCTCCGCGAGCAGGTCCGCGAGCGAGCGGCCGAGCACCGGGTGACGCCAGTGGGGCACCAGCTCGCACGCGGGCTCGAGGACGAAGCGCCGCTTGTGGAGCTCTGGGTGGGGCAAGACCAGCGTGTCTGAGGCGAGGACCACGTCGTCGTAGAGCAGCAGGTCGAGGTCGCGCGTGCGCGGCCCCCAGCGGGTGGTGCGCTCCCGGCCCTGAAGCGCCTCGAGCCGCTGCAGGAATTCCAGGACAGCCTCGGGGCTTGCATCCGTACGCCCGACGGCCGCCGCGTTGAGGAAACGCGGCTGGTCTACCGGGCCGACGGGGTCCGTCCAGTACGGGCGCGACACCCGGAGCTCGCGCAACTCCGAACCGAGCGCCTCGACTGCCGAGGCCAGCTGGGTCGGCGGGTCGGCGAGGTTGGACCCTAACGCGACTAGGACCGAGGAGGGCATGGGATGGCGTTGACTCGTGAGGGTGCCGGAAGTAAGACCGCGCGCATGAAACGGCCCCAAAGTACCGTCATCACTTCGCCCGCGGTCGCGCTGGTTATCGGTCTCGCCATCCTCTGTCAATCCGGTCCGGCCTCCGCGGCACGGCCGGAGCTGCCGGGGGTCTCGCTCGGCGACCTCGACGACACTGAGGTCGCACTCCTGGTCGAGATCCTCGATGCCCAGTTCGACCCGTGCGGCAAGCCGCGCAGCCTCATGGAGGCGGTCAAGGACAGCGCCACCTGCGCCACGGCGCCGAAGCTTGCCAACTACGCCGTCGGGCAGATCCAGCGCGGCTTGTCCAAGCGGCAGGTGGTGAAGGAGCTGCTCAAGGAGCAGAAGCGCCTCACGGTGAAGCACGACTTCTCGCTCACCGGCCGGCCCTCCATCGGCTCCGCCTCGGCCAAGGTCACCGTGGTCGAGTTCTTCGACTTCCAGTGCCCCCACTGCAAGACCGTGGCCTCCAAGGTGGCCAACCTGGTCAAGAGCAAGGGCGCGCGGATCGTCTACAAGCAGTTCCCGCTCGAGTTCCACCCGGCCGCCAAGACCGCCGCGGTCTTCGCCGTGGCGGCGCACTCCCAGGGCAAGTGGGAGGCGGTCCACGACCTGCTCTTCGCCAACCAGGACAAGCTCGACGACGCGCTGGTGGAGAAGCTCACGAAGGAGTCGGGCGCCGACATGGCCAAGCTGCAGAGCGCCAAGGCCGCGGCCACCACGATGGTGGAGCAGGATCGCCGCGAGGGCGACGCCGCGGGCCTCGAGGGCACGCCCACCTTCTTCGTCAACGGCCGCATGGTCGACTACGAGGAACTCGAAGGCGCGATCGACGAAGCTTTGAAGGGCGGCGGCTGAGCGTTTCCGGCTAGACTCGGCGCGTGGGCGCCCTCCTCTTCCTCTCCCTTGCGTTGCAGGTGCCTCCTGCCAACGACCCCACGCGGCCGCTCATCGTGCTGACCGCGAAAGATCACTACTTCGGCAAGAACACGCTGAGCGTCGTGGTGCAGAACCGCGCCGACGTCCCCATCTCGGTGCGGGACGCGATGCCGGTGGAGCGCTCGAACGGCGACGGCACGTGGACGCGGGTCTTCCAGCTCCGCGTGGCGGCGGCTTGTCCGCCCGGCGACGCGCGCCAGTCCCCCATCGGCCACGGCTGCCTCACGCTGCCAGCCCGCTCGGCCATGCGGCTCCCAGAGTGGAACTTCTATGAGGGCGGCGACGAGCAGTGTCCGCTCCGCGCCCCGGGGCTGCGCACCTTCAAGGGGATCCTTCGGTTCACCTTGGAGCCTTGTCCCCCTTCGTCTCATGGCGCTGGCGTGCGCCTCATCACCTGGGAGTGACCGTGTCGCGTCTCCACCTCGCTGTGTCCCTCGCGCTCCTCGCCGCCTGCAACGACTCCGACGAACCCGTGGCGGCGGGCGATACCCGCGGGACGGACGTGCCAAACGCGGGTGACGTCCCGATCCCGCCGCCCGACATCCCGCCGCTGGACGTCCCCGACGTCACCTGCGAGCCCGCGTGCACGGACGGCGTCTGCTCACCGGACGGCTGCGGGGGAGCCTGTCCCGCTTGCGGCGATCTGCCGGCCGCGTACGGCACGTCGTGCCGGCTGGATGGGGACCCCGAGCCGCCGGGGGCCGTGATGCTCGAGCCCGCGTTCGACAAGATCGTGTTCGACTATCCCGTGCACATCAACACGCTGCCCGACGGCACGCTGCTCATCGTGGAGAAGAAGGGCGTGGTGAAGACCATGCCGGACGACCCCACCGCCTCGGGCGCCGATGTGGGCCTCTTCATGGACATCTCGCAGCGAGTGGACTCGACCAAGCCCGAAGGAGGCCTGCTCTCCCTTGTGCTCCACCCCGACTACGCGACCAACCGCTACGTCTTCGTGAACTACACGGGGACCGTGGACAGCAAGTTCACCACGCTCGTCTCCCGGTTCATCGTGGGCGCCGACGGGATGGTCGACGCCACCAGCGAGCTGCGCCTTCTCTCCGTGCGCCAGCCGTACACGAACCACAACGGCGGGCAGCTCGGGTTTGGCCCCGACGGCTACCTGTATGTGGGGATGGGCGACGGCGGCTCTGGCGGCGACCCGGATAACCGGGCGCAGGACCTGGGCCAGCTGCTCGGGAAGTTCCTTCGGATCGACGTGGACAACCCCAGCGGCGGCAAGAACTACGGCGTGCCAGAGGACAACCCGTTCGTGGGCGTGGACGGCGCGATGCCCGAGATCTGGGCCTACGGGCTGCGAAACCCCTGGCGCTTCGCGTTCGATCCGCTCACGGGCCTGCTATGGACCGCCGACGTGGGGCAGAAGAAGTGGGAGGAGATCGACATCATCGAGCGCGGCAAGAACTACGGCTGGAACATCATGGAGGGCTCCGCCTGCTACAAGCCGGAGGTGGACTGCAACCCCGAGGGTCTCACCCTCCCCGTGGCGGAGTACCCACACAACGACGGACATGCGTCGGTCACCGGCGGCTTCGTGTATCGCGGTAAAGAGCTGCCTGGCTTCGTGGGGTCGTACGTGTACGCCGACTACGTGTTGGGGACGATGTACGCCGTTCGCTTCGGTGGGGACGGCGAGGCGGTCGTCACCGACCTCGGCGAGACGGAGAAGAAAGTGACCACCTTCGGGCTAACGAAGGACGGAGAGCTCCTGTTGGCCCACGTCTCGCCGTTCAACACGTCCTCCGGCGAGATCTACCGGGTGGTCGCCGCGGGGGATCCCGTGACGCCGCGCGCCGCCTTCCCGCGGCGCCTCTCCGAGACTGGGTGCTTCAAGAACCTGGAGACGCTCGAGCCCGCGGACGGCCTCCTCGAATACACGGTCAACACGCCGCTCTGGCACGACGGAGCGCGCTCGGTACGGCACCTCGCGCTCCCCACGGGCGGCAAGCTGTCGCCTACGGACGGCGCTTGGACCCTCCCGGTCGGCACGCGAACGGTGAAGACCTTCGTGTACGACACGCCCGAGGGGCCCCTGAAGGTCGAGACGCGCTTCGTGATCCAGGGCGAGGCGGGCGTACGGGTCTTCGGCTACCGGTGGAACGATGAGGGCACGGACGCCGAGCTCCTGGACTCCGGCGCAGTCCGCCACTTCCAGCTCGGCGCCGAGGCACGGGCCTGGCACTTCCCGAGCCGAGCGGACTGCCTCACCTGCCACAACGAGGCGTCTGGGCGATTCTTGGGTTGGAGCACCGCGCAGCTCGACCGCGAAGCGACCTTGGGCTCGGTCACGGGGAACCAGCTAGAGCTCTGGGAGAAGCTCGGGATCCTGGCCGCCGCGCCGCAGCGCGGGCTGGTCTTTCCGGACCCAGCCGACACCTCAGTCCCGGTGGAGACACGCGCTCGCGCGGTCATGGATGTGAACTGCGCCACGTGCCACCGGCCGGGCGGGCTCGGTCAAGTGGAGCACGACCTGCGCTTCGCCACGCCCCTCGACGAGACCGGAGTATGCGACACGGAGCCGTCCAAGGAGTTCTTCGGAGTGCCGAACGAGCGGCTCCTGGCCCCTGGCAACCCGGAGGCCTCGAACCTGCTCCTGCGCATGAAGACGCTGGGCGACCTCCGCATGCCGAGCCTCGGGAGCCACGTCGTAGACGAGCAGGCCGTGGGGCTGATCACCGAGTGGATCCAGGGCCTGTCGAGCTGCGAGGCGCCGTGACGGAGGCGCGTGCTTTGACAGGCGGCGGAGTGAGCCGCATTAAAGGGCCCATGATCCGCTTTGTCTCCATCCTGGTCCTCGTGGTGCTCGTGGCGTCCACCGCCGCCGCCAAGCGCCGCATCCTCGTGTACTCCGGCAAGCTGCTCGATGAGCGCTCGGCGCCCATCGGCGGCGTCTTCCCGCTCACCTTCGCGTTCTATTCGAAGTCGAAGGGTGGTCAGGCGGTCTGGAGCGAGTCGCACTACGTCGCCGTAGACAACGGGGTCTACCAGCTCGAGCTCGGGCGGCGGAAGGTCATCCCAGGCTCGGTCAGCCTCGACCAGCTCTACGTGGGCGTCCGCATCACCGGTGGGCCCGAGATCGTCAGAGAGCGCTTCATCGCGGAGGGCTCCGAGGAAGAGGTGATCCGGAAGCAGGGGATCGAGCAGCCGGGCAAAGCGCAGGCGGGCGGCACCGTGGACTATGCCGAGAAGGCTGGCTTCGCCTACGTGGCGGAGAAGGCCGACAACAGCACCCGGATCGACGGGCTCACGGTCGAGCAGCTGAAGCGCGCCGTGGCTACAGAGGGCGGCGGAGGCGGAGGCGGAGGCGGCGTCACCATCGGCGAGAACACGTTCAACTCGCCCACGGCGGGTGGCGACGGCGGCACCCCATTCCAGCACCTCTGCCCGGAGGGCTACGTCATGACCGGTTTCCGCGGCGCCGCGGGGCTCTACATCGACCGAGTGGGCATCATCTGTTCGCCCCTGGAGGCGGGGAAGCCCGCCGGCCCGAAGAAACCCGGGAATTAGTCGTTTGAGTTTAACCCGTTTGGGTTCGTTCTCCACGACATGATCGCTCCCCCCATCTCTACCGTCATCGGCGCTCCCCCTCCGTTCGGCGCCGAGCCCTCGGGACAAGGCAGCGAAGGCAGCCCGCTACCCGCTTTGAGTGGCGTATACGCCGGTTACCGCATCATTCGCACCGTGACGTCGTCCGAGCACGAGCTCCTCGTGCTGGTCGAGCGCATGCGGGACGGCGAAGACATGTGGCTTCGGACGTTGCAACCCGGGCTCGTGCCCGAGGTGGTCGCTTTCTACGCTGCGCGGTACGAGGGCGAGCTGGAAGCCGCCGGCCGCCTGGCGTCTACGGGTGCCATCGCCCACGTCCGCGAACGCATCGTCGTGGGCGGCGACGGGCACGCCGACCGGCCGGGCCTCGTCATGGACATCCCTCGCGGGCGTGGCCTCGACACCATCCTGGCTGAATCGCTCCAGGCCCGCCCGATGCGCGAGGTCCTGCGCTGGTTCCGCCGGCTCGTCGGGGTGCTCGAGGCCGCCCACGCGGAGGGGCTCGGCCACGGCCGCCTGCAGGCCCGAGACATCTTCGTCGACAACAATCGGGTGTTCGTCCTGGGCCTGACGGCGCCGGGCGCCGGCGACCTCGTCGGGATCAGCCCAAAACAGCCGCGCGCGACCATCGCAGAGCTGCACCGGCAAGACGTCCACGCGCTGGCCTACATCCTGTACCACGCCACAACCGGGAGGCCTCCAGTCCACGGCTTCCCGTACACGGGGCAGCCAGCCGCGCCCACGAGCTTCCTCGAGAACTATCCCGAGAGCCTCTCGCACTTCCTCTTGCATCGGCTCTCGCCGGACGGCGAGGACCCCGTGACCGACGCGGCGGTGTTCCGCAAGGCGCTCGAGTCGCTGGCCATGGACCCCGAGTTTCGGCGCGCAGCCGCCTTCGACCCGGACGACGACCACCCGATGGTGGCCGTGGCGCGGCGAGAGCGCTGGTGGCGTCGCGCCATGGGAACGGTGATCACCGCTGGAATCGCCGCCTCGGTGGCCGGAGCGATGGCCTTCGGGGTAACCCGCGTCCAGATCCAGAGCCTCGAGCGACGCATCGCCGTTTTGTCGGAGGCCGTCCCCTCGACGGCGGCGGGGGCCGGCGTAGATGAGGCCCCCGTCCGGACGCGGGCCGATGCCTGGGAGTGTATCCACCGGCAGTTCGGTCCGGGCGGTGACGGTCAGCTGCAGGCCGCCGAAGCTCACCGCTGCGCGGCGCTGGTGCCCGGGCTCACCCTCGAGGAGCTCGCTGATGAGCTGGCGGGGATCCTCACAGGGTTTGTCGCGGCGCCCCCGGCCGCCACGGAGGCCTCTACCTTCCTGCAGCTCTTCCGGCTTGGCGCCGACGAGGTCGAGGCGCACGTCCGCCACCGACTTCAGGGCGGCATGTCCACCGAGGCGCTCGACGCCTGGGTGGCCGAGAACCTCGACGATTCTTCACCCGTCCTGCGGCAGCTTGAGGCGCGCGGAGGTGCGGTCGGAGCGTGGGCACGGGTTCGACTCCAGCCGCCCGAACAACCTTCCTCCGCGATGCTGGGCCTCTAGGAAGCGTCCCTCACGCGCCGGCAGGCTCGGGCGTCGAGAGCATCGCGCGCCGGAGCATCGCCCGCCGACAAGATCGCGCCGGCTCATGATCCCAGCACCATGGACGACGGTCTGAGCACGCCTCATACTGGCTGCCCATGCGCTTCTTTGCCCTTCTCCTGCTGCTGTTGACGGGCCCGCTGGCCGCTGGAGCCGACGAAGTGGGCGACCTTGGCGTCACCATCAAGGCCAATGTCCAGGTGGGTGACCGCCCAGCCGTGGTCCTGATGCCCAGCGTCGGCGTCGCCAAGGTGATACTGGCGCTCGAGGGGCCCTCGCGCCAGACGCTGAAGGCCGGCCCCGTCGGCGTGGGGCAACGCAAGGAGCTCCCGCTCACGCAGGGCGTGGGGGCCGCCCAGTGGACGGCGAACGGCAACGTCACGTGGGCCGACGGCTCGTCCGGCACCTTCACCCTCACCTTCGAGACGCACGTCTTCCCGAAGATCGCCGCAGACCTCGCGAAGAGAGACGTCGACCTCGAGAACCGCCGGCTCACTGCGCGGCTGAACCAGCCGTGCTCCAAGATCGAGTACCGCGTCATGGGCGATGACGGGAAGGTCATGGACGAGGGGGTGCGCGAGGTCGACATCGCCGCAGGCGAGACCATCGAGATCGAGTGGGCGCAGACGCCCGGGATCGCAGTGCTCAAGATCGACGTCAAGCTGTGGAGCGCGTTCAACTTCTGGGTGAGCGTGGAGATCACGCCGTTCGAGGTGGAGATCCCCCACGAAGACGTCGAGTTCGAGAGCGGCCGCTGGGCCGTGCGGCCAAGCGAAGTGCCCAAGCTGCGCCACACGCTGGACCTTCTGTCGGAGAAGGTGGCGCGGTACGGCGGGCTCATCAAGCTGCAGCTGTACGTGGCCGGATACACGGACCGAGTCGGATCACACGGCTCGAACCAGGAGCTGTCCGAGCAGCGCGCCCGCGCGATCGGCTCATGGTTCCGTGCCAACGGCCTGAAGCTGCCGATCTACTACCAGGGTTTCGGCGAGTCCGTACTGGCCGTGGAAACCCCCGACGAGACCTCAGAGGCGCGGAATCGCCGCGCGCTCTACGTCCTCAGCGCCGGCGCGCCCGGCCCCCAACCCTCGGTCCCGCGGCAGGCCTGGCGCCCGCTGTGACCCGCTCTCAAAGGCCCCACGCATGACCCCTTTCGACAGGCTGGTTCACGACCTCTCGGAGCGCTTCGGCGCGGATCCAGTGGTTCCCCCCGGTCTCGGGCCCGACGCGGGGATCGTGTTGTTCCCGGTGGACCCCGATCTCGATCCCGACGACGTCCTCGCGGAGCGGGAGAGCGTGCGCCGCCAGGGCGCCTTCCTCTTCTTCTACGAGCCGCCCACCGGCGAGGACGAGTACGTCGTCGGCCTCGCCGACACACCCGACCCCTTCGCGGTCATCGAGCGACTCGGAGTCCGGGGCGTCCCGGGTCCCAGCACGGCCGACATCGTGGCGTTCTTGCGCGGGATCACGGCCACCGACCCGATCGATATCACCACCATCGCCGCCCACGCGGTCGGCGGCCTGTTCATTCAACCGCCCCGCAACCTCCGGGCGCTGGCACGCCGCGTCTACGAGGGGTGCCCTCTGGTTTACGAGAACCTGAAGGCGATCTTGGAGGAGGAGCCAGAAGCCGCCGAGGACCTGAACCTTCCCGAAGATCTCCCGTGGCACGACCCGATCGAGGTCCTCACGGCCGCCTTGGGACAAGGGCCAGACGTCTTCTTCTTCTGGGACGAAGAGGGCTAAAAGACTACGGGAGATGCCGCAGCCCCAGGGCGGCGCTCAGCACCATCCCGACCGCCGTACCCGCCAGCACCGCCCCGACGTGGGCCGTGAGCACATGAACGGCGCCCGCATCCGGGCACAACACCATCACCGCTAGCTGGCCCGCCGTGGCGGCGGTGGCGCCCACGAGGGCCCCGGCGGTGCCGGTGTGGACGGGATCCGCCCGCCAGACCAGGGCGCAGAGCGCGATCCCCGGTGGCAAGGCACCGAGAAACCCGTGCATGAGGCAATGGAGCGGGTCCACCGACAGCGTCGGCGCTCCGAGCAGCGAGCTGAGCGCACCACCGACCAAGAGAGCCGCAGGCGCAACGAGGACGACCACAGCACGCAACCCCCGGGACGGGGGCACCGAAGACCCCAGGCGGAGGGTCAGCACCACCATGGGCGCCGTCACGGCGAGGACGAGCAGCAGCTTCAGGAGCGCCGTGACAGTGGCCGAGCCCGAGGAGACCAGCATCATCAGCGCCGGCGACACGCCCAGGACCAGGGCAGCCAGAACGAACCGTGTGCGCTGCGCCCGGGTCGGGGACGGAACGCGGGCGGTCTCGGACAGCAAGCGCTCGAGGCTGATCATGTCCCGCCCCTCAGCGCCGCCCGCAGCGCCTCGTATGCGCGGAACGCGCGCACCTTGAGCGCGCCGACGGAGGTCCCAGCAGCCGCTGCGGCCTCCACCACGCTCAGACCCTCCTCCCGGACCAGCTCGTAGGCCTGCCGTTGTGCGGCGGGGAGGCGATCCAGCGCCTGCACCGCGGTGGCCCTGAGCTCGCGCGCCGCGGCGAGATCCTCGGGGGTCTCGTGATCGGCGCGATCGTGCTCGGGCAGCGGCCCCTCGCGTCGCAGGCGGCGAAGGTCGTCGAGGACCAGGCGGCGTGCGATGACGAGCGCCCAGGGCGCCACGTGCGACCCGGCGCGGAAACGCCCTCGCGCTCGATGCAGCTGCAGGAAAGTTTGCTGAACCAGGTCCTCGGCTCGCGCGCGGTGCCGCGTGAGGCCCATGGCGAAGCGATCCAGCTCCGGCCCGAGCAGCCGGTAGAGGTCAGCGAAGGCGGCGTCATCGCCCTGGGCGTACCGTTCCATCGCGGCGTCCGCTTGGGCCTCCTGGGCGGGATCGAGCACGCCCCGTAAGTACCGCACCTCCCTCGGCACGGTAAGTTCACCAGTCACTACGCCTGAGGGCGGCGCGGGTTACCCGGGCGACTTCACGGAGACGAGGTGCCGGACCGGAACCCCCGGAAAGACCTGCGTGGCCCCCGACGGCCAGCGCACCTCGAGCTCCACCACGGTGGTGCCCTCGGGCAGGCCGAAGCTCGCCTCGGGCGCTGACGAGCCGAAGACGCCATCCCCGCCGAGGAGAATCGGCCGCAGCTGCTCGATCCCGCCGCCGCGCACCACCACCTGCGCGCCGCCGCCGTCTGTGTTGCCTGGACCGCCGAAGAGCCGCACCGACAGCCACGGCCGCGAGTCACAGCCGTTCAGGTAGACGTGGGGGGCCGAGCCCGCGTTGGTGACCACCAGATCCGGAAAGCCATCACGATCCAGATCGCCAACGAGCGGCGAGCGCGCGTGACGCACTCCGTCGAGCCCCGCGGTGCCCGGCTCGAACGCGGCCCCGCCGCGGTTCAGGAGCAACACGCTCTTCTGTTCGTCGGGGTTCGCCGTGGCGACCGGGTCGAGGTTGTGGCCGTGGGCCACGAAGAGGTCCAGCCAACCGTCGGCATCGGCGTCCAGGAACACCGCGCCCCAGGCGACGTCGTGCTCGGCGGTGAGGGTGTCCGCCCCGAGCGCCGCCGTGCGGTCCGAGAAGCGGAGGCCGCCGTCGTTGTGGAGCAGCGCGTTCGCCTCGGGGAGCATTGCGGTGATGTAGAGGTCCACGAGCCCGTCGTTGTCGTAGTCGCCCACCGCGGCGCCCATGGCAGAGACCGCGACGTCCGCGCCGCTGACGCGCGACACGTCCACGAAGCCCGCCCCTGTGTTCTCGAAGAGCCGGTTCCCCTGCTTCTCGTCGTCGTCGGGGTCGAGGCCCAGCGCCTTCTGCGACCACTGGTCGTTCGTCTCGTACAGGTCCAGGTCGCGATCCCCGTCGAGGTCGACCAGGGTGACCAGGAAGGTCTTGTCCTCCACTCGGGTCTTCGGCAAGCGGTCAGAGAGGTCGGCCGACGGCCCGGAACAGCTCCCCTTGACCAAGAACTCGGGGCCGAAGCCGGGCAAGGCCCCGCGTCGCTCGGACTCGAAGCCGGGCTCCACCTCGTGGTTGGCGATGTAGACGTCGACGTGGCCGTCGCCGTCCAGGTCGCCGGCGCAGGCGCCGAGGAAGACCTGAGCCTCGAGGCGGTCGTCGAGGCCCGGCACCAGCGGCGCCGCGCTGCCCAGACCACCCTTCCCGTCGCCCCGGAGCCATACGCCGCTGTCGCTGTGGGTTGCCACCACGTCCCGAGCGCCGTCGCCGTCGAGATCCACCACCAGCAGCCCGCGGGTGTCGAGGATGTCGTATTCGCGGCGCACATAACGGAGCGGCCCGCGCCCCCCGGTGGTGAAGGCGGTGAGCCGCCCGCCCGCGTTCGCGAACAACAGGTCGAGGGCGTTGTCGCCATCGAGGTCGGCCACCGCTCCCCCGGCCACGTCCACCTCGTACCACCCGGAGGCATCCACCACCTCCATCTCGTGGACAACGTTAATCCCGAGCAGCTCGGCGGCGTCTACGAACTGTCCCGGTGGCCGGGCGCCGTCACGGCACGGGGCGCCGGGCTCCACACGGATCAGCTCGGCCGGCGCCACCGGATAGCGGCATCCCGCCAGCTCCTCGGGAGGGGCGCCGCAAGACAGCAGCAGGATCAGGGACCAACGAGCCACGGCTGCACTGTAACCAGCGGCCGCATGGGTTGCACCCACCAGGGGGCGCAGGACGCGGGACCGCTGGGCTTGTGTAAGGCGAAGCGAGGCGGTTTGATGCGAGCGCATGCGCGAGTGGGTCACACCGATAGTCGTGATTCTGGGCCTGGTCGGGGCCGGGTTCGGAGTCCGGACCTGGATCACCGGAAAGGCCGCTTCCAAGCCCCCAGTCCCCGAGAACCGCAGCACTCCCGGCGCCGTCGAGCTCCTTCGGCCGCCCGAGGAGCGACCAGAGCCCGAGGACCCCCTCATCGAGAGCAACTGGGCCTACGAGCACCACCCGTTCCTCGGTTATCCCCCGGAGCCGGCGCCACCCGAGGAGGTGAAGGACCTCACGCCCAAGGGGACGCCCGAGTTCCCCATCGACGACATGGCCGTGATCCCGGCCGGCGAGTTCACGATGGGCGACCCCACGTTGCCCTTCGCCGGGCCCGAGCGGCGGGTCTTCCTGGAGGGCTTCCGGATCGACCGCTACGAGGTCACCAACGCTCAGTACAAGAAGTTCATCGACGCGGCCCAGCACCCGCAGCCCCAGCTCGCTGACGAGTGGGCCGGTCCGTGGTCGTGGCGGGAGAACCAGTATCCGAAGGGTCGCGCCAACTACCCGGTGGTCCTGGTGAGCGTGGAGGACGCTCTCGCCTACTGCAGCTGGGCGGGCAAGCGGCTGCCCACCGAGGCCGAGTGGGAGAAGGCCGCGCGCGGCCCTGGCGGCAACCGCTACCCGTGGGGCTCGAAGTGGGACGGCCGAAAGTCCATGACGCTCGCGCGGATCAGCGGCCCCCTCGCTGATGAGGCCGCGTACATCAAGTGGCGCGACACCACCACGTTCCCGTCGGAGCCCTCGATGTTCCCGGTGGGGAGCGTCCCTGGGGACCGCTCACCGTACGGCGTGGCCGACATGCATGGAAACGCGCAGGAGTGGGTGGCCGACCGGTTCAAGGCCCCCGAGGGGGGAGACCCGAAGGAGTCCCGGCTCTACGAGAAGCCGGACGTCGTGGTCGCCAAGGGAGTGGCGTTCCTCAGCCGCGACTACGCGGCCCCCCTGGCCGCCCGGTTCCCGTTCGAGGGGACCTTCCTCGAAGACGGGCTCGGCTTCCGGTGCGCCGCGGACCTCTAAAGGGCTGGCCGGGCTCGGCTAGCGTCGCGGCCGCCCTCGCCGCGGTGCTCAGCGCGTGCCAGTCGGACGTGGGCGGAGCGGACACCACAGAGTCGTGCGAGGTGGACGCCGCGTGCGCGTGCGCCGGGGACGCCTGCACGGCGACGCCGTGCGAGACGGTCTGCAAGACGCAGGGGCTGTGCGAGGTGGCAGGAGACGCGTGCGTCGCCGCGGTAGACAGCCACTGCGAGGCCGCCGCCACCTGCACGCAGGATGGGCGCTGCATTGCCAGGGGGGGCGCATGCATCGCCGCCACCGACGCAGCCTGCGAGCGGTCAGTGGGGTGCGAGAAGTTCGGCTTGTGCCGGCTCGATGCCCAGCGCTGCGTCGCCACCCTGGACGCGGACTGCGAGCGGTCGTTCTGGTGCAAGTCGGAGGGGCACTGCACGGCCCGCGACGGCAACTGCGTTGTCGCCGACGACGACGACTGCCTACGCGCCGACGTGTGCAAGGAGTACGGCGAGTGCACCGCCGGCGCGGGCGGGTTCTGCATCAAGACCTGAGCCGTGCGCTCACGCCCCTATGGCGGTGAGAACGTCGCCTCGAGCTCCGCGCGGAGCTCGGCCTCCGAGAGACCCACCAGCGTGAAGGCCGGCACCTCACTCAGCTCCTCCGGAGTGGCACCTGGGTCGCCCGCGAGCAGGAACTGCGGGGATGCGAGGAGGGCCCCGCAAACGAGGCGTAGCCCCGGCTCCAGCGCCGACGTGAGGGGGGCATCGAAGGGCGCACCGGCCACCGCCTCCAAGACCGCGCGCTCTGCCGCGTCCCCAATGCCCGGCCGCGCGAGCAGCTGGTCCTTGAGCACGCTGACCGCGTCCCCCAGGGTCGCGCCGACAGGCGCGGCGTCGAGGAGGCGGCGAATGAGGTCGCCGTTCCCCGGCGGCTCGAGCCTCGGGAAGGTGGCGAGGTCGAAGACCTCAGGGTCGCCGGTATCGCAGAAGTCGCCGCAATAGGCGTCCCAGGCCACATCGCAGCACCGCGCGTCCCAGTCGCAGGCCGCGCCCCGCGAGTTGCAGAGCTCGCAGACCGTGGCCACCTCGGCGTACGGGTTCTCGAGGATAGGCGATAGTGGGCAGGCCACCTGCGTGTTGAGGTCGGCGCAGGCGCCGAAGAGGCTCTCCCAGCCGAGGAGGCTCTGGAAGCTCACGCCGCCGAAGCCCGGGTCGCCCGGCTTCAGGAAGACGCCCGCGGTCCGCTGGAGCTGCGCCGACGGCTCCATGTAGTAGATGAGGTACTCGGGCACGGCCGGCCAGCCCATCGCGGTGTAGGCGGAGTGGAGCAAGACGCGCGCGTTGCTGCGGTGGAGCGTGTTGCCGAGCGTGTTTCGGCGGTCTTCCACGGGCAGGTGCTCGTCCTCGAAGGGATCGAAGACCGGCCGGTACCCCGCGCTCTCGCTGGGGCGCCCGTTGAAGTACGGGTGCGTGGCCACGGAGACGATCAGGTCGAGCCACGAGAACCCGCCCGCGACGAAGGTGTCGCCGAGCGCCTGTAGGATCTCGAGCTGCCAGCGGTTGCGCGGAAAGCCGTGGCTGAGCGTGAGCGGCGCGCCGAACGCCTCCGACCAGAGCTGGTTCGCGAGCGACGCCCCCACCAGCCAGCCGAGCCCCGCCTCGGCGCTGACGTCCCCGGTGTCGGCGACCACGAGCCCCCGGGCCCGCAGCTGGTCGAAGCCGGCGCGGAGGTGCCCCTCGAGCGCGAAGATGTTCGCGTTGCTTCCGTAGTCGTGGATGAACGTGGCCGTGATCGGCGTGCCGTCCAGGTGGACCGCGTCGTCCGGGCGGATCTGGTCCGGCGGCAGGAACTCACCGCACGCGGGGTCCCACCCGAACGGCAGGACGCCCTCGTCCTTCTCCACCCGGACGCGCTCCTCGAGGTCGTCGTGCGTGTACGTGTAGCCCGCGAGGACGCCCTTGCGGCGGAAGAAGCCAGCCATCTCCTCGACGTCGGCGAGGCCTGCTGAGCGCCCGAACAGCGCCCTCTCGAAGGACCCCTTGGGCTGCCACGTGCGATCGAGCGCGGGGTCAGGCGAGTCGGTCACCGACGTGTCGGAGTTGTGGCAGCCGAGGCAGCTCATCCGTCGCCCCACGTAACGCGACATGAACTGCTCGGCGCGGTTCCTCCGCTGGGACAGCGCGGCGAGGAGGTGCATGTCGTCCAGGGCCCGCGTGAGAGACCCGATCAGGTGGGCGCGGAGGAACGGAGAGAGGTCGTCGAGCACCAGCGACGAGCGGAGCAGATCGAGCAGCGTGAAGGGCGCCTCGGTGGAGGTGTCGAAGGGGCCCAAGTCGCGGACCGCGGCCGCCAGGTCTGCGGTGGGCTTCGAGCGGAGCGCGGTGCCGTAGCAGACCGGGTTGGACGAGAAGCCGAGCCGCGCGACGCCCAGCGTGTCTTTCAAGAACTGCTCCTGCTGGAGCAGGTATTCGGGGGACCGCGCCATAGCGCGCACCAGCTGCTCTCGGCCGCCCGATCTCGCCAGCTCGGCGAGCACCCGGACCTCCGCCGCCCCGCGCGCCCGGCGCCCCCAGACGAGCGGCAGCACCCGTTGAACGAAGGCCTCTTCGCCCGCGTCCTCCGGGGCGGCGTCGAGCAGTGGCGGCGGCGCCACGGACACGGGCCCGACCTCCGTGGCCTCCTCGCAGCTCGCCACCAGGAGCAGCGCCAGCAGGAGACGCCTCATGCCGCCGGGATCCCGAGGAGCTGTTCTCGCAGGATCCGGGCAGCCCCCTCGTGGGAGGTGGCCCCCCGGATGTCACCGATGGCGAAGGACTCGTCGGTGAACGGCCAGATCCCCTGCGCCATGAGCAACGCGGCCCGGAGCTCGGCGGGCGTGAAGGCGCGGGTGGCTACGCCGTCTGGGCCAATGGCCCCCGCGACGGACCGAGACCGGATGGGGCCACCAATGAGGACCACCGCGTAGCCGAATGGCCAGTGATCCAAGCCTTGGGGCTTCCCGGTCTCCGGATACGGGGTGCGACCGAACTCAGTTGCCAGGACGATCATCTGGCGGTCGAGATCGAGCTTCGCCGGGTCGGCCTCGCCGGCCGGCTTGTTGTTGATGGTGGCGGCGAGCGTCCGCGCCAGGTGGAAGACGTTCCGGGACGACTCGACCACGTGGTAGTCGTGGCTGTCGTACCCAGCCCCCATCGCGTTGACGAGCCCCGAGTCGATGTAGGTGACGTGGCGCGCGGGGCTCTCGGCGTGCCGGAGGAGGTGAGTCCCGAGGCGCAGGCCGGTGGCTGTGGAGTCGAAGTCCGTGGTGGAGCCGCAGGCCGAGCTGCCGGTGATCGGGACCAGCAGCTCAGGCTTGATGATCTCCGCGAGGTGGTCCCCGTAGCCCAGCGAGTAACGCGCCTGCGCGAAGTCATCCACCACGCGCGACACCAGCTCCCGCCCGCCCGACAAGCTGGTTCGGTAACGGTCGAGGTAGTGCTGCACGGCGGCGTCCACGGAGGTGCGGGCCGCTCCGAGGTGTTCGCGCCGCAGCTGGGCGGTCATCGAGGCGCTGTTCTGGGCCAGCCGGATCTGGAGTGGCCGCGCGGACGCCGGGTGGAGCCCGCTGGCGGCGGCGGCGTCGATGTCGAACTGCGCCTCGATCTCCGTGTTGGACGAGAAGATGTTGTACGCCCACGGCGCAACGCGGCCGCCCGCCAGAGCCTGCGCGTGCCGTTGCACGTGAGCGCCGGTGGCAGACATGCGCGGGAGGCCCCTCGGGAGCCCGCAGAGCGCTACCGGGGTGGCGACCTCGTGCGGCTCCAGGTGGTGCTGCATCACCACGATCCGCATGCGGTCGAGGATGTCGGGACGGGACCGCAGGGGCTGAAGCCAGGGCCCCAGCGCGATGGGCACTCCCGAGGAGTCCGAGGCCCCGAACGGCGAGGTGAGCGCCTCGGCGCTGGAGACCCCGCAGCGGTCGTAGAAGACCTCCGGGACGCTGTCCTTCCCCTCTTGGAAGGTCCACCAGAGGCGTTTCTCTGCGCGGCCGTACTCGGGCACGACGTAGAACGTATCCCAGGGGCACAGCCCCCCCATGAGGAAGACCTCGAGGACGCCGTCGGGCACGAGGCTGGCCCCGGGCATGAGCGACGCGTACTCCGGGGGTGTGGCCCCCCAGCCGTCGTACCCGGCCGGCAGGAGGGCGGGCTCCCGAGCGCACCGCGCCCAGGCAGCGGTGGCGCCTACGGCGGGCAAGCCTCTAAGAAAATCCCTACGCCTCACGCGACCCTCCGGCCCCGATTGTTCGGGTCGGCCCCCGCCGGGTCAAACACCGACGGCGGGAGAGACAGGCGCGACTGCGCGCTCCCCGGGCTGCCGAGGATCTCGAGACACAGCGGGCTCGGCGAGAAGGCGGCACAGCCAGCGCGGCCGGCCGCGGCGCACTCCCCTGCGCGGGCCAGCGCCTCGGCATCTGCGACGGGGCAGGCCGCGAGCACCTCTCTGACGGAGATCAGGCAAGCCTCCGGCGTGGGCGGGAAGCGGCTGGGGGCGTCGGTGCAGAATGACCGCATCCACGGCGCCTCGGGTGCCAGCCCCGGCGCGAGGCACGCGCGCAGAGCCGGCGCACAAGCGCCGGACAGCGCCTCCTGATCGCACGCGTCACCGGCCTCCGCACAGGTGAACGCGACGTAGTGGTCCGAGCAGAGCTCTACGTCCACGAAGGCCGCGGCCTCCTCGGGTCGAATGGCCGCGGCGCAGTCGGCGAGGCACGACTCATTGTCGCCGCACGCACCGAAACACCGCCACGTGGCGGCGCAGGTGGCCGTCCCACGGGGTGACGGGAAGTAGCAGCCGACCACGGCCGCACCGCAGGTTTCGGCCGCGCAGGCGCCGCGCGCGGCCGCGCCAGCAGCAGCGGGGCACTCGCGGTCGATGCACGCCAGCGCCTCGGCGGACGCGGCGAGGTCGCGCTCCTCGAGCTCCCCGAAGCAGGCCGACCGGCAGTCTCCTCCCTCACACAAGAGGGCGCAGGTGAGCGCGGTGCGGCACGCGGACGTCGCAGCTGGGGCAGGGGGCGCGAGCTCGTCAGCGCAGGCAAGCATCCATAGGCACAAGGCGAGAGCGCGCATGGCCTTGGAGGCTACGGCAGAACGCGCACCTGTGACCACCGCCACAGCAGTCGCGCGCCTTGCCCGGAGCCCACGACGCCCGTAGGCTTCGCCCCTCAAGGAGGAAGCTGTGCGACATAAAGCAATGTGGGGCGTTCTCGCGTGCATCGTCACCGGGTGCGGCACTGAAGCCGAGACCCCGGCGGAGACCACCACTGACACCGCCTCGCCCGGCGGTTGCGGCACCGTGTGTGAAGGCATGACGCGCATCGAGCCGGGCACCTTCATCATGGGAGCGCCGGACGGAGAGGGCCGCGAGCGCGAGCGGCCGGCGCACCCGGTGACCATCGAGGAGGCGTTCTACATCGACACCCACGAGGTCACGAACGCGCAGTTCGCGGAGTTCCTGAAGGCCCACGGCAACAGCTGCCCGCACGACGGGGCCGAGTACTCCTGCTACGACTGCAACGAGAACGGCGAGCTCGATCAGGACCGCAAGATCAACTGCGGGACGTGGGACGTGAAGTCGGAGTGCCAACGCGCTCCCGGTGGCCCCTCGAACGGCGACTGCAGCGACCACCCGGTCACGCTGGTCTTCTGGCCGGGCGCCCGCGCGTACTGCGAGTGGGCGGGGAAGCGGCTCCCCTCCGAGGCGGAGTGGAAGCGCGCGGCCAACGGTCCCGGCGGCGCCGACGGCAAGACCTGGCGACGCTTCCCGTGGGGAAATGACTGCCCCAGGGACTTCAACGACGGCGGCGTCCTCACTGCGTGTTTGGGCGATGCGTGGACGGCCACCGGGGCCCTGGCCAACTGCGAAGAGAGCGGGGCCGGCGCCTGCCTCGACGGTTGGACCTTCATGGCGCCGGTCGGCAGCTTCCCCGGCGGAAAGAGCGTCGACGGCGTCTTCGACCTCTCCGGAAACGCCATGGAGTGGGTGGAAGACTGCTTCCACGAGGGCTTCGCACCTCCGGATGGCGCCATCGCGCCCACCGACGGCTCCGCGTGGGTCACCCAGTGCGATCTGGGAAGGCGCGTCGCCACCGGTGGGAGCGCCGTCGACAACGGCTCGAACCTGCGCGCAGCGTTCCGAGGGGGGGACCTGATCAACGAGCCCGAGGCGGACTTCGACGTCGGCTTCCGGTGCGCCTACGCACCCTGAGGCCCGGTCGCTTTAGTTCAGACACCCCGCCAGGAAGTTGAAGTAGTCGCGTTCGCTGTTGGCAAGGCTGAACTCGAGATCTTCGCGGATGGCGAGCGTCACCCGATTTGCGACGTTGGGCTGCCCCACGCCTGCGGCTGGGTGCGTCACCGGCTGACACTGGCTGCGCGCTGAGCGGAGCGGAGGGGCCCGCAGCGAGAACGCGCACGCATACAGCGTGTCGCCGGGGGCGGCGAGGACCGATGCGCTGAAGCGCGCCGCGGCGTCGCTCATCACTACCGCGAGGGGGCCGGCCTCCGCGTGTTGTCCGTCCAGCAGCGGGACCGTGGCGATGACCACGAAGACCCGCTGCGACTCGCTGCCTTCCTGTCGGATGCTCCCCCCGAGGTGCCGGAGCTCCGTCCCAGGCCACGCGTCCGCCTCGGTGACCCGGGGCCACCCCATCATGGAGAAGGACGCTGGGAGCTGGGCCAGCTCGAGCTGGACGTTGTCGTGCCGAAGCGGGTCTGAGGACGCGGCGCCCTGGAGCGTCCGTGGATGGCAGACGCCGGCGTGCACCGGACCGTACTCGGGGTAGGCGCTGGTCTGGAGCGCGCAGATCCACACCGCGGGTACTCGGGCCTTCACGTGGAGCGTGAACGCGCCGCCCGTGGTCACGTCGTGCGCGAACAGCTGGATGCGGCTCTGCTTGGACCACTCCGAGATCGGGACATCTGTAGCAACCACCACGGTGGGGCCACCCTCGGCTCCCGCGGAGGGGCCCAAGCTGGTGGTGCCGGTGACCACCAACGCGTGCGGCCCGGGCGTGGCTTGCTGGAGGCAGACGGTCCGCGCGGCCGAGCCAGGCGGAGGGCCGGTCTTCGCCGGATCCGGTGGCGGGGACTCTTTGTGGCCGTGCCGCCCCCCCTCAGGGGAGCCCTCGGGGCCCTCCTCCGACTCATCGCCCTGCGAGTCGTGCGCCGGCCCCCCCAAGCCACCGCGCGCGGGCCCTGAGGAGGTCACCGAGATCTCTCCCGGCGCTACGGCCGCTTGCGAGGCCTGGAGCTGAGACCTGCGGTACCAGACGTACGCGCCCAGGGCGCCCGCCAACAGCACCACCGCGGCGACGGTGCGCAGCCATTCGCGCGGGCGCCGAGCAGGCGCGGCTGGCCCGGCTGGAGAGCCGCTCCCGGCGTGTGCCGTGTTCGGCGCCGGGGCAGCTGGGTCCCGCTCGTGGCTATCGTTCACCGTTTCATACTCACTCGAACGACCAGAGCCCGTCCAGCCGGATGTGGAGCGGCTCGCTGCCGTCGAGGCGGCCCCTATACACACCGAACGCGTCGCCGTACTGGGGCACGTGATCGCTGCAGTACGGCTCGCTGAACAACACCAGCTGGTCGGCCACGAGGTTCTTCGGGAGCAGCAGCGTCCCCTCGAGCTCACCGTGCCAGCGCAGGTCCATGGCCGCGGGCGAGAACGTCTCGATGCGGTGGCCGTTCACGTCCCCAGTGAGGAACACCAGGATCCCACAGCCGGTGGGCAGCCCCACGGGATCGACGGTGTACGGCACCTCCACGAGGTCCATCACCTCGGGCCCATAGTTCGTGACAATCAGCAGGCGCTCGCCATCCTCGGCCCGCCCCCCGTAGCTCAGCTCCCGCAGCCCCTCGACCGGACGCCCGCCGAGCGTGGTGGTGATGGACTCGATGGGCGGGTACCAGGGGTTGAGCCAGAACGTGAAGTCCCGCAGCTCCGTCGACTCGCCGATCGGGGTGAGCTCAACCACGTAGGCCCCCTCGTTGCGCACCACGTGCACGCGGAGGCGCTGGGCCTTCAGCTGGAACGCGAGCGTGTGCACCCAGACCGCGGTGCGGAAAGGGGAGTCCTGGGTGCGCACGGGGCCGCCGGCGATCTCGAACTCGTAGTGCTTGCTCTTGCCCTGCGAGAACGCAGACAGCACCACCGCGGACTGCGTCGGGTAGACCGGCAGGGCGTCGACCACGGGCACGGTCGGAGGCGCCGCGATCGCGGCCACCGCCGTGGCCATGCGCCATGCCCAAGACGTGCGCCACACCGGCTGCAGCGGCAGGGGGGAGAACGTGGTGAGCTGCTGGGCCAGGAGCTCGACCCCGGCGCTCCGGGGTGGCGCCTCGCGCCAGCGCGCCACGTTGTCAGCGGTGGAAGGCGCGGCGAGGAGCCGCATGTCGACCGGCGCGTCCACGGTGCGAAGCGCGCGGCTGCCTGAGATCACCAGCCCCGACGCCACGGCGGCGAATACGAGGTGGCGCCCGCGACGCTCGCGGGTGAAGAGCGCCTCGAGCCCCACCGCCAGCGCCACGCCCAGCGGCGCCAGCCCCGGGAGGATGTAGGTGACCTGCTCCCAGTCGAGCCCCTCGAGCGCCGACAGGGCGAGCCAGTGCGGACCGGCGAACAGGGCGAGCAGCACGAAGGCGCGGCGGCGGCCGTCCGGCGGCTCCCGGAAGAGGCGCCATGAGCCGAGCGCCGCCACTGCGACGCTGAGCTGCCCGTAACACTTGCCTACGAGGAGCGGCAGCCAGACGAAGGTTGGAAAGGGCAGCCAGACGGTGCGTACGACCTGCTCCGTGAACGGCCAGTTGAGCGGCTTGAACAAGAAGCTCCAGCCGAGGAGCGCGTTCTCGACCACGCGGCCGCCCGAGTCCACCTGGATCTTGGGGTCGGTGAAGGGGTTCCCGAGCGCCACGGCGTTGATCCAGAGCCAGGGCGCCCCGGCAGCGATCGCGCACGTGAGGCCCAACGAGAAGCGTCGCGCGCGGTGCATGAGCGGCCCCGGCTGCCAGAACGCAGCCACGACGCAGGCGGGAAGGAACAGGCTGGAGGTGTCGCGGATCCCGATGAGGTGCCCCGCGAGCAGCCCGAGCAGCACCATGGAGCGCGCGTCCGTGGACCGCCGCAGGGCCGCCCACATCAGCACCGAGACCAGGGCCAGCGCGTACGCGTTCTCGTTGACGTAGTAGCCGGAGATGGCGTGGCTCCCCCAGCTGAAGAGGGCCACGGCCAGCCCCGCCGCGGGCCGGCCCACGCCCAGCTCGCGCGCGGTGAGCCAGAGGGCGTAGCCCGTCACGAGGCTGGCGTGGACGGCCGAGACGAGGAAACCGGGCATCCCCAGCGTGGCGACCGGATATCCCAGCACCGGGACATTGCCGAGGCGCTGCTCGTAGACCAGCGAGACGAAGCCGTTGAGGCCCTCGGTGTCGTGGTGGATCACGAAGTGGATGAAGTCGTCGCTGAGGTTGTCGAACAGCGGGAGCCCGGCGCTCGGGTCGTTGGCGATCCCGTGCAACGAGACGACGTAGAGGCAGTGCTGGATGGTGGTCAGCGCGTCGCCGGCGTCGATCGAGCGATACCCGAAGAGGAGGAACGCGGTGGCCACGAAGCCGGAGCCGGCGAGGACCGCGACGTCTCGCGCCCCGAGGTCCGGCTCGCGCCAGGGCCGAAAGGCGAGCAGCCCAGCCACGTTGATGAGGCTGGCGCCCGCCAGGATGAAGCTCCGGTCCATGGGGACGTGCCCGAGGCACGACAGCAGAAACAGCGCGAGCGGCACGACCGAGAGGGAGGCGACCAGCGTCAGGAGCAGGCGCTCGGCGCCGCGCGCCGTGGGCAGCAGCGCGCGACCCACGAGATACCCGGGGAGGAGCTGCGTCCACGCGAACAGGAGGAGGGCCAAACCCAGGCCGAGGAGGAGCACGTCTGTCCTTCACCGCAGTGGGTGCCTCACGGGGCCGGAGCCCGAGGAGGCGGGTGCGGCGGTGGTCCCCCGCCACTCCTGAAAGGCACCAGTCGCCCGGAACGTAGCAGCCGGGGGCGGCGCTGTCACCGGCTCCCGGGCCGTGTATCCTGCGCCCCGGAGGCGTGTAATGCGGAAGGTGGCCACTCTCATCGGACTCGGGGCGCTCGTCGCTTCGACCGCGGTGGCGCTGCTCGCGTGGCCCTCTAAGCACCCGGTGACGGTGGATCTGCCGGAGCCGTGCGCTGACGGCGATCCCTGCACCCTCGATCGCTGGCACGCGGCGCAGCGGCGCTGCCTGCACCTCCCGGATCCCTTGTGTACGAAGCCCTGCCGAGCGGACGCCGACTGCGCCTATCCCGCTGAGGTGGCGCCCTGCCTCGACGCCCGGTGCCACGAGGGCGCCTGTCGCTACATGAAGATCGCCGTGGACGAGTGTGTCCGCTGCGACTCCGGTACGCCGTGCGCCGGCACCTTCTGTGATCCGCGAGAGTGCAAGGGGGGCTTCTGCAGGCACGCGCCCCGCTCGTGCGACGACGGCGACCCCCACACCCGCGATCGGTGTGACCCCGCGGGGTGCCGCCACGACCTCGGCGACGGGCTCAGGGCGTGCCACCAGGACCAGGACTGCGTCACCGATCACCCGTGCGAGCGCCTGCAGTGTCGCGGGGGGCAGTGCCGCGTCACGGACGCCACCGCCCGGTGCGGCGACCCATTGGGGAGCACCCGGGCCTGTAAGGCCAACACGGACTGCATCGAGAAGCGCGGGGACACCTGCTTCGCGGGTCCGTGCCGCGGCGGATACTGCGAGTGGCGCAAGGTGGAGAACAGCCGCTGCGAGCCCTGCACCGGGGACCACGACTGCACGGGCACGTTCTGCGACTGGCCGATATGTACGGGCACCGTCTGCGTCACCGAGCAGGTCCCGTTCTGCCTGGACGACAACCCGGCCACCGAGGACACGTGCTCGGATGCCCTTCGCGGGTGCATCCATCGCTGGACCGTACGCCCACCGAAGTGCGCCAGCCCCGCCCGGAGCGACGGCGATCCCAACACCGTGGACTTCTGCCACACGGAGACGGGAGAGACCGTGTACCTGCCCTCCGACGGCACGAGCTGCGGCACACGCGACCTCTGCTGGACCGTCTACACGGGCGCCGATGGGCTCTGCCTGGGGCGCCCGCTCGAGTGCCACCACGACGACTCCTGCCCCGCCGAGTGCGACCCGAACGCCGGCTGTGTGCTCAACGAGAACCAGGACTGCCACTGCACGCAGGACGCAGACTGCGACCTCGGCAACCCCTGCGCCCGCGTCTACTGCATGCCGTCAGACGGCGGCGCGTGCTGGGGGACGTTCATCGACCACTGCATCCCCTGCAAGTCCGATGCGGACTGCCTTGCCGACGACTGGTGCGTGCTCGGGACCTGCGCCAGCGATGGATACTGCGTGTACCAGGACGGCCGCACGTGCGACGACGGCGATCCCACCACCTTCGGCTTCTGCCATGGCCAGCGCGACGATCCGTGCAGCCACGAGCCGCTCTCGCCCGAGTCGCACCGCTGAGGCGCTAGCGGGCCGCGCTCAGGGCGCGTCGGCGGCGCAGCGAAAGCCGATGACCGAGTCCACGCGGTCGCGCTCGTAGACGTAGCGCACGGCCAACGGGAGGCTGTAGTCGCGGTTCCCCCAGCTGTTGCCGCGCGCCACCCGGACCGCGCTGGTCGAGGCTTCGGGGTCGCCGGCCTGCGCTAGGAGGGTGCGGTCGCCCGGCGGCGCGCCCGGATACGCCACGAACGCGCCCGCGACCCACTCGCTCACGTTGCCGGCGAGGTCCATCACCCCGAACGGGGAGCGGTCGTCGGGGTGGCTGCCCACCGGGTGGATCTCTGGTTTCTTGGAGCCGGTCCAGGCGGCCTCGAAGGCGTCCCACTGGGCCTCGGTCTCGAGGGGACCGCTGAGGCGAGAGACCACATTGGTCTTGCGCGAGTCCCACAGGTTGCCCCAAGGGTATCTGCGCCCATCGCTCCCGCGGCCGGCGCGCTCCCACTCGGCCTCGGTGGGGAGGCGCCGACCGGCCCACCGGCAGTACGCGTCGGCGTCGACCCAGGTGACCAGCACCACCGGGATCTCCTCCATACCGGGCGCGGGCTGGTCCTTGTACCAGTTGTAGATCGCGGCCCAGTTCTCGTGGACGTAGGGGGCCCGGCGCTGCGTCGCGCGCACGAACTCGGCATACCGGGCGTTGGTGACCTCGTAGCGGTCGATCGCGAAGGCGGCCACCTCGACGACGCGCTGTGGGCGGGATCCCGGCAGGTCCGGATCACCGAGCGTCACCGGCCCCGCCGGGATGAGGACCTGGTCATCCGCGGGGCGCTCACGAGCGCCACGAGGCGCCACGGCGCGGACCTCCGTGGCCGTGCCCGACTCGGCCTCGAAGCCGAGGAAGGGAAAGTGCTGGTCCTCCCAGTTCTCGAAGATGGGTGCTTCGCTCGTTTGTGCGCGCCCGCCCTGTAGCAGAGCCTCAGGGTGCTCAGCCGGCGGCGCCGCCTGGGGACCCGAAGGAGCCTCACGGCCGAACGTCCAAGCCACACCACCCGCGACCGCAGTTGCGGCGACAGCGGCGTAGACGGCGACTCGATGGAACGTCACGCGGGGACTCTAACGACCGCCCTGACGGCCAGCAACACGAGGGCCACGTGGCACCAGTCGCTCACAAGAGTTCACGGAGCTTTGCGTGCTGCGGCGGCTCTGGTAAGACTTGGTGGTGGCAAGGTTCATCCGGATTGCTCGTGCTGTGGCAGCGCGGCTCGGCTTGGTGCTGGGGTCGGTGCTCGTGACCTTGCTCGTCGCGGAGCTCGCGGCGAACCGGCTGCTCATGCGCGAGGAGATCACTGCGTTCTTCACGCCGTTCGAGCACGATGACAGCACCTATGCGACGCGGTCCAAGGATCCGGACCTGCTCCTGACGCTGGCGTGGTACGTGCCGGGCGCTACGGGGATCACCGGCAGCGCGCCGGTACGTATCAACAACCTGGGCCTGCGCGACGAGCACGACTATCCCCTCGAGAAGCCAGCAGGGTGTTATCGGGTGCTGGGCCTCGGCGACTCGATGACCTTCGGCAAGGGCGTCGCGGCCGAAGACACCTTCCTCGCTGTGCTCGAGCGCCGGCTCAAGGACCATTTCCCAGGCCGGTGCATCGAGATCCTGAACGCGGGAATGCCCAACACCAACTTCTACTCCCAGTGGATCCACTACAGGCAGAGCTGGCGCCAGTTCTCGCCCGACCTCGTCCTGGTGAATTTCTTTGTATATAACGATATACAGTTAGACACTGAGGAAGAGCCCTACTTCATGCGCTGGATGCAGTTCGTTGATCGCAACGACTGGCTGAAGCGATCGGCGTTGGTCCGTTGGGCCTACTACCGCGCCTTCTTCGACACGGGCGCGGAGAAGGTCAAAGAGGGCCTCACGCGGATCTACTCGCCCCAATACGAGGGGCTGGATCTGTTCGAGGACACCTTGGCGGAGATGAAGGCCTTGGTTCACAGCCAGGGAGCGCGCCTCGCGTTCACCCTGGTCCCGATCCCCGACGGATACGACCAGTACCCTCACCGCAAGTACCACGACATCCTGCTCGACATGCTCGTCCGGAAGTTCGGCATACCCACGTTCGACATGATACGAGGCCTCGGCGGAGTGAGGGCGCGCGACCACTGGGTCCATCCGTCGGACGGTCACCCCGACGCGTACCTCCATGAACTCATGGGGCAGTACCTCGAGCGGGCCGTGCCGTGGCAGGAGTGGCTCGGCCGGTGAGCCTCCTGGCGCAGCTCCTCAGCGACCTCCTCAGTCTCACGCTCTTCGCCACTCCCGCCTGGGTCTGCGCACGCCTCGTACAGGGCGGGCGGGGCAGCCTCCTCGAGAGCGCGAGCAACGCGCTCCTCCTCACCGTCACGCTGGTCAGCATCCCCGTCTTCACCGTGGCGCTGCTGACGCGGGCGTTCATCGACGCCACCTGGATCATCGCCGGCTCGTTAGCGCCCTTGGCCCTCAGCCTGGCTGCTTTCGCCTGGCGGATGCGCTCGACGGGAGGCGGCTCGGGGGCGGGTGGCCCACCGCCCAACTCACCCTGGCGCGCGGCGCTCTTGGGCTTCGAGCCGCGGCGGGCGGGCGAGCGGGTGGCGCTCGTGGCAGCCGCGTGCGTGTTTGCCCTCTACGCGCTCAACTACGACCGGAGCCAGTTTCAGTACGGCTGCATCAACGGCGTGGTGATGCAGGCGCTCACGCCGGAGGCAGCAACCGCGTACGACCCTCACGGCGGCGTGGACGAGGGCGCCGTCAACTCCACCGACTGGGGTGCCCCAGAGGCGGTCCGAGCGCCGAGCATGGGCCTCATCGACGTGCATGGCACCGGTCAGCGACTCGGCACCACGGCCGTGATCGCCCCTCCGGTCGCGGCGTTCGGCCCGCTCGGCTTCCGTTGGGTCTACGCGGCGCTGCCGGCGCTGGCGATGTTGTTCGGCTTTCGCCTGGTGCGTCACCTCACGGGCAAGGCGGGGGCAGCGCTCGGGGCGGCGCTGGTGGGTGTGCTGAACCCCTACGTGCTGAAGATCGTGATCCTGGACGAGAACGTGATGGCGTTCGCGTTCGGCACGGCGTTCCTGGCCCTGTTGGTCGAGCTGCGCCCCGAGCTGGAGGCGCGGCCCGAGAGGGGGACCGACGGCGCGGGCCAACAAGCCGTGGGCCCCCCGACGCCCCCAGCGCTCCTGCCGCCCTCAGGAGCTGGCGTGGGTGTGGCGGCGTTATCGGGGCTGGCGTTCGGCGCGGCCCTCGGGATCCGTCACGTCGACCTCGGCATGGCGCTCACCGCGGCGCTCCTCATTGGCCTTCGCCCGCGCCTCCTCGTGGCGTTCGGCGCCGCGACCGTGGTGTTCGCCCTGCCCTGCGCGCTTCACCACCACTACACGTACGGGTCGGTGTTCCAGCACGAGCACTTCGTGGACGAGGTGTTCGCCGCCACGCCACACGAGCTCTTCGGCTTCAAGTTCAACTACACGGGGTTGTTCAACTTCCCGGCGTATGCCGAGGTCATCCGAACGCCGTACAACCCCTTTCCGACTGCGGTCTACTACCCGATTAATCTCATCGCACACCTCGGGTCCGTGCTGGTCGCTGTGGCCACTCTGGGCTTCGCCTCCCTCGCCGTTCAGCTGCTGACGCGCGGCCGGCAGAGGTTGCCTCTGGCCCTCCTCATGTGGGCGGGCCCCCTCTATGCGTTGTTGGCCGTGCTCGAGAACTGGATGGACCCCAACAAGATGGGGGTGGTCATCACGCTGTTTCCGGCCCTGGTGCTCGCGCTCGGGCTGGGCTTCGCGTGGGTGTCGACCCGCAGGCGCGTGGCGGTGCTTCTGGGGCTCTCGTTGGCGCTGAGCCTCGGCGCGCGGGCCGCACACTCTTGGACCTTCCCCGACGACCCGCGCTTCTACACCAAGTACCCACGGGTTCGACCAGAGCTACCGGAGTACTACGCCTTCGAGCGCGCCAACGTCACCACCGGCAGCCCGCTGCCCAGCCTGTACCTCCTCCAGCAGTACGCTCGCATCGAGCCGCTCGCGCGGCTAAGCGGCCTCTGGGGAGACCTGGTCGACCGCCGCTTCCGCCGCCCGCCACCGGCGATCGAGCCGGCGAGTGGCCCGCCGGTCACGCTTGCGCTGGACCTCGCCCGCCCACTGATCGCAGGGCACACATTCGCGTCGTTGGGGCCGCCAGGTGCGGGCGTGGAGACCATCGACGCCTCAGGCTCCGACGTCGCGGTGGAGATCTCGGGGCTCACGGCGTGGGCCCCGAAGCCCCTCGGGATCCTGGTGGCGCGCAACGGCACGCACGAGGTGGGGGTGTACCTGCGCTTCGGCGAAGACGGCTTCGCCGACGTCCAGAGCGACCGGGTCTACTCCATCGAGCAACGTGAACGACCCAACCTCGAGCGCGTGGTCCGCTCGGGCAGCCGCCTCGCGCTCCAGGTCCGGCCCGGGGACCGCGTGAAGGTGTTCGAGACCGTGTCCCTGGACGAGGTACTGGTCTACGTCTGGGAGATCCAAGTCACGCCCACCACGCTCGAGGTCACCCACCCCCGGCGCATGTTCCACAACTGAGCTCTCGGTCGGCGGCGACGCTACTCGGAGCGAGCGCAGCGGAAGCCCACGTCCGGGTCGGCCGCGTCGATCGCGATGTCGTCGGTGCGCGCTCGGCTGCGCAGCGCCGCGCCCGGATCGATGTGACTGCTGCTGCGCGCGATCTTGACCGAGGGGTCGCACGCGTGGAGCCACGCGGCGCCATCGCTCGGCGGGCTCCCTGCGTAGCTGTGGTGGTAGCAGTCCTCGACGCGCTCGAGCACGTTCCCCGCGAGGTCCAGCACGCCCTCTGGGCTCGCCCCGCCGCCGAAGGTCCCGACCGGCGCGGTCTTCTCGAAGCCGTCGTTACAGTGGGTCTCGGCGCAGTTGGCCCGGGCCGTCGCGGGTCCCCAGGGGCCCTCTGCGCAGCCCTCGAGCTCGCCCGCGTGATCAAAGGTGGTAGGGCACCCATCGCCCCAGGGGAAGCGGCGCCACGGACCCGCGCCGTTCGCCGCGCGCTCCCACTCCGCCTCGGAGGGCAGCCTCTTGCCGCGGGCAGCGCAGTACGACCGGGCCCCGGCCCAGGTCACGAGGACCACCGGGTGATCCCCACAAGAGGCGGTAAAGGGGCCGCCCGGCCGGTCCTGGCAGCTCTGCCGCAGGGGGAAGCCCGGTTGCTCGCAGTCGAAGCCCAGGTCTTGCTGGGAGAACTCGAAGCACTCGAAGCACGGGTACGCGACGCCCTCGTGGTGGCACACGTTCCCCTGAGCCCGGAGGAACTCGGTGAACTGGGCGTTGGTCACCTCGGTCTTGTCGAGCCAGAAGCCCCCGACCACAACCGGGTGTTGGGGGTGCTCTCGAGAGGTGCCCTCGCCCGCTGGCGAGCCCATGAGCAGGGTGGCGGGCCCAAGGTACACCATGTCCGAACACGGCGCGCCGCACGCGACCTCAGCGGGCTGCCCGCACGCCGTCCACACGAGGGGACCCGCGAAGCACAACGCCGCCACACACCGCTGGGAGAGCGCGTCCATCCGGTGGCAACGTAGCCCCCTGGCTTCGACCGAACAAGCCGTAGAACCACCCGCCGAAGGAGCCGCCAATTGACCGGGAGAGCCGCGATGCGGCGAGCGCGCAGCGGTGGCCGCCGCGTCAGCCGACCTTGCCACCGATGAAGCGACGAATGATGTGTCCGATCCCATGCGCCCACGCGGCGAACTTCGCGTCGGTGACATCCTGGGTGTCGACCAGGCGTGGGAGGATCCACGGCGAGTGACCCGGACCCGCGAGGCCCGGATTGCAGGTGGTGGCGCTGACAACGCCCGCGTCGGCCAGCCACCGGACCTGGTCTGCGGTGTATACCCCGGAGGGATAGCAGAAGTGACGAAGCGGCTTGTCGCGGACGTAGTCTTGCATCGCGCCGCGGTTGTCATCGATCTCGCGACGGAACTGGACGGCGTCGTCCGGGTTGGTGTGCCGGTGCGTGTGCAGCTGCAGGTCCACCAGGTCCCGATCTAACGAGGCGAGCTCCGCCGGCGACATCAGGTGGAAGAGCCGCTTCGCGAGCAGCGCGTCGAAATCCAGGTCCAGCTCGGCCGCGAGGGTCACGAGCCAGGAGTGCTTGGCCTGTGCTGAGAGGCCAGTCAGCCGAGCGCGATCCGCCATCTCCAGCTGGAGCCTGCTGCGCGCCTCACGATCATCCCGGGGCGGCGCGGTGCGGCGGAGCGAAGTTCCGGGCACCGTATACGTCCGGCCCGGAGCCTTCCACAGAAGGTACGACGCCATGGGACCGAAGATCGGGAGCTGAGACGTCACGTGGTAGGTGGTGAGGTAGACCGTGGCAGGGACGCGGTACGCAGCCAGCACCGGCATGGCCTTCAACGCGAAGTCGCAGGAGCCGTCGTCGAAGGTGAGCGTGACGGCGCGCGGCGGGAGGCGACGCGCATACATGGCGTGGATCGCCTCGTCGAGCGGCAGGATGTTGAACTGGTTGGCGCGGAGCCACTTCACGCGCCGCTCGAGGTGCTCCTGGGGCACGTAGAGCTCGGACCACTCGTGCTCGTCGGCGATCGAGATGCCGTGGTAGCAGAGGATGAGGAGCCGGTTGTCGCGCCAGGCGGTGCGGGAGACGACCGGGTTGATCCCTGAGACGCCTCCGGCCCGGTATAGGAGCTCGCGTGCCGTCCTCAGGCCGCGGATCACCGGCGTCGGGTTCGTGTTTCGATAAGGCGCAGCGACGTTGTCGTCGGTCATGGGTCCTTCGTAGAGCGACTCATGGCCAGGCAACAGCAGGGCACCGGACGCAAGACGCGCCACCGCGGCGTGGGCGAGAGGCCCACCACCAACGCTCGGCCCCACCCCTGGGGAGCCGAAACGCTAGCACGTTTTTTCGCTGCCGTTGGTCGATTATTCGCCGGAATCGTGGGCTTGGCCGCGCGCCTGCACGCCCCCCGCCCGAGCCGCTGGCGGCCGCGTCAGCGGAGCAGCAGGCGGGTGAAGTAGGTGCACGGGTTGGCCACGGGGATCACGGGATCGCGGGCACAGTTGCCCGTCTGAGCCGAGCCCGTGCCTGAGCCGGAGAAGGTCAGGAGCGCGTTCGCTGGCACGGCCTCCGACGAGTACGTCGCGCTGATCGGCGCGTCTCGGTCCAGCGTGGGGGTCCCCTGGATACAGCTGTATCCGGCCGGGCAGTCGGAGAGGTACCCGGCGTGCCCGCCCTCGTAGCCGGGGCCGTGCAGCGGGATCCAGTTGGCGCTGTTGCAGCGATACCCCTCGTCGTTGCCCTGCATGCGGTAGCTGAGACGAACGCGAGAGAACGGGAGCACCGACTTCAGGTGGCAGCCCTCGACGTGCGAGTACGACGTGTGCTGGTTGATGACGTAGAAGCCCGGCTCGCCGGTGGTGGTGGCGTTCCCTACGCCCAGGGTGATCGCGAAGCTGTTGTTCGTGATGAAGAACCTATCGCGATACGCGGCGAGGTCGATCCCCGGCAGGTTCATCGTCCTGACGAGGTCGAGCCACCCGCCGCCCTCCGTCACCATGTCGCAGAACACCTGGAACCGCGGGCCCGTGACGGGGACCAGCCAGTACGCCGCCGAGCCCTTCGAGAAACCCGCTCCCTGAATACCGGCGCAGGAGCTGCCCGCGCGCGCGCTGGTGCTCCCGTCCGCCGCGGGACTGACGGTGATCGTAAACGTCCGTTCGACCACGTTCGGCTGGGGAGCGTCGTCTACGGCACCCACCGTGAACGTGTAGTTGGTGGCGGCGGCCACATCCACGGGATCGCCGGAGAGCAGGCCTGCCGCGGCGTCGAAGGTGAGGCCCGGCGGCAGCGCCCCGGAGACCAAGATGTACGACACCGGGCCGCCCTCGGGATCGGTGGCGTTGAGCGGGATCGAAGCCCCCGCGAAGTCGGTGATCCCCGCGAGCGTCGCCCCGGTGATCCAGCCGGGCGCGGCGTCCACGGCGAGACCGTTGGGCAGGGTCCCCTTGAGCCCCGACGGGTTCGTGACGGTGACGTCCCACAGCCCGCTCGAGAGCCCGCCCGGCACAGTGGCCTCGAGCTGCTGTGGGCTCAAGATCACCACCGAGGCCGCCGGTGTGGCTCCAAACGACACGGTGGCGCCAACGGCGAAGCCGCTGCCGACGATCGAAATCTTGGTGCCGAGGTTCGGCGGCACCTGCGTGGGCGAGATGGACAAGACGAGCGGCGGCATCTCCCCGAGCTCGACCCAGCGGGAGCCGTCCGAGAACACCACGCGCCCGCGGTCCGAGGCGAACGCGAGCTGGCCGGCGTTGGCCGGGGTGGCGGGAGGCAGCGCGGCGTACTGGGCTTTCGGCAGCATGACGGTGCCCGCCGTGAGCGTCCCGGCCACCGACAACGAGCCCGTGATCGCGTCGCCGGCCGTGTTGACGTAACGGGCA
Source organism: Pseudomonadota bacterium (assembly GCA_005776725.1). GTDB lineage: Bacteria > Myxococcota_A > UBA9042 > SXOO01. The sequence continues at coordinate 15,836 of SXOO01000145.1, read as the reverse complement.
TCGGTGAACGAGGTGTCCAAGGCCAGGGTGCCGTCGAGCAGGATCAGGCCTGGCCCGGGAGCCACGGCCGCGCCAGGGGCCAGCATGGACGCGGTCACGCATGCGGAGCACTCGAGCCCCAGCGCCCGGACCGCCACGAGGGCCGTGGCCACGGGACGCACGGACTGACGGGGCAGCTCGGGTTCTCCCTCGATCTTGACGCCCAGGTGCAGGGACGGCGCGCTGGCCACCAGCGCCGGATCGACCCCGGGGAGCACCAAGGAGAACACGCCGTCAGCCACGTTCACCGCGGGGAAGCTGGAGCTGACCAGCGCTGGCCCACCCGCGGCGCCCCCGTAGAGCGACACGGTGAGCGCGTAGGTGCCGTCGACCGGCTGCCCGGCGGCGCTGGTGAGCTGGCCCTGGAGTGTGAGCTCCGTGGGTACCGCCGCCAGAGTGAGCGAGGTGAGCAGAGTGAGCATGCATGGTCTCCTCCCGCGGGCACGTCCGGCGGCGCAACAGATGTTGCCTGAACGGAAGATTCGGGCAACACGTGCGGGATGTACGTCCTCTCCCGCCTCCTCGAGCGCCGCACGTCGCTCGCGATCTGGAGCTGCTGCGCCGTCCTGTCGTGCGGCGCTGACACCGGGCGGGCGCGCCTGCCCAATGCACAGCAGGACGCGGCCAGCCCCGACGGGGCGCCCACGGTGCTCGACTGGCCCGATGCCGGGGCTGCGCCCGAGAGCGACACCGACGAGTCGCTGGGCGACACGACGTGGCTCGACGTGGGCATGGACTTACCGGCGGAGCTTCCGGACGCTGACGGCACGCCCGACCTGGCCCCCGTGGCCGACGATGCGTTCGAGCCCGTACCCGACGCCGACGACTGGCCCGACCTGGACCCTGCTGCGGAGCCGGACGCGGCAGTCGAGGACGTGACACCGGAGTGCCCGTCGGGGATGATCTGCGTGACGTCGCTGCCCTTCGAGGCCACTGGCAACACGCTGCTGGACGGGGCGACCGGGATCGGCTCGTACGCGTGCAAGCCCAGCGCGGACGAATCTGGGCCCGAGGTCGTCTTCCGCGTGGAGGTCCCGAAGGAGGGCTTCCTGAGCGCGGCGGTGTTCGATGGCAGCGGCGTAGACGTGGACGTCCACCTCCTGAGCGCGCTGCAGGGAGACGCCTGCCTCGCGCGCGGCGATCGCCACGCCGCCGCTGACGTCTCTCCGGGCATCGTGTACGTGGTCGTCGACTCCTACGTGTCGTCCGGCGAGGTCCTCGCGGGTCCCTACACGGTCCAGATCGGCCTCTATTTCCCGTCCTCTGGGCCGTGCGCGATGCAGAGCGGGATCATGAAGCGCGTGGGAGACGGGGGTGAGCACCTCGCGATGCCGGCGACCGGCCCCATCGTCATGGAGGCTCACCTCGTCACCCAGGAGGAGCCGGCGCCCTTCCCCACCACGTCCACAGAGGAGCTCCAGGCCCACTACGCGCTCTCCCAAGCCGAGACGGGCCTCGTGATGCACCGCACTCAAGACTGGGCGCCGCTCGAGGGCGGCTCGTTCTACGGCGCCGGGATCGGGTCGCCCAGCCTCTTCCCCGTGTTGCACGAGGGCTGGTACGTGAACATGTACTGGACCTCAGAGAGTCGACCGCCGCGCGGCACGCCGATGATCCTCCGCGTCCCCGGGACGGACCGCGCCGTTGTGGTGGCCGCCGGATACGAGACCGGACCCGGCAACCTGAAGCACATCGGCGGCACGCCGGAAGAGACCCACTTCTACCTGCGCACCGGCCACCTCGACGTCCTGAAGCTCGGGCTCGCGGTAGACACCGCTTTGCCGTTCGGGCCCCGTACTTGCACTGACTGAGCGCCGCTGGACGTGAGCCGGGGAACGGCGCGATAACGCGGGGATGCGCGCGTTCGCAACGCTTCGGGACCCGGAGGGTCGGTCGTTCACCGTAGAGCACGGGGACCTGGTGGGTCGGCTCCGCCGGGCCGAGGTATTTCTGGACGATCCGCGTGTCTCAGAGGCCCACGCGCTGGTCTCCCAGCGCGGAGAGAAGCTGCTGCTCATGGCGCTGCGCGGCCGGCTGACGGTGGGCGGGCATCCCGCAGCCGAGGTGGAGCTCAAAGACAACCTGGTGGTCGGCCTGGGGTCAGAGCTCAGCCTCATCATCGAGCGAGTCGTGCTTCCGGAGACGATCCTGGCGCTCGAGGGCCCCGGCCTCGTCCGTCAGGTCCTGCAGGGCGTGACCGCGCTGGTGCTCGAGCCTACGCCGCGCCTCGTCCCCGGCTTCTCACCCGACGCCGACGCCCTGCTCTGGGGGGAAGACAACGTCTGGCGTGCGCGCCTCGCGGACGGGGTGGTGCGGACGCTGGCGGCCGGCTCGGAGCTGGAGGTGAGGGGTCGCCGCTTCTTCGCCAGCACGGTCCCGCTGCGGCTCGGGTCCTCTCAGGCGACGGAGGGCCAGGGCGGGCCGCTCACCCTCGTGCTGCGGTACGACACGGTCGAGCTACACGCCGGGCGAGCGGTAGTGGTGGTGTCGGGAGTAGGCGCGCGGCTCATCTCCGAGCTCTCGGCGTTCGGCGGTCCGGTGGCATGGGAGACGCTGGCGCTGGAGCTCTGGGGCGAGGGTGGCGACCGAGACCAGCGCCGCTCGCGATTCGACATGGCGGTTGTGCGCCTACGCCAGCGCCTGCGAAACTCCGGGATCCGGGACGACCTTGTCTTCACCACCGGCACAGGACAGGTGCAGCTCGTGCTTCGTGAGGGCGATGTCGTCGAAGACAGAACCTGACGAACCCGCCACACCCTGGCTCTCCGCGCCAGTGGCCCTGTCCACGGCGGCGGGCGTCGTGGAGCCCTCGGCCGGGTTCGCGGCGGTCGAGGCCGAGCGCTACGAAGGAGCTGCGCGCATCGGCGCCGGGGGGATGGGGCTGGTGGTGGTCGCTCACGACCAACGCCTCCGGCGCGATGTGGCGCTCAAGGCGCCGCGCGACGATGTGCCCGGTGCAGCGGGACGCCTGGAGCGCGAGGCGCGGATCACGGCGCGCCTCGACCACCCTGGCGTGGTCCCCATCTACGACGCTGGCGTTCGGCCCGACGGCTCCCCGTACTACGCGATGCGGCTGGTTCGAGGGCGGTCGCTCGAGGAGACGCTGGCGGCGGAGCAGTCGCTGGAGGGTCGGCTTCGCTACCTTCGCCACGTCCTCGCGGCCTCCGAAGCCGTGGCCTACGCCCATCGGCTGGGCGTGGTGCACCGCGACCTCACGCCGCGAAACATCATGGTCGGCGACCTCGGTGAGACGCAGGTGGTCGACTGGGGGCTCGCGGCGCCGACCGACGCGGCGTGGGCGCGCGAGCTCGGCCCGTTGGTCTTGGGAAGCGGCGCGCCCACCGACCGCGCAGGGACGCCGGCGTACATGGCGCCCGAGCAGGGCGAGGGGTGCGCACCGGACCCGCGCGCTGACGTTTGGGGGCTGGGCGCGGTGCTGTATCGACTGGTGGCGGGGGAGGCGCCGTTCAGCGGCGGCTCGGCGGCGTCGGTCGTGAACGCGGCCGCCGCGGGCCTGGTCGCGAAGCTGGCCGGGCCCGCCGAGCTCTCCGCGATCGTCCGGCGCGCCATGGCGCGGCAACCCGAAGACAGGTACCCCACGGCGCGGGAGTTCGCCCAAGACGTCGAGGCCTATCTGGACGGCCGGCGGGTCTCGGCCCATCCCTACTCGCCCGGCGAGCTGGCACGCCGTCTGGTCAAGGCGTGGCGCGTTCCCCTGCGAGTTGCCGGTGTGGCCGCCGCGCTGCTCGTCGCGCTGGCGCTCGTCTCCGCGCGGCGCATCGTGGCCGAGCGCGACCGGGCGTTGGCCGCCGAAGGGGCCGCCAGCAGGGCCCGTGTGGCGTCAGACGCCAGCCTGGTCGTGGCCTACGCCGCACACGCCGAGGTGGCGCTGGAGCACCGCCGAGACCCGGAGGCCGCGCTGCTCGCCAGGGCCGCCCTAACGCTGGGCGAGGACGCGAGCGCTCGAGGGGTACAGATGGCGCTGGACGGCCCGACGCCGCGTTGCGTGGCTCGAACGGAGCTCCCCCCGTGCCCCACGTGGACCTTCGGACCCGACGGGGCGCTGGGGCTCTGCCTCACCACCACGACCACGGTGTGGCGGCTGCCTGCTGGGGAGCGTGGACCCGTGCTGCCCGTGACCGCCCGTAGAGCCGCGTTCGCCGGCTCACGCGTGGTGATCGTGGGCACCGACCGCTCGACGCACTGGTTCGACCCGGTCAGCGGTGACGCGGTCGCCCGCGCGACGACCGGTGGGCTCGACAAGATCGACCGCCTGGTCGGTGGCGAAGGGGCCGGACTAGCGATGTGGGGAGACCGCGCCGCCCTGCTCCTGCCCGGGCAACGCCCAGAGCCCGTGGAACCGTGCGACGGGAGCATGTCGATGGGCGGCGTAGTGCTCACGGAGCCCGCCACCCTCCTAGACCGCGCGCTGGTTCGCGGACCGTACGCCCTGGTGATCTGCGAGGACGGCCGCCTGGTGCGGATTGCGCGCGACGTGGCGCCCTTCACGCTGGCGACGCGACTCGAGCGCGACGAGATGGGTGGCGCGCTTGACCTCCTGCCGAGCGGCGAGGTGGCGATGGCCTCGGTGAAGGGCCACCTGACGTTGCTGGGACTCAGCTCGGGAGCCGTCGAGCGCAGGAGCCTTCAGCTCGTAGGTGCCAACGGGCTCGTGGTGTCGCGGGCAGGCCGTATGGCCGTGGTGTCACCCGCGGAGGGCGCCCGGGTGCTCGCGCCCGGCTCCGGTGAGGCGGAGCACGTGTTTCCTCGGGTGGACTCCGACGCCGTCCGGTGGGCCGGAGAGGAGCTGGTGCTCCTCGGGCAGCGGGGCTACACGCGTTGGACCGTGCCGGAGGCACCGCTGCGCCGCCTCTCCACGGGACGCGCGGGCGTCTCACACCTCGCCACCGGAGGCGACACCGTGGCGTTGGCCCTGGGGGACGGGACGGTCATGGTGGCGCGGCCCGGCGCAGCGCCTCGGACGGTCCGGGTCTCCGTGGAGGTGGTGAAAGCCGCGGCGCTCAGCCCCGACGGGCGCTCGCTGTATGCCGTGGGGGGTGGGATCCAGGGGGTTTGGACCGAGTCCCCGGACGGGCAGACCGAGGTGATCCCGTGCACCGGGCAGCCTTCCCGACGCGTCGGGGTGTTGAGCGACGGTGACCTGATCGTGGCGGGGTGGGTCCGGGGCGCGAGGTGCAACCGGTCGGGAAGCGCTCCGCTCGCAGGTCCCTCGCGGGACCTGGACTTGAGCCCCGATCGCCGACGCTACGTCTTTCTGGGCGAGAACGGGGACGTTGTTGTCGGGGAGGTCGGGGAGGTCGGGGAGGCCGGCGAGGCGCCGCGCGGCCTCGGCTCCTACCCCGGCGCGGTTGCCACGACCATCGCGAACAGCGGTGAGCTGCTCGTGGGCTTGGCCGACCGCGTGACATGGCTCGACGGCTCGGGGGCGCGGCGCCTCGAGTTCCCCGTGCCGGCGCGGGTGAGCGACGTGGCGCTCGTGGACGGCCGCGCGGCGGTGGGCGCGTTGGACGGCGCGCTGCGGGTCTACGACGTCGCCGGGCAACTGGTGGCCCAGGTGCGCCTCCACGACGAGAGGATCGCGGCGTTGGCTGTGGTTGAGCGCGGCGTATGGACCGGCAGCTGGGACGGCACAGCGCGCCGCGTGGGGCTCACGCCAACGGTGCCCGCCGAGGACCCGGCGCAGCTCACCTTGTCCGATGTGCTGCGGTAAGCGGAGCGCCCGCAGCGCTTGGGCACCGTGAGGGCCGCGGCTAGAACAACGTGTAGATGAAGGGAGCCAGGGCGCTGGACTGCGTGAAGACCGCGAGGGCGCTCAGGGCCAGGAGGACCACGAGCATCGGCGCCAGCCACCACCGCTTGCGCACCCGGAGGTAGGCCCAGAGGTCCCCAGCGAGTCCTCGCCGCCGGACGGGAAGAGGGGGCTGTTCGTCGTTCATGGGTTGGAGTCTGCCGCGCGCCGCGGCAAAGGTCCACGCCGCGGTGCCATGGGGGGGCTAGGGGGCGCGAGTCGTCAGACGACGGCGCTGGGCAGCCGCTGCGCCGCGCGCCATGCCTCGCCACCAGGGAGGCCCCGTCGCTCCAGCCCAGGCACGATGATCCGGTCGACCGTGTCGGCGAAGAGCCGCCGCGCCTCTCGACCGTCGCACACTCCGATGGCCTCGGCCCGGGCAGACGGAGAAGCGACCTCGGGGAGATGCAACAGCTCGTGGTCACGGAAGTGGGCGAAGGCCGTGATGAGGTAGTCGCCGAGGCGCTCCCGCGTGGCGCGGTCGAAGTTGGGCGCCAGCGAGTCCAGCATCCGCCACCCGAAGCGGGCGTGGCCCACCTCGTCCGCCAGGATGGCTTTGAGGACGGCTTCGAGGCTCTCGGGGCCGGTCTCGAGCCGCTCACGACCGATGAGCGCGACCGCCACGGTCTCCGAGAGGCAGCAGATCGACAGGAGGTTCCGGGTGAAGCCCTCGAGGGGGCCGACCTCTGGGTGCTGGGCCACGGGCGGCAACGGCGGAAGGTCGGCCGCGGCCTGGCCGCCGAGCGCGTGGACCACCGCGGCGCACTGAACGCCGTGCCTCAGCTCTTCACCGATCATGCGCGCCACTTCCGCCTGCGCGGAGGCGTCGATCTCGGCCGCCATCATCTGTGGGATGAGCCCCGCGAATACGCGCGCAGAGATGTGCTCGTTCACCATCCGCCCTCGCCAGGTCCCGATCGCGGCCTCGCGGTCCTCGTCGGTGAGCTCCAGCGCGGGCAGGCTGAAACCGGCGGCCGCGGCCTGTCGTGTGAGATCGAGGCGGGCCATCAGCCGACCTGAGTGTGGCGCTGGGTGGACCCGGTGTCCCAGGCGTCCAACGAGAGCACCCCACCGGCTTCGGCGTGACGGAAGTCCGCGAGGCGATAGCCCCGGTCCTCCGGAGGGGCCGCCGGACCCCAAGGGTTGCAGCCGGCAACGCCGAAGTTGCCCGCGTCGTATTGCTCTTGGCAGCAGGCCATGGCGACCTCGCTCGAGAGGTCCTGATCGTTGCACTCGCCGTCGACACACACGTTCGAGACCTTGCCCGCGGCCGCGCACTCGGCCTCGGTGGTGCACACCACGCCGTTCGGCACGTAGCAGGTGAGCACTGCGGCCACGTCGGGGTCCGTGGGCGAGGCGTCGACCGCGCTCACGTCGTGAGAGACGGTCCCGGTGTCGGGGGCAGCGCCCACGTCGGCCTCTTCGATGTCGGCCACGGAGACCCACTCGGTGTCTTCGGCCGCGGCCACGTCCAGCGTGGTGTCTCCCTCGGAGGCCGTGGACGTGTCGTCCTCGGCCGTGGCCCCGTCCTCGACAGTGGCCACGTCGTCAGTGAGGGCCACGTCCCCTCCACCCGGGCTCGAGGTCTCGCCGACGTCTCCGCCGAGGATCGCGTCGAAGAGGCCCTGGACCGCGTCCGACGAGGCCGCCGTCGTCCCCGCCGCGCTGTCGGCGCACGCCGGGAGGAGCACCGCGATTAGCGGCCACTGGACGGTTCGGCGCACCGCTCGAGCGACCTGGGCGGCGGCGCGAAGAGCGCGAAGGTGGGTGGTCTGGGTGCGCACTCGGTCCTCCTGATTTGGGGCCCGATCTACGCGGGCCGAAGAGCAGCGTAGTCGCCCTGGCAGGCTCCCACAATCCGGTTGATCGCGGCGCCATTGTGAAGCGGAACCACATGAACGACAGCCCGGCGGTCCCAGGGCCGGCTACGGAATTCCGAGGAGCTTGTGCGTCTGGAGGCTGAGCCGCCAGCGCGGGTGGGCCCTGCAGAATTCGACCGCGAGCGCGGCGTCGCCGGCGCTACCGGGCCCGGGCACGGCGCGGGGCTGGACGAACCAATGCTCGAAGTCCCAGTCTTCGAAGTCGGCCGGCGATTGGCCGTCTTGGGGCACCACCAGCTTGAGCTCGTTGCCGCGCCGGACCACGACCGCGCTGCCGGCTTTGGGGCTCACGCACACCCAGTCGACCCCGGTGGGGACCGGGAGGGTGCCGTTGGTCTCGATGGCCACCTCGAAGCCCTCACGATGCAAGGCGTCGCACGCCGCCGCGTCCAGCTGGAGCAGGGGCTCCCCGCCAGTGACCACCACGTACCGCTTGCCGCTGCGATCGCCCCACGCGAGGCTCACGGCGGCCGCCAGAGACGCGGCGTCGTAGCGCCCCCCGAGGGGGCCATCGAGCCCGACGAAGTCCGTGTCACAGAAGCGGCACACGGCCGAAGGTCGGTCGCGCTCGAGCCCCGTCCAGAGGTTGCACCCCGCGAACCGCAAGAACACGGCGGCGCGTCCGGTGCGGGCGCCCTCACCCTGCAGCGTGTAGAAGATCTCTTTGACGGCGTAGCTCACGGCCGCGCGAGCTTACGCGCTCACCCCCGGGCTGCGGAAGGCTCGATTGCCACCGCTGCCGCGGCGACTGTGGCGGCCCGCGGGCGAGGCCAACGTGAGCTCAGTAGCCGGTGCAGTACTGGAAGTGCATCGGGTCGGCGAAGGCCTGACCCCAGTAGAACCCATGACGCTCGAAGTACGGCGCGATGACCTTCTGGCTCTCGGACGGCTTCACGTTCTTCTTCATCGGGTTCGAGGACGCGTTCACATCCATCGCGATGCCCCACGCGTGGGTGGAGTAGGACTTCGAGTTGGCCCGTTTGGTCCGGTAGACGTAACAGCCGTCGTAGCTGTGGATGTGCTCGGACTTCCCGTCCTTGTGAATGTCGGCAAAGACGGCTTGGAAGATCGGCCCCACCTTCTTGTGGGCCGGCACGTTGATCATCTTCCCGTCGGCCCCTGCGCGCATCGCGAACATGCCGATGTTCGTTCCGGGCTTCCCGAAGGTCTCCGTAATCTGCGAGAGGCCGTCAGGGCGACGGAGACCGCCGGCCGCCTTCGCCTCGTCGTCCTTGTCCGCGCTGAGCCCCTCGACCGGAGCCGGCTGCCTACGACGGATATCCTCGCCGAACATAGCGGTCAGCGTCACCGCCCCGGCGTAACCGTCGGCCTTCAACCCCTTGGACGACTGCCACGCCGCGATGGCGCGAATCGTGGTGGGGCCCATGTCGCCGTCCGGTCGAACCCCCACGGCCTCCTGGATGCGCTTGGTCACGGCCTTCGTGTACTGGTGCGGGCGTGTGCCGTACCACTGCACCGCCACGGCAACCTCGGCCGGCGTCAGGGACGAGACCTTCGGCGCGGCCTTCTTGTTCTGCCTCACACTGGGTGACGCCCTGAGGTTCACAGCGGGTCGCTCACCCCGAACCACTCGCTCGGCCACCGAGTCCGCCTCCGACTCGCACGAGTCCTCCACCGTGGTCACCGCGACTCCCTGGCCGCGCCCTTCCCGTTGCTGGGCGACGTGGGTGAGCTCGTGGGCGATGAGCCTCTGCCCCTCGGGGCTGCCGAGGGTCTTCTCGTCTACGCCCAGGTGCACATCGGTGCCCCGCGTATAAGCCAGCGCGTCGCCGAGGGTGCCCGCGCCGTGCACGTGCAGCGTCACACTATTGATGTCGATCGAGAGCCGCTCGGCCAACGGCGCCACGAGCCCAGCGACCTGCGCGCCACGCTCCCGTGGGCTCAACGCCTTCTGCGCGGCGTTATAGCCGAGGCCACGGCCCGCCGACGCGGCAGCTGCCGGTGTCTCTGAGCTCGCGGGCTGCTTCGTGTCTGCGGCGCTGTGCGGGGCGTGTTCCATGGAGTCCTCCAGGGGTTGGCGCGGCTGCAAGCACCGAGCCACGCGCAACACGTTGTTTTTGTATCCCGCCCGACCGTGCTCATCACCGGGAGTCCCTGGGGACAAGAGACGCCGCCCGGGTCACTGGCCCCCAAGCCTCCTTGACACCCGACGCCTCCGGGGCCAGAACGCGCGCAATGGACGTCGCCGTCACCAGCGTACACATCGATCTCGGGGCCGGCCGGCGCGGCACCGACATGGGCCCCAGCGCGATCCTGGTTGCGGGCCTGCTCCAGTCCCTCGAGCGCCTCGGCCACAAGGTGGCGCGCGTGGGTCGCATCAGCGTCCCGCGGGCCGAAGAGCTGAGCCCCGGCGACCCCTCGGCGCGCTACCTGCCGGCGGTCTTCGAGGCGTGCCGCGACCTGGCAGACCGCGTGGAGCAGCAGGTCGAGGCCGGCCTCTTCCCCGTGGTGCTCGGGGGCGACCACTCGCAGGCGATCGGCACGCTGTCGGGCCTGGCCCGGGTGTTGCGGCGACGCGGACAGCGCCTCGGCGTCGTGTGGGTAGACGCCCACACGGACATGAACACGCCAGAGACCTCGCCGTCGGGCAACATCCACGGCATGCCGCTGGCGGTCCTGCTGGGGCACGGCGCGCCGGAGCTCACGGGGATCTCGGGAGAGCCGGCGCTCGACCCGCGAAACGTCTCGGTGATCGGCGCACGCGACGTGGATCCCGAGGAAGCCGAGCACGTGCTGCGCTCGGGGATCCGGGTCTACACCATGAGCGAGATCGACACGCGCGGTATGGCCGTCTGCGCCCACGAGGCGATCGAGCGCGCCACCAACGGCACCGCCGGCCTCGTCCTCAGCTTCGACATGGACGGCGTGGATCCCAACCACGCGCCGGGGGTGGGCACGCCCGTCCACGGGGGGCTCACCTTCCGGGAGGCGCACCTCGTCTGTGAGCTCGCGGCCGCCTCCCGCGCGCTGCTCGCCGTGGAGGTGGTGGAGGTGAACCCAGCGTGCGACCACGAGAACCGGACGGCCCGCCTCGCGTGCGAGCTGATTCAGTCGGCTCTGGGCAGGCAAATCCTGGCCCCGCGGCGCACCTGAGTGGCCACCCCACGCCCCGGGGTCAAGCCCCAACACCTCGGTCCCGGCCCGAAGGACACCGGCCCGTCGTACATCACGCGGGCCGGCTACCAGCGCCTCCGCGACGAGCACCACCGGCTGGTCACGGTGGACCGCCCGCGCGCCACCGACGCCGTGACGGAGGCGGCCGCGCACGGCGACCGCTCGGAGAACGCCGAGTACATCTACGGCAAGAAGAAGCTCAGGGAGCTGGACCGGCGAATCCGGTTCCTCGAGCAGCGCCTCGGGAAGGCCAAGATCGTCGACACGCTCACGCAGGACAGATCGAGAGTGTGCTTCGGGGCCACCGTCACGCTGGAGGACGGAGACGACGGCGAAGAGAAGGTCTGGATCCTCGTGGGCGAGGACGAGACCGACGTGAAGCGGCGACGGATCTCGTGGAAGTCACCCGTCGGCAACGCCCTCATGGGGCGCCGAGTCGGCGACACGATCTCCGTGGTCACGCCGGGGGGCCGCCGCGAGTTCGACCTGGTCGGCGTGGACTACCAGCCGATCGACTAAGCGGCCACCTGTGGGCCCGCCTACGCGCCTCGGGGATCGTAGAGGGCCGTGACCTGCCGGCTGGGATCGAACACGCGCTGCGCCACCCGGAGCACGTCCGCCGCTGAGACCCCGCGCACGGCGGCTGGATAACCCGAGAGATCGGTGAACACGCCGCCAAACAGCTCCTGCACGGCGAGGCTGGCGACGCGGGCGGTGCGCCGCTCGTGCGCCACCTCCCACGTCCCCGCCACGTGGTTGCGGCTGCGGCTGAGCTCAGCGTCGCTGACAGCGTGGGCGGCTGTGGCCAGGAGCGCCGACGTGAGGCCTTCCAGCGCCCGATCCACCTTGTCGGGTGCCGTCCCGATGTAGGCGGTGACGAACCCGGTGTCTGCCGCCTCGACTGAAGAGCAGCTCACGGAATACGCGAGGCTCTGGCGGTCGCGCAGCTCCAGGAAGAGCCGCCCGCCCTGCCCCGAGAGCACCGTGGTGAGCACGTCCAGCGCAGGCCGATCCGGGTCGTTGAACGTGAGGCCAGGGAACGTGAGCACGATGTGCGCTTGCTCGCCCTTTCCGGACTCGACGACCCTGAACGCCTCGGTGGCCGCGGGCGCGGACACGGACGTGGCGCCGACCGACCGGGTCGTGAGCGCCTCGTCCAGCGCCTCGGCCGCGTGCTCGGGATCAACATCGCCCGCAACGACGAAGACGAGCTGCGACGGGTCGAGGAGCCGCCAATGAAGCGCCAAGAGGTCCGCCGCGCTGATCTCCGCCACGCTCTCGGGCGTGCCGAGGGGGCTGGCGGCGTACGCGTGGTCTCCGTAGAGCGCCGCGAGGGCGCGACGCATGGTGCGCTGGGCCGGGCGGTCCACCTCGCTCCGGATGGCCTCGAGCTGCAACGCGCGTTCGCGCTCGAGCTCGGCCTCGAGGAACGCGGGCTCGCGAAGCACCTCGGTGAAGAGCTCGAGGCCCACGCGGGCGCGGTCCGCCAGGAAGACGCCCCGGAGGCCGAGGGTGTGCCGGCCGGCTGACGCGTCGATGAGCCCGGCCATGGACTCCACAGCCTCCGCGAACGCAGTGCCCGATCGCCGGGCGGTGCCCCGCATGAGCAGCTGGCTGAGCAGCCGTGTGGAGCCGCCGAGCGGCTCGCGGCCGAGCCCACCGTGCGCGATGGCCCGGACCGCCACGAGCGGGAGCGTGGGGTCGGCGGCGACGACGAGTCGCGCCCCGCTGCCCAGCGTGAAGCGCGTGAGGCTCGGAGCTCGAGCCGGAGGGACGCCCCGTGCGGGCAGGGCCACGCCCGGCAGGTGCGAAGGCGCGGCGGGCGCCGCGAGGCATGCGGCCACGGTGTCGGCGTCGAGCCCGTCGTCGGCGGCAGCGCTGGCGAGGACCGTGACGAGGACACTCTCGGGAGTGAGCCAACGGGCAGCGACCTCCCGGAGCCGCTCCGGGGTGAGCGCCTGGACCTCCGCCAGGAAGAGCGCCTCGCGCTCCACGCCACCGCCGAGGAGCTCGTAGTAGCCGAGCTTCCGCGCCTGGCCGCCCACCGACTCCTTCTCATAGACCTGTTGGCTCGCGAACAAGGTCTTGGCCTTGTCGAGCTCCGTAGGGTGAACCCGCTCCCGCGACAGCGCCCAAACCTCGGCGAACGACGCCTCCAGCGCCGCGCGAGCGTCCCCGGGGGGCAGGTTGGCCGAGACCATGAAGACCCCAGCGTCGCGCGGCGTGTAGGCCGACGCGCCGATGCCATTGACGAGGCCCTTCTCGCGGCGGACCACCCGCTCGAGCCGCGACGAGTCGCCCTGGCCCAGGATCAAGGCCAGCACGTCCAGCGCGGCCACGTCCGGGTGCCCGTCGGCAGGGATTGGGAAGCCGACGTGGACGAGCGCCTGCGCGAAGCGGGAGGGGGTCCGCTGAAAGCGAAGCCCGGTCCACGGCGGCTCGGGCGCGCGGTCGGGGCCGGGCTCGCCGGACGGCATCCCGCCGAAGGCGCGCTCGATCGAGAGCGCCGCGGCGGCTTCGTCCAGGTCGCCCACGGCCACGACCACGATGTTCTTCGCGGTGTACCAGCGGCGGTAGAACGCCAGGATGCCCTCGCGGGTGAACGAGCGGACCGAGGCCTCGGAGCCAATGACCGGCCGACCGTAGGGGTGCTGCGTATACGCGGTCTGGAAGAACGCCTTGGAGGCGACCCGAGACGGCGTGTCGTCGCCGCGCCGGATCTCTTCCACGACCACCTCCAGCTCCCGCGCGAGCTCCTCGGGGTCGAAGGCGGACGCCGTGACCGCATCAGCCAGGATGTCGAGCCCCGTCTCGAAGAAGCGACCGGACAGGACCGCGTGATAGACGGTCTGGTCGAAGCTGGTGTAGGCGTTGATCTCGCCCCCGGCGGCCTCGATCTCGGCGGCGACCTGGCCCACGCCTCGGCGGGCCGTGCCCTTGAACAGCATGTGTTCGTGAACATGCGCCAGCCCCAGCTGCCCTTCCTGTTCGTCGGCGCTGCCAACCCGCACCCAGACCTGAATCGCGACCGCCGCGGCGCTGGGGTTTCGGTGGACGAGGAGGCCGAGGCCGTTCGGGAGCGTCTGTCGGAGCATCGCGGGAGCCTATCACTCGCGAGCGACGCTGTGGCATAGTGCCGGGCAACGTTCGATACTCACTCGGGAAGACCGGGGGCAGGCCGCGACGCGTGGCCGTCGCTCCTGCGCACGACCCGAGGGGACTCCAGAGGAGCGCTCGCCATGTTCTCCCAGGCTCTGGCCGCCCTACTCGCCACCGTGCCGGCCGACTTCACCGTTCAAGGCGTCCTGCGCGCGGACGATGGCGGCGCCCCGGTCGACGGCACCTACGGGCTCACGCTGCGCCTCTACGACGGCGCCGCCTTGCTCGAGGACCGCTCGTTTCCAGCCGTGTCGGTGGTGGATGGCGTCTTCTCGGTGATCGTCAAAGACGTCGCCCTGGGCACGCTGACCGGCGCCGGCAGCCTCGCCGTGGGCGTCCAGGTGGGCACCGAGCCCGAGCTGCCGCGTCAGGTCGTGGGCGCCGTGCCCTATGCGTCGGTGGCCACCGTGGCGCTCGGCCTCAACTGCACGGCGTGCGTCGAGGCGGCCGAGCTCGCCCCCACGGTCACCGCGGCGCTCGTGAGCGGCATGGTCGCGTCCGGCCAGTTCTGGACCAAGGCCGAGGCCACGTCGCTGGCTGATCTCTTGCCGGCCGATGGGCTCGACGAGATCTCGGGCGGCCTCATCTCCACCGAGTTCGAGGACGTCTTCACGTCCACGGACACGCCAATCGCCATCAAGGACAACAACCCCCTCGGGATCGGCTCCACCATCGACGTGCCCGACGTGGGGCTCGCCAAGCAGCTGGAGGTCTCGGTCTCGATCACGGGCCACTCCAACATCGGGGAGCTCGTGGTGGTGCTGTATCCGCCGGACGGCTCCACGATCACCCTGCACAACAAGACCAAGACCGGCCCCACCCTCACGCTGACCCTGCCGCCGGATCCGGAGGTCACCGGGGACGTCGAGGCCTATGAGGGCACCAACATCAAGGGCGCCTGGCGGCTCGAGGTGATCGACGGCAGCTTCGACAACAACGCCACGGACGGCGTCCTCGCGGGTTGGGGCATCTCGATCACCACGCTGTCGAACCAGAAGCTGCGCATCACGGGCGACCTCGACGCGGAAGGTCACAAGATCACGTCACTGGGCGCTCCGGGAGCTCCGGGCGACGCCGCCAACAAGGCGTACGTGGACGCGGCCTTCAAGGAGCGGACGAAGAGCCAGGAGTTCCTGGCGGTGCCGCCAGGCAGCAAAGCCACCCTCACGCACGGCTTCGGCACCTCGTTCATCGTGGCCGACGCGTGGTTCCGAGCGAAGCCGACCGATCCGTGGGCGAAGAACGGCTTCTACGGCACGGTGATCGCCGGTGACGGCGGCGACGGGCCCTTCAACCCGGCCTCCAGCACCACGCTGGCCGGCGGCGATTACGACTTCACCACCTTCACGATCCCCAGCGGCGTCACGGTCACTGTGACGGGCAGCACCCCGCTGGTCGTTCGCAGCCAAGCCGCAGTCAACATCACGGGGACGCTCATGCTCGATGGTGCGGCGGGACACACCATCACGGGCAACGAGAACGCCACCGGAGGCGCGGGTGGCGGCGGCGGCGGCGGGAACGGCGGCGACTGCCCCTACGGGGGCCCCGGTACAGCGGGCAGTGGTCTCGGCGGCGGCGTTCCCGGGGGAACCTCGAGTTATGGCGGGGGCGCCGGGGGCGCGGGCCACGCGTTCGCTGGCACGGCGGGCTCGCTGCATCCCAACGCGAGCAGCTGCATCGGCATGGGGTCGCACGGCGCCGGCGGACTCGCCGTGGGCAGCCTCGAGCAAGGCACCTTGATCGGGGGCTCTGGCGGCGGCGGCGGCGGGTACGGCGGCGCCAACAACGCAGCCGGCGGCGGCGGCGGCGGCGGC
>SXOO01000144.1 GCA_005776725.1 Pseudomonadota bacterium | reverse complement strand
TCGTTGCCCGGGCCCGTGGCGCCGTGAGAGATGGCCTCCGCGCCCTCGGCACGGGCAGCCTCGACGAGCGCCTTGCCGATCACGGGGCGCGCGAGGGAGGTGCCGAGGAGGTAGTAGTCCTCGTAGACGGCCTTAGCGCGCACCGCGGGGAAGACGAAGTCGCGGACGAACTCGTCCTTGCAGTCGGCCAGCAGGAACTTGTCGGCCCCCGTGCTCATGGCCTTCTTCTCGACGGCGGCAAAGTCCTCTTGCTGCCCGACGTCGACGCACAGCGCGATGACCTGGCAGTCGTACTGTGCCTTCAGCCAGTGAAGGATGACGGACGTGTCGAGGCCGCCGGAGTAGGCGAGCACTACCTTGTTGATCTTGCGCTGAGTCATCTCTGTCACCTCGGGTTCGGGTTCACGGGCGCGAGGGCGGGTGCCCGGCGGGCGGGTGGGCGGGTGCCCGGGTGGGCGGGTGCCCGGGTGGGCGGGTGGGGTATCAGAGCGGCCCCCCCTTGTCACGGGTTTTCCGGGCGACCGAGGGCTCACCGGGAGCGGCGCGCCCAAAGCAGTGGCGGCGCCGCAGTGCGAGGACGTCTACCTGAATTTTTGGCAGTGGAGTGGTCCGCCCGTAAGGTCGAGGGGTGGATAAACGCGAAGCCGCAGCAACAGAGGTCCCGGTCGCATCGCTCGACGCGCTGGTGAGCCATTCCAAGACGGGCCACCACCTTTTGTTCGACGAGTCGGCGATCCGGCGGGGCTTAGCAGCGCCGATGCCGAGCAGCGATCACGAGCAGGTGCTGGCCCAGGTCGATCTGGCGTGGCGCGGCCTCCTCGGCGAGGGCTCCGTCCACGAGAAGCGCGAGTTCCTGAGCACGTTCCCAGAGAGCGTCCAGAACGTCTGCGTGAAGCTCTACTTCCGCTGGATGGACCAATTCGCGGTGAGAGAGCGCGCCCTCCACTAACGGCGCGGAGGCGATCGAGCCGTCGTGCTGAACAACACGCCGCCGTTCTGGGTCTACACGGGCGGGTTCCTTCTCAGCCTCATGGCTGGGCTGTCGAACGCCGTCGGGGTCCTCGGGCTGGCGCATCAGGCGGTTACTCACGTCACCGGCACCGCGACCCTCTCGGGGATCGCTGTCGCTCAGGGCGACCTCTTCGCCGCCGCCAAAGCCTCCAGTGTGCTCGTCTTCTTCTTCTTCGGGGCCGCGGTCTCCGGGGTGTTGGTTCGTTCGGAGACCCTCCGAGCGGGCCGACGTTATGGGCTCGCCCTCATGGTCGAGTCCGCGGCGATCTTCGCGGGCTGGTACCTGTTCAAGCTCGGCTCCATGGCCGGCGAGTATTTGTGCGCGCTGGCGTTCGGGCTGCAGAACGCCCTAGCCACCAGCTACAGCGGCGCCGTCATCCGCACCACGCACATGACGGGGATCGTCACGGACCTCGGGCTCATGGTGGGCCACGCCCTCAATCGGCAGCCGATCGCGTGGTTTCGATTCAGGATCCTGATCACCCTCCTCTCGGGCTTCTGCCTGGGGGCGTGCGGCGGGGCTCTGGCGTTCGAAGCGCTCGAGTATGACGCCTTGCTGATCCCAGCCGTCGTCGTAGGACTCGCCGGAGTTATCTATCGCTCGTGGCGGCAGCTGTTCGCGACTGAGCAGCTCTGAGGGCCCGCCCTGGGTGGGCGTTGACTTCGGCGGACGCACGCGGAACATCCGGACATGTTCGCGTCCTTGTCCCCCTCGATCGCCGACGCGTGACGTACCGCTGCAGCCACTGCGGCGCGACACAAGAGGCGCTCCCCACCGTGCCTGCGCTCCCAGCCCTGCGACACGCGCTGTCAGTGCGCAACCCAGCCGCGGAGCGCGTCGTAGGCGTGGCACTAGGGACCTTGGAAGGCGATGTCCGCGTGTGGGCAACAGCGTCAGGGCTGGCCGACGTGCCGCCACTCGGCGGGATCCCCGCGCCATCGCTCTGGGATCGCGACGCGACGCGCGTCCTCGAGGACGCCACGCTCACCCAGCTCCGGGAGTTGGCGCTCGAACTGGACGCGCTGCTTCCGGAGCGCGCCGCGGTGGACGAGGGGCTGGCCCGCTCGAGCCGCGCGACCGAGCGGCGCCCTTACGAGCGACGGCGCGACGAGCTCGAAGGGCGGCGCCTAGCGCTCGTGAGGGCCCGGAGGGAGGCCTCTGCCGCGCTGACCCGGGCGATCCACGAGAGCCTCGTCATCCACACGCGGCGGGGCCCCACCTCGCTCTCGGCCCTGTTCCGCGCCGCCACAGGCGGCCAGGAGATGCCCACCGGCACGGGCGAGTGCGCCGCGCCGAGGCTTCTCTCGGCGATGAACGCAGCGGGCGCTGAGCCCCTCGCGCTGGCGGAGGCCACGTGGCCGACCGGGCGCACCGACCCGCTGGAAGCGCTCGTCGCCCCGTGCGCCGAGCGCTGCGCGCCTATCCTGGGAAGCCTGCTTTGTCGCTGCTGAACGTGCTCCACCACGAGGCCCGCTTCGCGGTCATCGAGAAGCCGCCCGGGCTCTTGAGCTGTCCGGGCAAGACGGAGACCGACTCGGTCGAGCGGCGCGTCGCCGAGGTGTTTCCCGACGCGCGCGGATCCCTGCTCGTTCATCGCCTGGATCAAGCCACGAGCGGCCTCATGGTGGTGGCGTTGGACCCGGGGGCGCACCGAACGCTGTCGATGGCCTTCGCCTCCCGCGACGTGACGAAGACGTACGAGGCTCTGCTCCATGGGGACGTGCCGGCGGAGGCGGGGGAGATCCGCCTGGCCTCCCGAGTGGACCTCGACGATCGCCCGCGACAGATCCTGGATCCGATCCACGGGAAGCTCGGCGTCACCCGCTACGAGGTGCGCGCTCGAGGGGCGGGCCAGACGCGGATGCGGTTTTTCCCAGAGACGGGCCGGACCCACCAGCTCAGGGTGCACGCGGCGTATGGGCTTCGGACCCCCATCGTCGGCGACCTACTCTACGCGGGGCCACCCGCTCCGCGCCTCATGTTGCACGCCATTCGGCTGAGTTTTCCGGACCCGACCAGCGCCATGCCTCGGGAGTTCACGTCCCCCTGCCCGTTCTGAAGTGTGGCGAGCGCTCAGGGTGCGCGGAGGGCCCGGAAGAACACACCCGCGCCGTCTCCGTCTTGGCCCTGGGACTCCCACGTCGCGACCACGCCGCCGTCGTCGAGCCCGAAGAGCGACGGCCGCGAGCGGTCCCAACCACCGCCGCGCGACGCCACGAAGACCACGGTCGCTGGGGACCCGTCGGAGGCGTAACGCCGCGCGATGATCGCGAGACCGTCGCTGCCCTGCGCCTGCGCAGCCACCACGTAGCCTCCGTCGGCCGTAGCGGCGAGGCCCGGAGGTCCCGACGGCTGCGTCTCGGCCTCGTCGAACGGCGGGAAAATCTCGATCGTCCCTCCGCCCGCTTGGCGACCGCACAAGACCTGCCCGGGCTCGGTCGACTCCGCGTGTGCACAGACCACCACGCCCTCTTCGATCACGGCGAGGGACGGCGACCGGTACACCACCCCGGGCTTCGACGCGACGAGGAGTGGCACCGGGGAGCCCACGGCGGTGGTGCTCCCAAAAGCGAAGCGCTGAACGTCGATCCGAGAGCTGGCTGCTACGGGATTTTCCTCCCATGCGGCGAGCCACTGGGCCGCCGCAACGTCCACGGCGAGCGCCGGCTGCCCCTGGGCGCCCAGGCCCCCCAGAGCCACGCTGGATGACGGAGCGGCAGAGAAGTCCAGAACGGCGACCCGCACGTCGCTGTCCGCGCTCGCCTCCTGCCACGCGATCACGGCCCCGACACCCGGGACCGCCGCGATCGCGGGCGCAGTTTGCCCGCCGCCCTGGTCGTCGACGACCACGGGCGGGGTGACGGTGAGGACACCAGTAGCGTCGAGCTCGGAGACGACCACGCGGGAGGGCGCGCCCTCAGACACCCACGCGAGGACCACCCGCTCGGGCGACGCGGAGATCGCCGGGGCCGAGCCCACCCCTACGAGCTGCTCGGGCCCGAACAAGGTGCCGTCCTGACCACCGCGCCGCAGCACCACCCCCCCCGCCGAGCGCCAGGCGAGCACCAGCGACCCGTCGGTCGTGGCGGCGATGCGGGGCAGCTCTTGGGCCCCCGAGAGGCTCGTGTTGGCCCGACGCTCCAAAGTGCCCGGATCGACCGTGCCATCAGCATGGAAGCGCCGGGTCCAAGCGGCGCCGCCGGCGGCGGTGTAGCCCACGACCCAGCCACCCTCAGGAAGCGACGAGAGGTCCGCCGCGACCACCTCCACCGAGGGATCCGAGCTCGCGATGGTCTCAGTGCCCAGCGACCCACCGAGGGAGAGGGTGCGCGTGACTAGCCGCGAGGGTCCTCCCGACGCCGATTTGTTCCTGTAGGCCACAAGGGCCCCGACGGTGTGCCGACCGAGTCCGACGAGCGACGAGGGCTCCGAGGCCGAGTGCACGACTTTGGGTGGCAGCCCGATGCTCGGGACATTGGCGCCGAGGGCGAGCGCCCCGACCTGCCCCCCGCTCTCGAAGGCCACCACCGATTGCCCGCCCGGTAGTACGAGCGTCTCCACGGCCTGCACGACCCCAACCCCCGCCTCGTTTGATGCGGGCGCTCCCCCGCCCCACGCAGCCCAGGCGAATCGAAGAGTCGAGGACCCGGGGTCCTGGGTGGTCAGCATGAAGGTCTCGAGGTCGCCCTTGGCCGCTGCCACAGCGCCGACCTCGGACGGCGGCAGGACGAAGGCACCCGTGGGGTAGATCTCCGGATCGAAGCTCAGCACCCTGAGGCGTGAGGGGTACGGCTGGTTCTTCGCGACGACGTCCGCTGCGACCGCCGCGCAACCCGCCGCAGCTCCCGGGGCCGGCTTAAGGCTCGGCGTCCCATCGGCTCCCATCACGACGCCCCAGCCGCCGTCGCGACCGACCGGAGCCGCCGTCGGGGTGACATCTACGGTGAGCGTCATGGCGCACTGCCCTGCGCCCGCGGGCACGAAGGCCTCCACCGTCACCTCCACCACCCAGAGGTCTGTCAGTGGGCGGTCGGCGAGCGGCATGCCGCGTGCGTCGAAGGCAGCCGCGCCTATGCGGCCTACCGGGACCTGAGCGGTCACCGCGAGCCCGCTCTTGTTCTCGGGGATCACCACCGAAACGGAGTTGGTCAGAGCGCCGACGGTGAACGGGACCAGGTAGCTCCCGTCAGCCCGAGCCCCGATCTTCCACGGCAGCTGAGTCGCCGTGCCACCGATCTTGGCCGTCAGCCATGCGCGGCTGCCGTCGGCCAGGGTGAGACGATGCCACTTGGAGTCCCCGGCCATGTCCACGCCCACGGCGACGTACCCGCCGTCGCCGATCGAGGCCAGCCGCGGCGGGCCGGAGATCCCGTCGCCGTCGTCGAGGCGCTCGGCGGCACACTGATCATCCTCCGCGACGCAGTCGCCGCCTGCGCACCGGCCCCCGCTGGTGCAAGCCGAGATCGGCAGATCGCAGCCGGTGCCTTCTGGCGCCGGAGTGGTGGCGCAGGCGTCGCCGTCCTCGTCACACAACCCGTGGTCACACCCGTCGTCAGAGGCGGGGCACACGCGGGCCGCACCGGAACACTCCCCGTCGGCGCACACGTCCAGAACGGTGCAGTACTGTCCGTCGTCGCACGCGGCCGTGTTGTTGACGACCACACACTCGCCCTTGTCGGTGCATGGGAGCTCGGTGGTACACGGGTTGCCGTCGTCACAGTCGCAGGGCACGTCGACCGGTTGGGTGTCGGCCGGGTCTACGTCGCTGGGCGTGGGCCCGGTGTCCGGCTCCTCGCCCCCGTCGTCGATCGGCGGCCCGGTGTCGGCCGGAGGGTCTGTGTCGCTGGGTGTAGGCCCGGTGTCGGCCGGGAGTTCCGCGTCGACAGGCGGCTCGGTGTCGACGGGCGGCTCGGTGTCGGCCGGAGGGTCGGTATCGCCGGGCAGCGCAGCGTCGGGCGGAGTGGCGTCGGGTGACTCGATGCCATCTGGTCCGCCTTCGAGGTCCGCTCCCGCGGCGTCTCCCGGGACATCCTGGCCCGGGGTCGAGTCGGCGGAGGCGTCGGAGGCTGTGTCTGCCGGGCCGTCGGGGTCCCCCGCCGAGACGTCAGCGGCGCCTGGCTCGCACTGCCCAGACACGCACCGCCATCCGGAGACGCAATCGGCGTCCGTTTCGCACGCAAAGGCGCGAAGTGACGGATCGAAGTCGCCAGTGCACCCGGCGACAATGAGCGCGGCAATGAGCGCGGCAATGAACGCTGTCCCCCCAAGGCGGGACCACAGACTCACACGAATGCGCATGGGGACGATGTTAATGCGCCGTTGCGCCGATGTCCTTGCGAAATTGCATTCCAGGGAAGCGTACGCCCTCCACGCGGCGGTAGGCGGCAGACACCGCGGCCGCTACGTCGTGCCCCAACGCCGTCACGCCAAGGACGCGGCCACCCGCGGTCTCTACGGCGCCGTCCGCGCCGCGCCTCGTTCCGGCATGGAGGACCTGAGCCCCGACCGCGTCGCCGGCCCAGAGGCCTGAGATCTCACCGCCTAGCGAGGTAACGCCCGGGTATCCGGGTGCCGCGAGCACGACACAGGCGGCCGCTCGGGGATCCACGTCCAGCGAACTCCCTGCGAGCTGGCCGTTCGCCGCGTCGAGGAACAGCCGCGCGACGTCTCCACGGAGGCGCGCAAGAAGGACCTGCGCCTCGGGGTCTCCGAGGCGGCAGTTGAACTCGAGCACGCGCGGGCCCTGGGGCGTGAGCATCACCCCGGCGTAGAGGAAGCCGACGAACGGCGTGCCGCGCGCTGCCAGGGCCGCGAGCGCCGGCACGAGGACGGTGCGGCGGATCACCTCGACCAGCGCGTCGTCCACACCCGGCGCCGGCGAGATGGCGCCCATACCGCCGGTGTTGGGTCCCTTGTCGCCGTCGTAGATCCGCTTGTGGTCGCGCGCGGAGGGCAAGGCGAGCACGTCGCGGCCGTCGCAGAGCCCGATCACGCTCACCTCGGGCCCGATGAGCCGATCCTCCAGCAACACCGGACCGGCCGGCAGGAGCCCCTCAACGGCCGCCGGGACCTCGTCGACGGTGTCCGGGACGATGACCCCCTTGCCAGCCATGAGGCCGTCCGCTTTCACCACCGGGGGAGCGGCACGTCCGCGCGCCCACTCGAGTGCGTCTGCGGGCGACTGCACCACGGTCCAGCCAGCGGTGGGGATGCGGGCCTCGTCCATGAGCGCCTTCGCGAAGATCTTGCTGCCTTCGATCCGGGCCGCGGCCTGGCGGGGGCCAAGGACGGCGACGCCCGCCGCGAGCAGCTCGTCCGCGAGGCCGGCGCAGAGTGGCGCCTCGGGCCCCACCACCACGAGGTCGGGGCGAGCAGAGCGCGCGAACTCGACGATCCCCGCCACGTCGAGCGGGGCCACGTCCACGGCGCGGGCGAGCGCAGCGATCCCCGGGTTGGGTCGGGTGCACCACACCTCGGCGGTGCGAGACAGCGCAAGAGCCAGCGCGTGCTCTCGGCCGCCGTTGCCTACGAGCAGGACTCGCATCTGTGCCGCGCTCATCAGTGCCGAAAGTGGCGCGTGCCGGTGAAGACCATGGCGATCCCGCGCTCATCCGCTGCGGCGATCACCTCCTCGTCTCGGACCGAGCCGCCCGGCTGGACGATGGCCGTGGCGCCGGCCTCCGCGATAGCGTCGAGCCCATCTCGGAAGGGGAAGAACGCGTCTGAAGCGGCCGCGGCGCCTGCGAGTGGCGAGCGCGCCTTCAGCCGGCACAACGCTACCGAGTCGATCCGGCTCATCTGACCGGCGCCGACCGCCAGCGTGGCGCTCTCGCGCGCAAAGACGATCGCGTTGGACTTCACGTGCTTGGCCGTGTCCCAGGCGAACTGGAGGTCTGCGAGCTCTGCCGCTGTGGGGTGACGGCGGGTCACGACCCGACAGTCCGCGAGCGCAACCCGCCCGAGGTCCCAGCCCTGCCCGAGAACGGCTCCCCGAACGCTGCGAAGCTGGAGCTCGCCCTCGGAGGCGGCCCACGTAGCGCGCGGGAGGGTGAGGACGCGCAGGTTTTTCTTGGCCGAGAGGATCTCGAGCGCCTCGGGGGTGACCTCGGGCGCGATGACCACCTCGAGGAAGAGCTCCGTCAGCTGACGCGCGATGGGCGCGTCCAGCGTGGCGGACACCGCCACCACGCCGCCGAAGGCGCTGACTGGGTCCGTCGCGAGCGCGCGCTGCCAGGCCGACACGAGGTCGCCGCCACGGGCCGCGCCACACGGGTTGCCGTGCTTCACGATCACGACCGCGGGCGCGTCCCCGCCGAGCTCCATACACAGGTCGTACGCTGACGAGAGGTCGAGCCAGTTGTTGTACGAGAGCGCCTTCCCCTGGTGGACGGCGGCGTCGGCGTATCCCGGGCCCGTTCTGTACAAGGCGCCGCGCTGGTGGGGGTTCTCGCCGGAGCGCAGCTCACCCGTACGGCGACCGGCGACGGCCAGCCCCTCCTGACCGTGGAACCAGGCGGCGATGGCCGCGTCGTACCGAGCGGTGTGTCCGAACGCGGCGCCCGCCAGCTCGCGCCGGAGCGCGGCGGCGTCACCGGGACTGGCGAGCGCGTCGGCGACGCGCCCGTAGTCCTCGGGACGGGTCACGATGAAGACGTGGGGCCAGTTCTTCGCGGAGGCCCTCACGAGCGACGGTCCGCCGATGTCGATCTGCTCGAGTACGTCGGCCTCCGTGAGCTTGGGGTCGCCAGCGGCGCGCTCGAAGGCGTAGAGGTTCACCACCACCACGTCGAAGAGGCCGAGCCCGCGAGCCTCGAGCTCGGCGAGGTCGCCCGGGTTGGAGCGTCGTGCCAGGATGCCGCCGAAGATCGCCGGGTGGAGCGTCTTCACTCGCCCATCCATCATCTCGGGGAAGCCGGTGACCTGGGAGACCGGGACCACAGGGAGGCTGGCGCGCTCGAGCGCCGCGAGCGTCCCCCCGGTGCTGACGAGCTCGTAGCCGAGCGCGACGAGCGCCCGCCCGAACGGTTCGATGCCTGACTTGTCGGTGACGCTGAGAAGGGCACGGCGAACGGGCATGGAGGTCCTCCGGACGGGTTCGCGGCGCTCCGTACCCCGCGAAAACTCCTTTGACAAGGGAGGGGGCCGCGATTAGGGTCCGCGCCCGCTCGACCCCCAGCACCCCGTTTGTGTGGCGGTGCACGAGGGCCAAGGGCGCCCACTTCAGGGCACCGTGGCCGATGCGGCGCCGAGCCAGGAGGAACCATGTACGAACTAGTGATTCACGATCAGATCACGCACTACGACAAGCGCGCCGACGCCGTCACCGCGGCAAAGCAGATGACCGCCCGAACGGACGGACCCATGACAGCGAGCGTGTCGGACGGTGTGGAGACGCTCAACTTCCGCGAGGGGAAACTCGTCGCCTACACGTACGAGACCCGACGGCCCGACGGCAAGAAGGAGCGCGACGACCTCGAAGACTCGCCCGTCTGATCGTCGCCCCCGCTGCCGCCCTCTTCGGGGGCGCGGCAGCGGCGCGGGCGCCCCCGGCCTCTCGGGGTACCACTGGCAGTCGACTCACCACGATGAAGAGCTTGGGCGCGGCCTAGTTGCCGCTGAGTGAGCGTTCGACGGCTACGCGACCGCGGTGCGATGGCACCCTGCGGTCGAGTCCAGCGACTCTAGAGCTACTCCCGATCTTCGAAGAGCTGCTGGCCGGACAGATCCGCTGCGAGGTCGGTCTCGCGGAGCTTCTCGAGGCCCATGACCTCCACCTGCCGGATACGCTCGCGCGTGAGGTTGAGGATCTCGCCCACCTCCTCGAGCGTGACACCACCCCGATCGGCGATGTCGAGCGCGCAGGTCTCCTTCATCTCCCACACGGGCACGTCCGGGAAGTTGAGCTTGATGCTCCCCGTGTCCGGGTTCACGTCCAAGTAGAGGTGGTGCTTGCAGGCCACGAAGGGACATGGGCGGGGACCCGTGATGCACTCCGAGCGGTCCTTGGGTCGGCGGTAGCCGATCATGTCGGCCAGCTCGATCCCCTCTTGGATCTCCTGCCTCGTGAGGCGCTTCAATGCGATGGTCTTCGACCGGCGCCGACCCTTACGTCGCTCGCCGTTCTCGTCGAGCTCGTCGTCTACGCCAACGGCCGCCTCGTCGATCAACGACGGGTCGCGTGAGGGCGGCCCGGCCTTCGGGATGCCGCTGCCCCTATCGCTGGAGCGCTGTCGTGCCACGGCTGTTCTTCTCCCCGATCATCGCGCGGCCACATCCTCGGTTCATGCAGGAACGGCCGGAACATAGATTCCCAGCGTGCTGGCGTCAACGGGACCCCGTATCACCGGAGCCGACGGCACGCACCGGCGGCGAACCCGCTCGGCGCGAGCCTCACCCGCTCAGGGGACATCCCCCCCTGCGATCGGATGCAGGCTGACGCGGAGCCCCTGAGTATGAAGGGCGATCACGCCCGTGACCGTGCGCCCCTGCCGTTCGAACGAGATCTTCGCGGCGACAGGATTCCCGACGGTGTCAGTAGCGACGCCGTGCACCGTGACCACGTTGTCCTGCTCCTGGAACAGGCGCCCGACCGCGTCGCGGTTGGCGAACTTGGCCTTCCAGTCGACGACGTCTCCGTCCTCCAGGGTGCCCTGGCGCACCGTGAGGACCTTGACCCGCCCGAGATCGACCTTGCACTTCTTTTCGGCGAGGCCCTCCCACCAGTTCGCCGAGGCGGCCTTCGGATCCACGACGGCGGGTTCTGCGGGCTGAGCGGGAGCCGCGATCGGTTGGGCTTCGGGCTCCGCCGCGGGCTCACCGGCCGGCTCTGCCACGGGCTCACCAGCCGGCTCTGCCGCGGGTTCACCAGCCGGCTCTGCCGCGGGTTCACCAGCCGGCTCTGCCGCGGGTTCACCAGCCGGCTCTGCCGCGGGTTCAGCAGCCGGCTCTGCCGCGGGCTCACCAGCCGGCGCCGCGGCGGGCTCACCAGCTGGCTCCGCGGCCGCAGCCTCGCCCGGGGGCTGCGCGGCGATCTTGGCGGCTGCGATCCGGTCAGCCCCGGCGGCCGGCTCGGCCGGATCCGCGTGGCCCGAAGCACCGTCGGCGGGCGGCGGGGCGACCGCCGACGGGGACGGCTCCGCCGCTTCCGGGTACGCCTCATCCTGGGCCGGCGCGGTAGGCCGCTTAGAGAGCAGCGCCCAGGTGACGCCGAGCCCCAAGCCGAAGCCCACGCCAAAGACCACCAACGACCCGACGATCCGGTTGTTCACGAAGGCTCCTGTGCTCCCTGCCCGCTCGCGAGCGGCCGGCAAGCTAAACCGCGTGGCCACCCAAGGCAAGCGCCGCGACGGGGGGGCGGCGCCGCTCGGAGACCTAAACGCGAGAGCCCCAATCAGGGTTCGAGCGGACCGTGGAGCCTCAGCTTCTTGAGCAACGCCTTGCAGTGCCGCCGCAGCTCAACGACCTCGGTCGGGCGCACCTTGAGCTCGGCCATCTCGGTCGGCCCGACGCGGGCGAGGCGACGGCAGGGAGCGGCGCGGTCGGCCGCGAGGCGAGCGAGCACCACCCGTCGAACTACCGCGTCGAGCTCCTTCGGCTCGACCACGCACACCACGGGCTCGAAGATGGAGTCCTCCGGCGGGCGCGCTGCGGGGTCGTCATGCCGCGGATCCATGGGGTCCTCGAGCTCCGTAGCGACGAGAAACGGACAGGAGTCCCACGGAGTCGCGTCCTTCACGAGGCGGGAGCGATCTCGAAAGTCCAGCGCATAGGCCGAGGCCAGCTCAGGGGCGGGTTCCGGTGGATAGTCGCGCCATCCCTCCGCCGCCAAGGCGGCCCGCCGTTCCGCCGCGGAGGCCTCGTCGTGTGCGCGGGCGTAATCCAGCTGGATGACCGGGTCGATGCCCACGCGCCGCTGAAGGAGCACCGGGACCCCAGTACCCGTCAGGGCGTAGTGGATCTGAGCCATCCCCGCCGCGTCGTAGAACGACGGGAGAGCGCGAGGGACCTCCGGAGCGCCGTCCTCCGGCCCCGGGTCGCCCACGACGCGACCCTCCTCGACGCCTCGCTCGCCGCCCGAACCGCGATTGGGCGGCGTGTTCGGCTCCACGGCCGGCGCCGCGTCCGCCGATTGGGCCACCGACGCCGCGTCACCTTCGGCGAGCGCCTCGGCAGCGGACTCGAGAGGTACGTCCTCCGCGGGCGCAGGGGCCGCCGGGTCGATCGGGTCGCCGGAGCAGGCCCAGAGCATCGTCAGGCTGGTCAACCAGGTGCCGGTGGAATGACGGTCGCGCATCGTGGGTTCCTATCGGGCCACGCGGGGTAAGGCGATACCGGTTTCACCACCGGCCGAGCCCCGCGCGCGTCGCGGACCGGGTCCCCGCGCCGCCGCCGAGGGATCCGCACCCGACGCGGGTCCGCGTTTGACAGCCACCCTTCGGGCGGTAGATTCCGCGCCGCATCGCGGCCGGGTCCCCTCCCGAGGCGCGGCCTGGCCCATCACGGCGTCGCCCGGAGCCCTCCGGGTACCGAAGGAGTCTGCATGAAGCGCCTCACCACTCTCGTCCTCGTCGCCGCCGGTCTCTTCAGCGCCGCCGCGTCTGCGGGCGACGACACGCTCTACACCACACGCCTCCAAGGCGACCTCGCGGTCGGCCAGGACGGTACCCTGACGCTCGAGATCACCCCGGCCAGCGGCTACAAGTGGAACCAGGACTACCCGGCCAAGATGGAGCTCGCCAACGGCAAGACGGTCGCTTTCACGAAGACTGTCCTGAAGAAGGCCGAGGGCGATATCACGGGCGACGACAAAGTGGGCAAGGTCACGCTGAAGGCCAAGGGCACAGCCGCGGGCACCGAGACGATCACCGGGACGATGAGCTTCTCGCTCTGCAACGCCGAGACCTGCCAGGTGCTCCGCCAGCGCCCGATCCCCCTCGCCGTCACGGTGAAGTGAGCCGGTTCTCGCTTCCGAGCGGGCCCAAGTTCGCGGCGGGGCTCGACCCGCTATAGAGTCAGCGCGCTATGGACCACGCCCGCTTTCTCGACGACGTCTCCGGAACCCTCTCCACCGAGTTCGAGCAGAACCGCAGGGTATTGACGTTCGAGGAGTACCTCGAGGTCGTCGCCAAGCGGCCGCAGCAACAGGTGCGCAGCGCGGCGCAGTACCTCGTGGACTGCTTCGATTATTGGGGACGTAGCCCCGACAACCCGAAGCGCTTCCGGCTCTTCGATGCGCCTTGGGACGAAGGGCGCGACCTCGTCGTGGGGCAGGAGAGCGCTCAAAACGCGATCTATCGCCACCTCACCAGCTTCGCGGCGCAGCGGCGCGTCAACAAGCTGATCCTGCTGCACGGGCCCAACGGCTCCGCCAAGTCCACGCTGCTGGCGTGCATCACGCGAGCGCTCGAGGCCTACAGCCGCAGCGACGACGGCGCCCTCTACTGCTTCTCCTGGGTGTTCCCCACCGACAAGGCGACCGGGCGACGCCTGGGCTTCGGGGAGACCGCGCCTGCCGAGCCTACGGGATCCTTCGCGGGGCTCCCGGACGACAAGCTCGACGCCCGCATTCAGAGCGATCTCCGCGACCACCCGCTGCTGCTGCTGCCGATCGCGCACCGCCAGCGCCTCCTCGAGAGCCTCCTCGGCGCCGAGGGGCGAGTCCCGCTGGTGCTGTCGAAGGGCGAGCTGTCACCGCGCAACCAGACCATTGCGGAGCGTCTGTTCGCGACCTACCGCGGCGACCTCAAGAAGCTGCTGAGGCATGTCCAGGTCGAGCGTTTCTTCGTGAGTCGACGGTTTCGCCGGGCCGCGGTTACGGTCGAGCCTCAGATGCACATCGACGCGGCCGTGCGCCAACTCACGGCGGACCGCAGCCTGACCAGCCTCCCCCTGCCCCTCCAGTCCACCACGCTCTACGAGCCCGTGGGCGACCTCGTGGACGCGAACCGCGGCGTGATCGAATACAACGATCTGCTGAAGCGCCCCATCGACACGTTCAAGTACCTCCTGGCTACGTGCGAGAAGAGCACGGTGGCGCTCTCGAACCAGATCCTCCACCTCGACCTCGTGCTCCTGGCCTCGTCCAACGAGCTTCACCTCGTGGCGTTCAAGGAGCACCACGACTGGCCTAGCTTCAAGGGCCGCATCGAGCTGGTGCGAGTGCCTTATCTGCGCTCCTGGCTCCTGGAGAAGCGCATTTACGACGAGCAGGTGGCGGAGGAGACGCCGGGCCGCCCGATCGGGCCGCACGTCACCACTCTGGCGGCGCTCTGGGCGGTTCTGACTCGGCTCCGTAAGCCCAACGCCGAGGTCTATCCAAAGGAGGTGCGCACCACCATCTCGGCGCTCACCCCGCTCCAGAAGGCAGACCTCTACGCCCTCGGCCGTACCCCACCTGGGCTGCCGCTCGAGAAGGCGCGGCTCCTCAGGGCGCAGGTCCAGGCGCTGTTGAACGAAGAGCGCGAAGATGGCGAGTACGAGGGCCAGGTGGGCGCCAGCCCGCGAGAGATGAAGAGCGTGCTCCTCAGCGCGGCGCAGCGCGCGGAGTTCACCACGCTCTCACCGCTGGCCGTCCTCTCCGAGATCCGCGACCTCTGCCGCCAGTCCAGCGTCTACGGCTTCCTCAAGCTGGAGAAGGAGGGCGCGTATCGCGACCCTGTGGCGCTGATCGACGCCGTGCGGGGGCGCTGGCTGGAGCTGGCGTCGGACGACCTGTTCCGCGCCCTGGGCCTGGTCACGCGCGAGCAGTACGACGAGCTCTTTCGCCGGTATCTCATCAACGTGAGCCACTCCGAGCGCAACGAGAAGCTGATGAACCCGGTCACGGGCCGCCTCGAGGAGCCCGACGCGGTGCTCATGAAGGAAATGGAGCGGGACCTGGCCATCGACCGAGAGGCCAAGGAGTTCCGCCGCGACCTGCTCGGCCGGGTGGGCGCCGCCAGCCAGAAGGCCCCTGTGACCCCCAGCGATTACCGCGAGCTGTTCCCGCAGCTCTTCGAGAAGCTCGAGTCCAGCTACTACGCACGCCAGCGTCCGGCCATCCGCAAAGCCGTGATGGACATGCTGCGCCTCCTCGCGGGCGAGGGCGACGCCCTCCCTCCGGCGGACCGGCGGCGCGCGGAGGAGAGCCTCGGTCGCCTGCGCCAAGAGATCGGCTACGACGAGGCCAGCGCGCACGAAGCGCTCTCCACCTTGCTGGCCGAGCGACTGCCCGAATAGCGGGCGAACAAGGCGCGAGGCTCCCGCAGCCGCCTGATCGGTGGCCGTGCCAGGAGTGACCGCCTCAGAGGAGGGTTTCCATGTCCCAGCAATCCGTACTTCCGTCTGCGCTCGAGGTCCCCACCCGGGCCCGCGTCGCGCGGGGTCTCCTAGGCGCCGCCACCATCATCTTGCTCTCGGCCTGCGCAGAAGAGGCGGTGGAGGCGGGGACGGCGGACGCCGTTGGGCCCGTCGACACGGCCGAGGTAGATACTCACGGCACCGGGGACGTCTCGGCCCCGGACGACGTGGCGGGCGAAGACGCGGGCCCTGAAGTCGCGGAGCCTGCGGACGTTCCGGACACGGAGGCGCCTCCTCCCGATCTCTCCGCGCCCGACGTTCCAGACACCTCCCCACCGGACGTCGGGCCGCCGGACGACACCTGCAAGCCCTCGTGCGCCGGCAAGTTCTGCGGCCCCGACGGATGCGGCGGCGTGTGCGGCGCCTGCCTCGCGGGCTTCGAGTGCTCGGACGCGGGCCAGTGCCAGCCGATCCCACCGACGGACGCTTGCCTCGAGCCGGCCGACGCCCAGCTCGTGTGCACGGTCGACATCATCGAGGCCAGCTCGGACTGCACCTTCAGCTGCTTCAGCCAGGGCCCCGCGTGCGCTTCGTGCATTGCCGACGCCACGGGGCTCGGGGCCGGGTGCGCTTCGTGTTACGGCGGGCTCCTCTCCTGCGCCATCGCGGCGTGCGCGATTCAGTGCTTCGACGCCGCGAGCCCGGCGTGCGAGGCCTGCGTCGCGCAGAGCTGCCTCCCCACGCTCACGGCGTGCGCGGGGACGCCCACGTGCTGCATACCCGACTGCGCCGCGGACCCTTGCGGCGACGACGGCTGTGGCGGCGTGTGCGCTGCCTGCCCCGACGGCCAGAGCTGCGACGCGGCAGGCGTCTGCGCAGCCCCCGCCCCCAACGGAGAGACGTGCCTAGAGGCCCGCGAGCTCGTGACCGAAGGGTCGGGCGATACCAGCGCGCTCACGGACGATCTGGCGCTGACAATCGAGTGCCCGAGCCCGTTCGAAGGGCTCGGCAGCGGGACCCCGGACGAGTTCTGGGCCTTTACGCCGGCCGGCAGCGCCGAGCACAGCTTCCACCTCACGCCGAACGTCTCGGGCGCCGCTGCCCCCACCGCGCTCTACCTCTTGACGTCATGCGAGGACCTGGCGCTCACCTGCCCAGCCGCCGGGGCCGTGGCCGAGGACTCGTCGGGCGTGCTCTCGTTCACAGCGGTCCTGGAACAGGGCGTCACCGTGTACCTGGTGGTGGACGGTGCTGCGGCAGGCGACGCGGGGAGCTACACGTTGTCCGTGGACGCCCCCTGCATCCCCGCGTGCGACGGGAAGGCGTGCGGCCCCAACGGCTGCGGAGGGACCTGCGGCGAGTGCTCGGAGGGGACCACCTGTGAGGACACGGCCTGTGTCCCAGTCCCCTGCGAGCCCGTCTGCGCGGTCGCGTGTGGCGATGACGGCTGTGGCGGCAGCTGCGGCAGCTGCCTCGCCGAGCAGGAGTGCGACCCGGTTGCCGGGTGCGTCGACGTGGTCGAGACACTCGGCGACACGTGCGGCCAGGCCATCCCGATCGAAGCGATCCCCGCCCTGGTGGCCGGCAGCACGCTGGGCGCTACGGACGACTACGCGCTGCCCAGCAGCACCCCCAGCTGCGAGCTGTTGGACGGGGCCGGGGCGGGCGCACCCGACGTCGTCTACTCGTTCACGCCCACCCAAAGCGGCAATTACGGTCTACAGATCCTCGCGCCGTCGCTCGTCATCTATCTGGTGACCGACTGCGCCGACATCTTCGGGTCGTGCTTGGCGATGGGGTCCGCGGACCCGGCGACGGAGGTGCCGCTGACCGCAGGGGTCACCTACTACTTCGTCGTGGATGGGCTCTCAGTAGAGAGCGCCGACCTCTTCGAGCTGTTCCGCATCATTGCCAGCTAATCCTGGTCGTTCGGGACCCACACCGCCGGCTGACCTCGGTCGTGGGTGGAAGAGGGCGCGGAGCCTGATGTACACTGGCCCCATGTCACGGCTCCCGCTAGCCCTCCTCGTCGCATGCGCCGCTGAGGCCCCCCCAGAGCAGAGCGTCGAGTTGCTCTTTACACTCACGTCTGGCGAGACCCCAGTGGGCTGCACCACCCCGCTGGACGGGGACGCGCGCCTCCAGGACGCGCGGTTCTACATCTCGGACCTCGCGCTGGTGACGGCCGCTGGCCGGGAAGTGCCGATCACGCTCGCGCCAGACGGGCTGTTCCAGTCCGAGCGCGTCGCCCTGATCGACCTCGAGGCACGGTGTGAGACCAGCGGCACCGAGGCCGTCCACGCCAGCGTGCGGGGCACGGTCGCGCAAGGCACCTACACGGGGCTCGCGTTCGGGCTTGGGGTGCCCTTCGAGCTCAATCACCTCGACGGGACCACTGCGCCCCCTCCGCTGGACAACACGGCCATGTATTGGGGCTGGCAGATTGGCTACAAGTTCCTGCGGCTCGACCTGGCTCTTCCGGCCGGCGCCTTCAACCTGCACCTCGGTAGCATCGGCTGCGTCTCCGACTCGGCGGTTCGCCCCCCAGAGGGCTGCGCCCGTCCGAATCGCGTGCGCGTGCGCCTGGACGCGTTCGACGCGTCGAAGAGCGCCGTGACTCTGGACCTGACGGCCCTGCTGAAAGGCGTGGACATCGAGAAGAACACCGAGGGCACGCCCCCCGGTTGCCAGTCCGACCCGTCCGAGGCCGACGACTGCGCCGGCGTGTTCGCCCACCTCGGCCTGGACTTCGCTACTGGCGAGCCGTCGGCCGCCCAGACAGCCTTTCGAGTCGTGCCCCGATGAGGTGGTTGCGCGCGTGGCTCTTCTTGGCAGGGTGCGCAGCGAGCGAGAGCGAGAGCGCTACGGGGACACCCTATGTGCTGCTCCTGCCGGCGGGCTTTCCGGAGCTGCCGGTCCCGGTGGACAACCCCCTAACAGTGGAGAAGGTCACCCTGGGGCGCTGGCTGTTCTATGACGAGCGGCTCTCTGGCAACGGGAAGCAGGCCTGCGGTAGCTGTCACGAGCAGGCGAAGGCGTTCGCGGACGGCCGTGTGGTGGCCGAAGGCTCCACGGGCGAGCTGACCCCGCGGAACTCGCCCGGACTCGGTAACGTGGGGTACGCCGCCTCGCTCACCTGGGCGAACCCGGCGATCGACACCCTGGAGAAGCAACACCTCGGCCCGATGTTCGGCGAGGCGCCGATCGAGCTCGGCCTCACCGGGCACGAGACCGAGGTGCTCGAGCGGTTCCGCGAGGACCCGAAGATCTCGGCGCTCTTCGACGCCGCCTTCCCGGGCCAGGACTGGTCGATGGACCACATCGTCTCCGCCCTCGCCTGTTTCGTACGTACGCTCGTGTCGGGCGACTCGCCCTTCGATCGCTACACGCAGGCCCTGGACGACACTGCGTTGACCGCCTCTCAGAAGCGAGGCCTCGACCTGTTCTTCAGCGAGAAGGCAGAGTGTTTCCACTGCCACTCCGGCTTCAACTTCTCCGGGGCCAGCGCCCACGGCGCCGGCGTCCTCGAGGGGTCCTGGTTCTTCAACATCGGCCTCTACGACGTCGACGGAGAGGGCGGTTATCCCCCGCCCAACACCGGCGTCTTCGGGTGGAGCGGCGTCGCCAGCGACATGGGCCGCTTCCGGGTCCCCTCCCTGCGCAACGTGGCGCTCACGGGCCCCTACATGCACGACGGCTCCGTCGCCACGCTCGAGGACGTGGTGCGCCACTACGAGGCGGGGGGCCGAAACGTCGAGTCGGGCCCCAACGCCGGAGACGGGCGGAAGAACCGCTGGAAGAGCGAGTTCGTCGCCGGCTTCCAGATCACCGATCAGGAGCGCGCCGACCTCGTCGCGTTCCTCGAGTCCCTCACCGACACGAGCTTCGTCCAGGACCCCCGCTTCTCGGACCCGGAACCGCCCGCGACCCCTCGTTGACGCCGGTGTCGTGAGGCCCGCGGCCCCTCGCCGCCTCAGACGAGGAGGTCTACCGTCCCCTTCAGGACCTCCCGCGCGATGACCATGGTGTGGACCTCGTCGGGGCCGTCCGCGATCCGCGCCGC
Organism: Pseudomonadota bacterium; assembly: GCA_005776725.1. Taxonomy (GTDB): domain Bacteria; phylum Myxococcota_A; class UBA9042; genus SXOO01. The sequence continues at coordinate 9,457 of SXOO01000144.1, read as the reverse complement.
GCGGGCCGACCGGTACCACGTGCCAAACGGCAGATCGTCCGAGTAGCCGAGCCCACCGTGCATCTGGATGGCGTCGTCGAGCACCTTGCAGAGAGTCCCAGCGACGTGGTTCTTGGCCATGGACGAGTAGACGCGAGCCTCGCTCGTCCGCTCCGCCTCCAGCAGCTCGGCGCAGTGCCAGGTCATGAGGTTGCCGGCGTGAATCGCCGTGGCGTTGTCGGCCAGCATCTTCTGGATGAGCTGGTGGTCGCCGAGCAGCCGCCCGAAGCTGCGGCGCTCCCCCAGATAGGCCCGGCACATCCCCAGAGCGCGGTCGGCCAGCCCGAGCCACCGCATGCAGTGGGAGAGCCGGGCCGGGACGAGGCGCGCCTGGGCCAACCGGAACCCCTCGCCCACGCGCCCCAGCACCGCTTGATCGTCCAGCCGGACGCCGTGGAAGCGAAGCTCGGCCTCTCGATGCTGTAGGAGCGCCGGGCCGAAGGTGGGGATCTCGCGCACCAGCTCCACGCCGGGTGCCGAGCGATCCACGATGAACAGCGTGGCGCCCGTCCGGTCGTCCGCGCTGGTGCGGGCCATCACGATGAGGAAGGCCGCGTCGGCCCCGCCGGTCGTGTACCACTTGTGCCCGTCGAGGACCCAGGTGTCGCCCTCCCTGACGGCCGTGGTCCGGAGGTTGGACGGGTCCGCCCCCGCGCCGGGAGCGGGCTCCGTCATTGCGAAGGCGCTCGTGATCTCCCCGTCCACGAGGGGGCGCAACCAGCGCTCGCGGAGGGGCGCGCTCGCGACGCGGAGCAGGAGGTCCATGTTGCCCTGGTCGGGCGCGTCGCAGTTGAAGACGCGCGGGCCAAGGAGTGACCGCCCCATCTCTCGGAACAGCTCGCACATGCCCACGACCCCGAGGCCCAGTCCGCCGAGCTCGACCGGCAAGTGGGGCACCCAGAGCCCGTCCGCGCGGGCCAAAGCCTGGAGGCGGCGCAGCGTGACGGCCTCGCGCCGCGCGTCCTCCGCGATGAGCTGCGCCTCGTTGGGCAGGATGTGCTGCTCCAGGAAGGCCCGGACTCGGGAACGGATCTCAGGGTGCCGCATTGGTCCTCGCTCGAACCCCGCGGGGTCCTCGCTTGTGCTGGATGTGATGGCTGGAGGGCGCCCCCTCCAGCCCCGCGCGGGCGCCCGGTTCGGCGCTCACTCGGAGTAGCCGCTGCCGGGGTTGAGCCCCTGAATGCCGCGGGGAGGCGCCGCGTTCACGAGGACCCCGGCGCGGCACTTGATGCGCACTGGGGAGAACTGCACGCCCTCCTTTCGGGCCTCGAGCACGTAGTCGCCGGGCGTCACGTTGGTCCAGACGACCCCACCATCGACGGTGGTCTCATCGAGGCCCGGCGTGGGCAGCACGTCGGCGTTGAAGTAGATCGGCGCCGTCGGGATCTCGGGGACCGTGACGGCCGTGGCGCCCGGCTCGCCGTGGACCACGGGGAGGTCTCCCTCGAAGAACCGCGTGACCGTGGTGGAGATCTGGCAGCGCGCCGGATCGGGCTCGGACTCCGTGAGGAGCGCGAAGAGGTCGTAGATGCCGTGGGACACCGCCTGGAAGTCGCACCCGGTGAGCGCTGCGCCGTTGCTGGTCAGGGTGCCCAGCTGATTCTCCGGGTACCCCTCCGCCGCCATGACCAGGGTGACATCGCCCGCGGGGACCGCCTCGAAGCGATATTCGCCGGCCGCATCGGTGGACGCTGTGAGCTCGGGGTGCTCCAAAATGCTGATCTTCGCGCCTTCGAGCGGCCCTCCAGGGGGCCCGAAGATGCGCACCGTCCCAGAGACCGGAGCGGGCGGCAGGGGCTGGTCTGCGGCGTCCTCCGGGGGAGCCTCCAGGTCCGCAGCGCCACGCGTGTCGTCCGCTGCATCCGCAGCGCCCACGTCGGGGCCCGAGGGGCCCGCTGTGGCGTCGCCCCCACCAGACGCCTCAGAGGACGCGCAGCCGACCACCAGCATCACGGAGACCCAACGCATCACCTGCCCTCCAAGCCGGCCACGATAGCGGCAGCCCCCTCCGTGGTCGAGCAGGACAAGGCCGGCCCGGCCATGGTAACTGCGGCGCCATGGACGGAAACCGCGACACCGACGACCGAACCTTCGACGAACGCCTCCGCGCCGCTACGGCCTTCCTCGAGGCCTTGGTGCAAGACCGCGCGCTGCTCACCCAGGTCGAAGAGTCGGCCCGGACCCGCTTCCTGAAGGCGGCGGGCGAGGTCTCGCGTCCGGGGGCGCTGGAGCGGCGGCGCTTCGTGAAGGCGCAGCGCAAGCAGCGCCGCGACGACAAGGTGGCGCGCGAAGACGAGGTCTTGAACGAGACAGGGATCCGCAAGCTGCGCAGAGAGCCGGTGTTCACCACGCCGAACATCTTCGCCCCGAAGGAGGTCCCGCTGTTCGGCCTTGCGCCCGACGAGACGCCGCGGGAGGTGGACGAAGCGCTCAACTGCTACACCTGCAAGCGCAGCTACACGCGGGTTCACCACTTCTACGACCAGCTCTGCCCCGAGTGCGCGGAGCTGAACTTCCGGAAGCGCACGGAGCTGGCGCCCCTCGAGGGTCGGGTGGCGCTGCTCACCGGGGGGCGCGTCAAGATCGGGTATCAGGCCGGGATCAAGCTGCTGCGCTGCGGTGCGCACCTCATCGTGACCACTCGCTTCGCGAGAGACGCGGCCGAGCGCTACGCCCAAGAGCCGGACTTCGAGGTGTGGGGCCATCGCCTGCAGATCTACGGGCTGGATCTCCGCCACACCCCGAGCGTCGAGGCCTTCTGCAAGCACCTCTACGACACGCTCCCTCGCCTCGACTTCATCGTGAACAACGCCTGCCAGACGGTGCGGCGTCCGCCCGAGTTCTACGCGCACATGATGGAGGGAGAAGCGAAACCCGCCGGGGCGCTCACCGAACGAGCGCGCCGCGTTCTCGGCGCGTACGAGGGCCTACGTGGCTACGATCTGCTCAGCGGGGGCGAGAGCAAGCTCGCGGCCCCGGCGGGGCTCTCGGAGGCCGCGGCGCTCTCGCAGGTGGAGCTGACGCCGGAGGATCGCACCACCCACGGGGCGTTGTTCCCGGTCGGCCGCCTGGACCAGGACCTGCAACAGGTAGATCTGCGCGAGCGCAACTCGTGGCGACTCGAGCTCGCCGAGGTGTCGTCCGTGGAGCTGCTGGAGGTTCAGCTGGTGAACGCCGTGGCGCCGTTCGTGCTGAATGGCCGGCTGCGCGCTCTCATGACGCGGACCCCCGAACACGACAAGCACATCGTGAACGTCTCGGCGATGGAGGGGCAGTTCTACCGGCGCTTCAAGACAACCCGTCACCCGCACACCAACATGGCGAAGGCCGCGCTGAACATGATGACCCGCACCTCAGCCGCCGAGTACGAGGCCGACGGGATCCACATGAACAGCGTGGACACGGGCTGGATCACGGACGAGGACCCCGCCCACATCGCCTCCCGCAAGGCTCAGGAGCAGCGCTTCAGCCCTCCGCTCGACATCGTGGATGGCGCTGCCCGGATCGTTGACCCCATCATCGACGGCCACAACACGGGCCGCCACGTCTGGGGCGTGTTCCTGAAGGACTACAAGATCACGGACTGGTAGCGGCGCTGTCCCGCGCTCCGACCTCAGGTCGGGTCGCCTGGACACACACGGCGGAGCAACGCCTGGCTCTCCGGCGTGAGGCTGGTGAAGCGAATGCCGAGCCCGCTGGCGCCGCCGTGGCCCATGTGCACCACGACGCCGCGGCCCTTGATACGCTCTACGTCGTCGAGGAGCACCGAGAAGTTGAGCTCGACCTCCGTGCCCTCGGGCAATGACTGGTCGCAGCGGAGGAAGAGCCCGCCGCGCGACAAGTTGGCGACGTACTCGGTGAGCAGCCCGTCCACGACCGCGAACTCGTCGTTGACCTGGATCCTCACTGCCTTTCTGCGGTCGTCTTCGCTCATCGGCTCTTCACCTCGAAGTGTTCGATCTCCAGGCGGTCGTTGTGGTGCGCGCGGATCTCCACGCCATATCGCCGCTCCAGCCCCTCGATCTGCTCGCGATACTCGTCGAACAGCGCCTCAGCCACCGTGGGGTGTACGTGCACGTCCACCCGCGTGACCAGATCGCGCTTGGTCGAGACGGAGTCTCGGATCCGGGCGAGGGCCTGACGAGCCACCTCGTGCGCCGTGAGGGTCCACCCACGGCCATCGCAGCGCGCGCAAGGCTCGGCCAGCGATCGGGGGAGCGACTCACGCACGCGCTTCCGCGTCATCTCCACCAGCCCGAGCGCGCTCATGGGCAGGACACGGGTTCGGACCTTGTCGGGCACGAGCGCCTCGACCAGCGCCTCGTAGACGGCGGATCGGGCCTTCTCGCTGGCCATGTCGATGAAGTCGATGACGATGATCCCACCGATGTTCCGGAGGCGGAGCTGGTAGGCGATCTCTTTCACGGCTTCGAGGTTGATCTTGAGGACCGTGTCCTCGAAGTTGCTCTTGCCGACGTAACGCCCCGTATTGACGTCGATCGCAGTGAGCGCCTCGGTCTGGTCGATCACGATTGACCCGCCGCTCTTCAGCCAGACCTTGCGGTCGAGGGCGCGGCTGATGTCGTGCTCCACGCCGTAACGGGTAAAGAGCGGCGGATCGCCGTCATCCAGCCGCAAGAGCGACCGGCACGCCGGCATGAAGGTCTCGAGGAACGTGGCGAGGCGCGCGTGCTCGGCCGGGTTGTCGACGATGAGCGCGTCGTAGTCGGGCCGCAGGAGGTCTCGCGTGGCCATGAGCGCGATGTCCAGGTCCCGGTGAAGCAGCGTGGGGGCGCGGACCGTGGCGGCCTTTGCCTCGAGCGACTCCCACAAGGTGCCGAGGAACGACAGGTCGTCGGCGATGGCCTGCGCGTCGGCGCCCTCGGCCGCGGTGCGCACGATGAGGCCCCCCTTCTTGGGGGCGTGCTGGTCCGCGATCTGACGGAGCCGGTCGCGCTCGCCCGCGTCTTCGATCCGACGAGAGACGCCGACGTGGTCCACGGTGGGCATGTAGACCACGTCGCGCCCCGGGAGCGTGACCTGGCTGGTGACGCGGGCGCCCTTCGTTCCGAGGGGCTCCTTGGCGACCTGGACGATGATGTCCTGGCCCTCGTGGAGCCGCTCGGCGATGGGCGCGATCTTCTTGGTTCCGTCGGCGTCGAGCTCTAGGTCGGGCAGGTCACCTGCGAACAGGAACGCTGCGCGAGCGAGTCCGATCTCCACGAACGCGGACTGCATGCCCGGGAGCACCCGGACCACCTTGCCCTTGTAGATGTTGCCCACGAGGCGCTCAGCCCCGACGGACTCGCGCATGATCTCCGTGGTGACCCCATTCTGGATCACCGCGACGCGGCGTTCGGCCCCCATGGCCGAGACGAGGAGCAGAGAGCCCATGCGCTCGGTTCCGGGCCTCCGCCTTCGCTCAGAGCCCGCAGCCGGCTTTGCACTCGCTCAGCGTGGGCCAGAACTTGAACACGTCGCTGCCGCAGCCGGAGATCCCCGTGCACTTGCCGTTCACGACTCCGTAGCCCATGAACATGTCGCAGAAGCCGAAGTCGGTCTCCGCGACGTCTGCGCACAGGATGTTGCCGCACTTGTAGTTGCACTTGCCCTGGCCGCACGTGGCGTAGCCGAGGCACTTCACGGTGATGTAGCTGTTGCCGCTGTCGTAGCAGTCGTTGTGCTCGAAGCAGGCGCCATCGGCCCGGCAGACGTTGTTCGAGCCGCAGTACTGCGACTCGGGGCAGCCTTCATCGGTCTCGCACGGCTGGCGGCACACCCCGGGGACGTCGGCGATGAAGGGCGGCGTGTCGGTGCATACGAGGCCAGGCGCGCACTGCGTGGCGAACCACGAAGGCACGAAGCCGCCGCAAGACTCGCCCTCCTCCTGGTAGGCCGTGCAGGTGCCGATGAGGATCGGAGCGCCGAGCATCGCGGACTCCTCGGTGGGGCGGCACCAGAAGCCCTTGCCGCACTCCTCGTTGGAGTGGCACACGCCCACACACATGCCGTCGGTGCAGGTCTGACCCCAAGCGCAGTCGGCCGAGCCGCTGCAGGGCGTACACGTCTGGTTGCCGTTGCCGTCATAGAACTCGGCGTTGCAGCCACCGCAGTAGTTCGACTCGCACTCCCCGCTGGGGCAGCCGGACACCTGGCACGGATCCACGAAGCAGTTGACCGGCTGTTTCCCGTTGGTGCAGGCGCACGTCTTGCCGCAGCAGTTGTAGCGGCTGAGGAGGTACTTCCGGTCGGCCTGGGTGAGCTGTGAGATCGCGCGATTGTAGCCGCAGCTGTTCACTGAGATGACATGCGCGGCGTAGGCGCCTGACGTGTCGAGCGTGCCGTTGAGGAGGTACTGAGCACCCTTCTGGAGCGTGAGGCCGCAAGCCGCCGAGCTGGAGGCCGTTCGGACATAGACCCAGCCGCCCACCTTGAGGCACCCCTTGTAGACCGACTCGGTCCGGGCGAGGTACCACTGGTCGTTGCCGACGACTGCCCCGTACACGATGCGTGCGCGGACGACGTCGGTGGCCGAGCGGTAGGACGAGCTGACCGTGGCCGGGATGCACTTGCATGCCAGCGCGGTGACGGGAGTGAACGCGGCGACGGCGACCGTCAGCGCGACGACGATGCGGGCGGAACTCATGTGTTGCTCCTCGACGCGCTAGAGAGCCACCTGCCAGCGCTTTCAGCGGGGCAGTGTACGCCCACCGCCCCGACTCCGCAGCCATTTTCTCCGCCGCAGGTGCCGTTCCATCGCTGTGGAGACGCGCTGTTGGGCGCGCTCGCCCCCGGGACCCGATGCTCGCGGTCGCTACGCGTCGTCGGGTGGCGCGGGGTCTGTGGTCGCCAGCGCGATGGCGCGGCGCACCAACGCCGCGGCGTCCGGATCGAGCTCGAGCGATCCGGCCAGCGACTGCGCGTAAGCGCTCATCTTCGGCCAGGTCTTCGCGATGATGGTGACGACCTTGGACTCCTCCTGGGTCGCCGCGAAAGGGCGCAGCTCATGCTCGACGAACACGAGACAAGCCACGTCCTCCAGCGCCTGGGCCTCGGGATCGACCTTGAAGCGCTCTTTGCGGATGAGCGAAGCGACGCGCTCGGCGAAGGCCAGGTCGTAGCCGACCTCGAGCAGGACCTCTGTGGCGAGCTCTGCGTGGCGGCGCGCCGCGGCCTTTCGCCACGCGCGGTAACCGTCTCGGCCCTCAGGGTAGGCCGCCCTCGGCGTGCGGTGGCGCGCGAGGTGTTGCGCGCGGACCGCGAGGCGGAGCGCCTCGCTGGCGTCGGGCCAGCCGCGCGAGAGCCAGGCGGTCATACGGAGGGAATAGCAGAGCTCGGCGGGGAGACCCGAGGGCCCCGGCGGAGACTCGCGGTTCAGCGCATCGAAACGCGCGAACGCTTGTTCAAGGCGGTCCACGACAGCTCCTGATCGACGGGGGGCTTAAACGCGACGACCCCGGAGGAATCCCCCCCGAGGTCGCCTTGCTGCTTCGGCGAGCGGCTCAACGCCGCCCTAACCGACTAGCCGCGCTCGAGCTTCTCGACTGCGAGCTCGATCTCTTCCACCGTGACGTCGGCACCCTTGCCGTCGAGGGAGAAGCCCTTCCACTTGGCCGGCCAGGCCTCGAAGAAGTTGTAGCGCATGACTTCGGAGCCATCGTCAGCGCAGAGGATGATCGAGCCGGCCTTGCGCTCGACATGGCCCTCGATGACCTTCTTGCGCCAGTCCCAGAGCTCGGTGTTGTTGATGTAGCCGCGCTTCAGGGTGATGTTCGAGTACTTCGTACGACCCGGGCGCTTGCGGAGGATGATGTCGTCACCATCCTGGAACTCGACGATCTCGGTCTCGCTGTCGAGGCCCTCAACGTTCTTGAATGCACCCTGCGTGACGCCTTCGATTTCGACCTTGAAGTTGAAGGCGCCGATGTGGTCGAACGGACGACGATTCGGCATGACGGTCTCCTGGCTACTCGTTGTGCCCGAACGCCTTTGGGACGCGCGAGCGGATTAACCCGATTGGCAACGAACCGGCGCCTTCGGGACGCCCAGACACAGAGCAAGGGTCATGCCAGCGGTCCGGGAGCTTGATTCGGACAAATCGGACATCCGCCCCGGTCAGGGGGGGTCGCGAGGCTCCGCCGGGGGGGAGAGCAGCTTCTCGACATCCTCGATCGCCTCGAGGACCGCGCCCACGCGGACCGACTCCTCGGCGGGGCGGTCTGCGAGCGCGCCCTCCCAAACCTCGCGCGCCTTCTTGAGGGCGCGGAGCGCCAGCTCGCGGTCGGGGAGGAACGCGACCAGGCGCACGGCCGTGGTTGCGGCCGTGGTGTGCCGGCGCGCGTCGCCCACCGCGGCCGCGATCACTTCCGCGACGCGGGCCCGGGCATATTCGTCGCGCGCGAACGGGGCCAGGAGCCCCACCCACTGCCCGTACTCGGGCACCTGCGCACGTCCGGTGCCCTCGACGCGCGCTAGCCACGCGTCAAGCGCCTTGAAGGCCGCTTCACCGCCGAGGCGCACGAGGGCGCTTCGACAACCCTCGGCCATGGGTCCGCTGTCGAGGTGGTTGGCGCAGTGTTCCAGCGTGTTCGGGAGCTTGAGGCGCCCTGCGAGGGCAAACGCTGCACCGCGAGCGGGGCCGTCGGGCCACTCCGTGCACCACGACTCCACCTTCGCGCCGTCCAGCGCACAGCGCCCCTCCTGGCACTGATCGAGGGCTGCGAGGGCAGCAAGCCGCACCGTGTCGCCCTTGGCGGTCTCGGCCGCCCACTCGAGGAACGCCACCGTCTCGGCGCCGCTGCCGGCCCCGATCGCGGAGGCCAGCGCCGCCTGCTCCTTGGGGTCGGCCTGGGTGTACCGCTCCATGAGCACGGCGCGGTAGGGTGCGCCGACCTCACCGGGGGGCCCCGCGGCGCCGCTGGACTCGCCTCGGGTACAGGCGTGCAGGACGAGCTCGATCACGCGGTACGCCGCGTGACGGATGTGGACGCCTTCGGCGACGACGAGGCCGGCCGCGGCGCCCGCCACCTCCTCGAGCCCGCTCAGCGTGTCGAGCGCGCCACCGCGATAGGCGGAGAGGGCCGGGTCGATCACCTTGACCAGAGCCGGCCAGGCGGGAGAGGCCGTGATGTCGGAGGGGGAGGCGCCAGCCTTCTCCTGGGCCTCGCCGGCGGCGCGGATCGCGTCCCGGATCGCAAGGATGGCTGGGGTCTCGACGACCCGGGCGAGGGCGCGCGCTCGGGCGCCAGCTGCGCTGGCCACGGGAGACGGGGGGGCCTCGGCGGGCATAGCGCCCGGCTCGCCCGCTGGAGACGGCGGTGCCTCCGCCGGTGGTGCGGCGGGCTCGCCCGCTGGAGACGGGGGCGCCCCCGCGGGCGGGGCGACCGGTTCGCCCGCAGGAGTCGGGGCCGGCGCTGAC
>SXOO01000019.1 GCA_005776725.1 Pseudomonadota bacterium | reverse complement strand
GCGCGCTCGCTCCGACGGGGGGCAGCACGCTTTCGTGGTGGAGGCGGTGACCCGAAGGCACGTGCGCGTGATGGACCCCGCCGAGGGCCGCAGCGTCGAGCTGCCGCGCGGCGAGCTGAGCGCGCGACGCCGAGACGCTGACGACCTCGTGCTGCTACTGGTACCCCGCGCCAAGGCGCCGGCGTTCGCGCGAATCCGCGTGCCACACCGCCGTATTCGCGCTGAGGACGCGCGATTCCGAGCGACCGGCTGGGACCGCCTCGCCCGGGAGCACGGGCGCCTCGACGGCCAGGCCTGTGTGCTGGTGGCTCGGGCGGCAGCATCAGATCCCACCTGGACGGAGGGGCTGGAGCGCCACCTCTCGTGCCTGCGGGCTGTCGGCGATCCAGGGGCTGCCGTCGTGGAGGAACAGCTGCGCCGCCTCAGGTCGCGGCGACCGCACCCGCGCTGACCGAGCCCTCTCTGCACATGTTGGCGCGTACAGAGTCAGCCGCCCGCGGCGACCTCGTCAGCCGCCTGCGTCGACCTCGTCAGCCGCCAGCAGGGACCTCCGCCGCAGCGCGCCGATCGCGCTCAGTCGAAGATGGACGAGAGCCCGCCCAGGCAGCAGCGGTAGGTGTTCCCGCCGTTGCCGTTGGCGTGCTGCCCCGCCCAAGCCCAGCTCTGTATGGTGCAGCCGTTGCCTCCGATCACCACCTGGAGGTGACCGCTCGTATGCGCCTCGTCGCGGTCTCCGACCCACTCCCAGTTCCCGTCGCACATCCCGTTCATGCCGCTCACCGTGGATGCCGCGTGCCACCACTGGTTCTGCGTGCAGACGTGGCGCCCCAGCGCCATGCAGGTGTTGACCGCGTTGTGATAGGTGCTGCCGCCGCGGCGGTTGGGCTCGATGCAGAAGGCCGACTCGGTGCCGGGTTTCCCGCCGAGCTTCATGTCGGCAGGGCACGTAGTGGGGGCCAGCTGCTCACGGAGCGCCGTAAGAGACGCGACGAGCTCATCGAGCTTCTGATTCTCGCCGACGTGGGTGTGGAGCGAGTCCGCGTCGCTCTGGGGTCCACCGGTGAGGATCGCCACGTCTTGGGCCGTCAAGTCGTCATGGGCGCCCGCCCCGAACTCGAGCGTGCCATTGACCTGCACTTTCTTGCTCGAGAGCGTCTGGATAGCCACCGACCAGAGGTTGACCTTCCCGTCGAGGCCCTGGTCCTTGAACTTGTTGTCTACGATCGTGAGCGTCCAGGGCCCCTTGGGGTTGCGCCCGACCCAGTAACCGAGATTGCCGGACTTCGGCGTGGCGTTCACGGGGTACGTGGTCGCGAACTGAGTGCCGGCCAGCTGGCCGAAGTCGAAGAGCACGTACTCGTTGAACGCCGGGTCGCTCAGAGACGCGCGAACACCCGAGAGATCCGAGTTACCGAGGTTGATCGAGATCGTGAGCGCCTCGGCCGACCCCACGTCCGGGAACGTGATGGTGCTGACCACGCCCGGCGGGAAGTTGTCCTTGATGTCGATCGGCCCGGCCTGCGCCGAGTCGGTGAACTGGTTCGTCAGGAGGTTGTTGGACACCTCGTTGAGCCCGTTCGGAGGCATCATCTCCTGGGTGATCGTGCCGCCGCCGGGTGCGCAACCCCAAGTGAGGCCGTCGAACTCCGGGCTGTCGCCGGCTTGGCAGACGAGGTCGCCGAGCGTGGGCCCGCAGTTGCCGCTCTCGTCACACACCACGGCGCCGTTCTGGCGCAGGATCACACCGGAGATGCTCGACGTGGACACGACGGCGCCCGCGATGGTTCCCCCCGTGAGGTTGTTGACGCTGGTGGGGATCATCGCCTGCACCATCGACACCGCCTGCGAGAGCTCCGCGTCCGTGGCCACATGGAAGTCCAGCTCGCCCTCGGACACACACCCCACACACTGCAGGCCCCTCGCCCGCGCGGCGGCGAACGCATAAGCGACGGTGGTGAGCGCCGTACGCGGCAGCGGCGCATCTCCCCCGATGGCCACACCCGGTCCCGCGTTGAGCTTCACCTCGAGCCAGAGCGACGGCGTAGCAGCGAAGACATCGGCGTCCAGCGGCACGACCTGCCCGAGGACCGTGTTGAACACCCCCTCCTTGGCCACGACGTTCGCCTGAGTCTCCGTCCACAGAGCGCTCCCGGTCTGCGGCCCATCGTGCAGCGAGAACTTGATCGTGAACACGCCGTCCACGGCAAGGCCACCGGCGCTCACGAGGCGCCCCTGGGCGTTCATCTGCGCAGGCACGGCCGCCGCGGCGCCAGCGACAAGAAGGAGCGCTCCGACAACCCACGACCCGATACGCATTTCCCGACCTCCGAGCGAGCGCGGTCAATACCGGCCCGAATCGGGGCACTCGGCCCCAGAGAGTTCACGTCCAGACAGGTCCCGAGGCGGGCCACCGGCCGACTCGGGCGAACGACCCGGTCCCCCGGCGTCCCTCGTCACAACTGACTTTGAGGCTACACCCTCTGACCCACGCCGAGAACCCCGCGCCGTCCTGCGCGCCCAATAGGGCTCACTCCGCCGCGTAGACCATGAGGTTGTCGAAGCGCACGTCGTCCATACCCCAGGCGTAGAGGGCCACACCGCCCGACCCGCCGCCGTCCGGGGGGAGCGAGAACACGGGGAAGCCATCCAGCACCACGGTCACGCCGTCTGCGCGACGGAACACGGCCAGGGTGACCCACTGAGCGTTGGGCGGCGTGTACCAGAGCCGCTCGTCCAGCACGGTGAACTGACCGCCCTGCACCCGCACCACACGGGCAAACGACCGCTCGTGGTCGAAGCTCACGCGCACGTAGTCGTCCTTGCCGCTCACGGCCCACATGAGCCCGAAGCTGTCGTTGTCGCCGGCGTAGACGTCTACCGTGAGGTCCACGGCGTCGGGGAGGGGCGCGCTCCGCCAGGCGAATGTGCCCTCCTTCGGAACGACGTCTTGGCCCAGGTTCTCGTCGTAGCAGTTCCCCGTCTCACGAAGCGAACCCGCGGTCACTGCCCAAGCCGCCGTGGCGTCGGTGACGCCCTGCTCCACGAAGGTCCAGCCGGAGAGGGCGGCGCTGTCGAACACCTCCTGAAGCAGCGACGGTGGCCCATCGTAGGCACCTGAGAACACCACCTGCGCGCCGGGGCTCAGCGTGGCGCGCTGCGGTGGTGGCGTGGGGTACCCGGCAAGCGCCTGCCAGATCACCGTGTAGTCCCCCTCGGGCGCGTTGGGCAGGGTGGCTGGCCCCTTGCCCTCGAACACGTGGGCCCCCGTCACTGTCCACGTGGCGCCGGCTTGCGAGGGGTTCAGCTCGAGGCTCCCCGTTCCCGGGAGCAGCGTCTCGGCGTAGAGCACGTCACCGAACGCGTCGAACGCCGTGAACACCAGCCTCGACGGGTTCGGGAGGTACTCCAGCAGCGCCGCATTCGGCGTGGCCACCTGAAACAGCACCTCAGAGGGCTGCGGCATCCACTCGCGGACGAAGGTCCCCGTCGGACCGATCTGCAGCTCCTTCACGCCCCACGGGGTGTCGTGGACCGACAAGAAGTGTTGATCGGCCGTAAGGAAGATCACGCCCGAGATCCCCTCGTCGCGCACAGTGTCGAGCAGCAGGTCGCGCTCGTGTACGAAGCCCGGCCAGGCGTCCGCGCCTGTGGTGCCGTAGTCGAGCGGTACGCTGGTGAGCACCAGCTTGAACGCCGCGTCGCTGGACCGGACACCGTCGAGCAGCCAGTCGCGTTGCGCCGGGCCCAGCATGGTCTTGTTGGCGTCGTTCGGCGCGCTGTTCGCGTCCCGGTGCCAGCGGCAATCGAGCTGAAATAGCTCCACCTCGGGCCCGAGCACGTGCCGCCGGTAGACCTCGCCCTCCACAGCCCCGCGCACGGGGAAGAACTCCTTCCACGCCTTGACGCCCGCGGCCACCTGGGCCGGATTGTCCGCGGCGTCCCAATCGTTCGTGACCTCGTGGTCGTCCCAGTTCGCTTCACACGGCATGAACGCCAGGAAGTCCTGCACGGACTCCGGCGACCGGGCCTCCTCGTGCTTCACGCGGTACTGCTCCAGCGTGACCGCGGCGCCGCCTTTGTCGCAGTACGGCCAATCCCCCATGAAGATGAGCCGCTCGGCGGGCTGGACCAGCATCGCGTCGAACATCACCTCGGCGTTGGCGTGGTTCGGATCCACGTCGCCGGCCAGCATCACGGTGAACGGGGTGTCCTCGTCCGACGCGGTGACGAGCCACGCCGCCGAGCTCCACCCAAGCCCCCCCGAGCGCTCGAAGCGATACGCGTACAGACGCCCCGGCAGGAGCCCGTCGACGTCCACGTGCACCACGCGACTGTCGCCGTCGACGGTAAAGGGGCCCAGCAGCAGCTCTTCGCACTCCGGACCGGCGCTCACCCGGACGGTGACCTCGCCCGCGTCGGGAAGCCGGGCCCAGAGACGCGCAGTGGTTGTAGTGATAGCCCCGGCCGTGATGCCCCACGGGAAGTCGTCGTCGCCGGTCCCGGGTTCGGCCGTGGCTTCGGTCCACGAGCCACACTCCGGCGGCACGATTTCCAAGGTGTCATCCGGCGGCTCAGGGACGTCGAGCTCGGTGGGCGCCTCAGTGTCCGGCGTGCCCTGCGTCTCCTGCGGGTCAGGGGCCGCTGCGTCTCCGTTGGTGGGCGTGTCCGGGCCACAGCCTGCGCACGTGTCCTCGCCCTCGACGTCCGCGGGCACCGCGGCTGTGTCGCCCGCGCCTCCGCCACCGCTGGCGTCCGGCGGGCTCGACGGGACCAACGCGTCGCTGGTCGCGGTGAGGCGGTTCACCGAACCCTCGTCGGAGCAGCCGCCCAGCAGCACCGCGATCAACCCTATGACGAGACCTCGCATCCGGCTCAGCATCGGGGACGGGAGGCGCCGTGTCGAGACGAAGACGGCTCGCGGCCCGGACTGTGGGCGGCGGGTAGACTTGCCGCCGACCGACCCTTGGGACGGTTGGCCTCGCCGCCCGAACGCGGTAGCGTGTCCAGCATGACATCGCTCTTTCCCCTGCTGGCTGGCTTCCTGGCCGCGAGCGCAGCTGGGCCGCCGTTCGCGGTGCCAGTGCCGTTCCCTACGGCGCCGACCGCGTGCGAATACGAAGGCGTCTTCCCCGGAAGCGGCGCGGCTGGTCGTTGGAACCTGCGAACGCGCGACGGCGGAGAGTGGGAGCTGACCCCAGAGTCACCCGACCTCCTCCGCGGCATCGTGGCTAGACACGTGGGCGAGCGGCCGTTCACGGTCCTCGAGGGGATCCTGCGCGGCACCGAGACTCGCAGCGGCTCCATCACGAGGACTCGCGAGGTGCTAGAGGCGATTGTGGAGGTCGAGGGCACTCGCGCTACGATCCGCGAGACCGCCGAGCGGGAGTCTGCCTGCCCGGGCACGCCGATGGCCGCGCCCGTCGGCGCCTCGTGGCGCTGCCTCGAGAGCACCACGGTCACCACCACCAGCGAAGGCGTCGCCGTGGAGCGCCCACAAGGCGCGGTACGCAACCGCGCCGATGAGAGCTGGACCCGACTTCCGGACGCCGTCGAGGGCGACCGAACACTGTTGATGCTCGAGGTGCGCTCCGAAGACCGCCACGAGCGCATTGCGCTCGACCCGGCGGCCCCCTGGTGCCCCGTGCGATCCGAGCGCCTGATCGCCGGGCACGTCGTAGGCACCGACCGCCTCGTGGGCACAGTGCAGAAACCTGAACGGCACCTACCGGGCCGGGAGCACGGCAACATCACACTCCCGCGGTTCGGGATGATGCTGATCGCCGGGGCGGTAATCCTCCTCGCCATCGCGTTCGGAATGGCGGGTCTGGCCGGGCGGTACGCCCGCCGGACCGAGAAGAAGGCCTAAAGTCCACGAATGGAGGTACCGATCGAGTTACAGATATACTCCGCTCGGGCCCACCCGACGCGCGAGCCGGCACCGGAGGTTTCGGAAGCATCTTGAGCAACGAGGGGAAAACGAGAGTCACCACGCTCCGCGGCATGGTGGAAGGGAGCTTGGGCGCAGGTCGCGAGTGCCTCGTGGTGATCTACGGCGGCACGCTCGGGCGAAAGTACGAGCTCTTCGACGACGTCGTGACCATCGGCCGAGACCCCGACAACGGCATCCCCATTGAGGTCGACTGCGTCAGCAGGCGCCATGCCCGGATCGAGACCCACGACGGGCACAAGTTCGCTGTCGACCTGAAGAGCACCAACGGCACCTACGTCAACGACACTGCCGTGTCGCGAGAGCGCCTCAAGAGCGGCGACCTCATCAAGATCGGCGACACGATCTTCAAGTTCCTCGCGGGCGCCAACATCGAGACGGCTTACCACGAAGAGATCTACACGATGACGGTCACGGACGGGCTCACCCAGGTGCCCAACCGGCGGTACCTGCTCGAGTACCTCGAGCGCGAGTTCAGCCGCGCGCGCCGCTACGGCCGCAACCTCTCGTGCCTCATGATCGACATCGATCACTTCAAGCAAATCAACGACGCCTACGGCCACCTCACCGGTGACTACGTCCTCAAAGAGCTCGCCACCACACTGCGCCGTCGGATTCGTCGCGAAGAGATGTTCGCGCGCTTCGGTGGCGAAGAGTTCTGCATCGTGCTGCCGGAGTCCGATCCCGAGTCAGTGCGGGAGTTCGCGAGCACCGTGCGTCGGCTGGTGGAGACACACCCGTTCGAGTTCGAAGGCTCGAAGCTGCAGGTCACGGTTTCGATCGGCGTGGGTCACCTCAACCAGTCGATGAAAGACCCGCACGACCTCCTCAAGACCGCCGACGATCGGCTCTACGAGGCGAAGCGCCACGGCAGGAACCGCGTCACGGGGTAACCGCCCCCACCAGGGCGGCGACCCGCGCCGCCTCGCCCACGGCGTAGTCCGAGCCCACCCGCAACGCTGACTGCGTCGCCTGCGCCACCGCAGAGATCGCGCCGTCCCGATCGCCCAGCGCCAGGCGGGCCTCGGCCAGCAGGCGGGCCGACTCCGTCACCCCCTCGTCGTTCTCCAGCGCCGCGTGCCGCGCCAGCGCAGTCTCGAGGCGCGGGGCGGCTTCGGCCGCGCGGCCCTGGGCTAGCAACACCTCCGCCAGGTTCGTCAGGGCGTAGCCCTCCACGTGCACCAGGTCCCAGCGCTCCGCCGCCTCCAGCGCGTCGCGGAACGTGCCCTCGGCGCGCGCGAGCTCCCCGGCGAAGAAGTGCAGCGCGCCCAGCCCGTTCAGCGCGTCCACCTGCTCCTCGGCCGCCCCGCCTTCAACGGCGCGCCGCTCCGCCAACGCGTACGCCGAGGCTGCAGCGGCCCGAGCACCGGCCCGCAGGTGAGCGTGGCCCCTCAAGCGCTCGATCGTCGATCCCAGACGCGCCCGCTCCTCCCCGCACTCCGTGCTTGTCGCGGCGCCGGCCAGGTCCAGCGTACGGAGCGCGTCGTCGAGGCGGCCCGCCTTGACTGCCACCGACGCCGCCCCCACCCACGCCTCCCGTCGGTGTGCGGTATCCTCCGCGGCACGGCCGAACGCCGCCGCGGCCGCGTCCAGCTGTCCGCGGTGCTCCAGCGTCCAGCCCAGCGCCAGCGACGCCGCAGCCTCCAGCTCGGGGAGCCCGCGGGCCTCCGCCAACGCCCGCTCGGCGTGATGCTCGGCGCGGCGCAGTTGCCCGGTCCGGCGGAGGTGCTCTGCCAGCCGGATTCGGCACCGGGCGACCGCAGGGTTTGCTGTTTCTGCAGGGTCCGTGGACCTTCATGCTACGCTCCTACTGGTATAGCTCTATACTTGTATACGCATATACGGCGTGAAGGGAAGGGGCATCACGACTCTGGATCGTCGCCGTCACTGTCGAGCGGCTCATGGCGCATCGGTCCATGCCCCTCGATCGGACATAACGGCGCGCCAGCGGTTTC
>SXOO01000143.1 GCA_005776725.1 Pseudomonadota bacterium | reverse complement strand
CTGCTGCTGCCCGCCCGAGAGCTCCGCGGGGCGCCGATGGCGCAGCGAGAGGTCGAGGCCGGCCCGCCCGAGGGCCTCGTCGACCGCCCCGGGAGTCTCCCCGTCGAAGAGCGCCTCGCGCACCAGCGCCTCCACGCTCAGCCGGGGATCCAGGCTCGACGCCGGATCCTGAAAGACCGCCTGCATCGGGCGCCGCGCGGCCCTGAGGCGAGCCCCCGAGAGCCCCAAGAGCTCCACGCCGCAGAGCGCTACCCGCCCCGTGGCAGGCACGAGACGAAGCACCGCGCGCGCGAGCGTGGACTTCCCTGATCCACTCGCCCCGACCACCCCCAACACCTCGCCGGGGTCGAGGTCGAAAGTGATGCCCCGCAGCGCGTCGTAGCGCGACTCGCGGAGGAGGCCGGGGCGCGTGTACGCCACGCGCAGGTCGCTGACCGAGAGCGTGCTCACCATGGCAACCGTGGCGACGCCTGGACGAGCGACGCGGTCAGCGTGTGTTCGGGGGCGGCGAGCACCTGGGACGTGGGGCCCGACTCGACCACGCGGCCCGCGTGCATGACCACGAGACGCTCTGCCACCTCGGCCGCCACCCCGAGGTCGTGCGTGATCAGCAACAGGGCCCGCTCCCGCGCGGCGTCCCCGAGGAGGCGGAGCACCTCGGCCTGGGCGACCGCGTCCAGCGATGTGGTGGGTTCGTCTGCGAGGATCAGCTCGGGCTCGCCGAGCAGTGCCATCGCGATCGCCGCGCGTTGCCGCTGGCCGCCCGAGAGCTCGTGGGGCCAGGCCAACAGCGCCCGCTCCGGCACGCCCACTCGCTCGAGCAACGCCGCGGCGCGCCGGGTGGCCTCGCGCCGCGTGACGCCCCTGTGGCACTCGGCCACCTCGGCCAGCTGCGTCCCCACCCGAACGGCGGGGCTCAGGGACGCCAGCGGGTCTTGCGGGATCAGGGCCACCGCTCCGCCACGGTAGCGCCGCAGGGCGGCCGGCGACCACGTGGCGAGATCCGCGCCGTGCCAGAGGACCCGACCGCCGGCCAGCGGCACCATCCCGAGAATCGCCAGGCTCAGCGTGGACTTACCCGATCCCGACTCGCCCACCACCGCGACGCGCTCGCCGGGCTCCACCCGGAGGTCCAGCCCGTCGACGGCGGCGTATCCGCCGCGCAACACCCGTAGTCTCTCCACCGCGAGCATGACCCCACCATACCGCGCCTTCCTTGGGCGTGTCGGGTGCGAAAGGGCTACCAGGAGGGGTTGCGCGCGCCGCCCGAAGGCGCGGCTGCTCGCCGCGAGGCGGGTCGGCTGCCCGGTTCGACGCCCACAGGCGGTCCGCGTATACCTCGTGGCGTGTACGCCACGGCTCAAGAACACTTGGTCGATCTGCTCGCCCACCTCGAGCTTCGCCTCCGCGCGCTGATCCGGCGGCGCCGGGATGACGCGGTGCGGCTGGGCGTGACCCTCCCGGCCCCCCCCGGGATCACCACGCTCGACGACGTCGGCACGCTGGAGGCGGAGGCCGCGACCGTCGCAGCACGCCTTGCCGAGCACAGCCACGAGGGCCTCCCGTTCGCGGCGCTCTGCCAGCGCTTCGCCCTGGACTCGCGCGCCCGGGACCTGCTCTTGATCGCCCTCGCGCCGTCGTTGGACGCGCGCTTCTCGCGCTACTACGCCCTGGCTGACGAGACCCTGCGACGGCCTGAGCCCACCGTGGATCTCTGCCTCTCGCTCTGGTCGCACGGCCTCGCGGAGCACCTGGCGCTCCGGGCGGCGTTTGCCCCTACGAGCCCGCTGTTCGCGCACCACCTCGTCTCGCTCGATCGCCGGCGCATGGAGCACGGCGAGTCCTTCCTCGGCCTCGCGCTGCGCGTCCACGAGCGCGTGCTTGGCTGGGTGCTCGGGGAACACGACCTCGACGCCAGCCTGCGTGGGTTCACGAACCTCGTGGAGCCCACAGGGGGGCTCGACACCGTCGTTCTCCCCGACGGCGCCGAGAGCGCGCTGCGCTCCCTGATCGACCACCACGCCGAGCTGCCGGCGGCGCTCGAAGCGGCCGGTCTCTCCGAGCGGATCCCCTACGGCCGCGGCCTCGTCGTGTTGTTCGTGGGTCCGTCAGGCACGGGCAAGACGCTGGCCGCCAAGGCGGTGGCCCACGAGCTGGGCAAGCGCGTGCTCCTGGTGGATCCGCAGCAGGTGTACGACTCGCGCCGACCGGTGGAGGACAACCTCGCCAATGTGCTCCGCGAGGCGCGCCTCCAGGACGCCGTGGTGTTCTTCGACGAGTGCGAGGCGCTGCTGGCCAGCCGTCTCGCCGGCGGCGCACACACCGCCACGGTCTTGTCGGCGATCGAGCACTACGACGGCGTGGTGATCCTCGCGACCAACCTCCCCCAGCTGCTCGACGAGGCGGTGGACCGCCGGGTGTTGGTCCGCGTGGTCTTCGACGCCCCGAACGTGGCGCAGCGCCGGCGCATCTGGGAGGCGCACCTCCCGCCGGCTCTACGAGGCGAGCTGTCGCTCGACCGCCTGTCGCGCGACCACGAGCTCACCGGCGGGGCCATCAAGAACGCCGTGCTGGTGGCCCTCACGCGGTCTCTCGAGGGCGATGCGCGGCCTCCGCGTCTCGACCACGCAGACCTCCACGATGCGGCCCGATCGCAGCGACGCGCGCGCCTATCGGAGTTCGCCGAGAAAACCCCCACGCCGCTGCGGCTCGAAGACCTCATCCTGCCCCCCGACACGGACGTGCAGGTGCGTGAGATCCTGGCGGCGGCTCGCAGCCGGTCGGTGGTCTTCGAGGACTGGGGCTTCGCGAAGAAGCTCTCCAAGGGGCGGGGCCTGTCAGCGTTGTTCGACGGCGAGCCGGGTACGGGTAAGACGCTGTCGGCCGAGATCATGGCGGCAGAGCTGGGCCTCGTGCTCTACCGGGTGAACGTGGCCAACGTGGTCTCGAAATACATCGGGGAGACCGAGAAGAACCTCACGAGGATCTTCGACGAGGCGGGCCAGGCCCACTGCCTGCTGCTCTTCGACGAGGCCGACGCGCTCTTCGGGCAGCGCACCGACGTGAAGAGCGTGAACGACAAGTACGCCAACATGGAGATCAACGTGCTGCTCCAGCTCGTTGAGCGCTACGAGGGCATCGTGGTGCTCACGACCAACCTCAAGAAGGGCATCGACAAGGCCTTCGAGCGGCGCCTGTCCTACAAGGTCTACTTCCCCTTCCCGGACGCCGAGTATCGCGAGCGCATCTGGAAGCAGCTCCTACCCGACGAGGCGCCCGTGGCGAAGGACGTGGACTTCTGGGTGCTCGGGCAGTCGTTCGAGCTGTCGGGCGGCTCGATCAAGAACGCGCTGGTTCGCGCCGCCTATCGAGCCGCCGCCGCGGTCAGGCCGATCGCCATGAACGACCTCGTCGACGCCGCAAAGTACGAGTGTGCGGCCGCGGGCAAGCTCTATCGCCTCGTGCCCAGCGCCGACGACTACTGAGCTCGGGCCGCGGACCCGTGGCCGAGAAGGCCAAGGCGCACTGCCTCATCTCCCGCTTGCTGCGAGCGCCCAACGCCCTCGACG
Source organism: Pseudomonadota bacterium (assembly GCA_005776725.1). GTDB lineage: Bacteria > Myxococcota_A > UBA9042 > SXOO01. The sequence continues at coordinate 25,036 of SXOO01000143.1, read as the reverse complement.
TCACGGTGGTGCTCGCGGACTGGCGGCGCCGCGGTCGCACGCAAGGCTCCCCGCCATCGCCGAAGCTGACCGCGTCGGCGCGCTCGTTCAGAGGTGCCTCAGAAGTCGGGATGGCGGAAGACCTCGTCTCCCTGGAGCAAGGTCCACAGGACGCGCGTCTTGGCGATGTCCGTCTTGGGGATGGTGAAGATGTCCTTGTCCACCACGATGAGGTCGGCGGCCTTCCCCGGCTGAAGCGTGCCGGTCTGCTGCTCTGAGTGCGTGATGGCGGCCGGGAAGACCGTGTAGGCGCGGACGGCCTCCTCCACCGAGGGCAGGGACTGATCGCCGCGGGTCACCGCCCGCTGGATACCCTCGAACGGAGACAAAGGGCTCACGTCATAGTCCGAGCTGAGGGCCGCGCCGATGTTGGCCTGGCGCATGGACTCGTGCAGCGTGCGCAGAGGCCAGGCCCGTTCGGTGACGACGGCCGAGCCCAGGTACTCGTCGTACTCGTGCACCCGATCGGGGTGGTTGTACTGGGTAAGCTGCATGTCGGCGTAGACGCCCAGCGCAGCGAAACGCGGGATGTCGTCCGGGTGGATAATCTCCACGTGGGTGAGGCGGTGGCGCGCCTTGTCGCCGCCGGGTGACGCCTTGGCGGCCTCGATCGCGTTGAGGGACTCGCGGACGGCCCGGTCGCCGATCGCGTGGATGTGCAGGTCGAAGCCCACCGCCTGAAGGTGCGTGGCGTACTTGGCGATTCGGGCCTGATCGAAGTAGCTCAAGCCGGTTTTGGGGCCCCAAGTCTCCACGCGGTAGGGCTGCAGCAGGGCGGCAGTCGTGTTCTCCAGCAGGCCATCGGAGTAGAGCTTCACCTGGGTCGTGTGCAGCAGGGCGTCGGCCTCGGTGGGCGCGGCGTACATGGCAACCAGCGCGTCGAGCTGCTGGGCGTCCTCGGCGGAGGGGTAGGCCCACAAGGACAGCGTCGTTCGGGCCGTGAGGTGGTCGTTGTCGGCGGCCTTCTGGTAGGCCGCCAGGTGGCCTCGCTTCCAGTAGACACGAGCGTCCACCGCTGAGGTGATCCCGTGCCGGCTGTTGTTGGCCTGTCCGGTCCGCAGGGCGTCGTAGTTCTTGGTGTCGAGCGCGGGTGACTGCGCCAGCGCCAGGTCCCAGGGCCACTCGCCCGCCGAGTCGACGAGGATGCCGCTGGCGCTGCCGTCGTCCTCGCGCACGATGATCCCCCCCGGGGGGTCCGGTGTGTTCGCGTCGATCTTGAGGGCAGTCAGCGCCGCGGTGTTGACCCAGGTGCTGTGGCTCGTCATCTCCATGATGGCAACCGGGGTGGTTGGGAAGGCTTCGTCCAGGATCTCGCGCGGCGGACGCAGCGCCGCGAGCAGCGTCAACACGCTGTGGCCCCATCCCAGCACCCAGCCGGTGTCTTTGCCTGGAGCGCACTTGGCGATCGTCACATAGTGGTCTTCGGGGTCCTGGGCCGTCTCGCCGTCTTCGAGGATGCAGTCGATGACCTCGAGGTGGGCCTCGAGCGTGTGCTGGTGGACGTCGTGGAAGCCAGGGAGGACGACGCGACCCTGAAGGTCGATCTTGGCCTTGGCCGAGCTCATGAGGCCGGCGGGATCGTCGCCGATCCAGGTGATCTGGCCCTCGGCATCTATTGCCAGGGCCGTGACGAACTCGGGACCCGTGGCCGCCGTGAAGATCTTGCCGTTGTGGAGCAGGAGGTCGGGCGCGCCGGGGAGCGGGACGTTGGCGGTGGTGTCCTCGGCGGCGCCGCCGGCGGTGTCCTCGGCGGCGCCGCCGGCGGTGTCCTCGGCGGCGCCGCCAGGGGGGGTGGTCTCCGCCCGCAAGCGTGAGCCGGCTGGTGCGGACGAGCAGCCGACCAGGGCGCAGACGACGGCGGTCAGGAGAAGGTGCATCGCGATGGGACCTCGTTCGGAGATGTTCGCGGTGGCCGCACCGCTCTGACGGGGCCCGCAGCAATCGGCATCAGGGAAGGCACTCCGGAATCGGCTTGGGCGTGGAGGTGGTGATCGGGTCCTTCACGAGCGTGGCGTCGCTGAGACACACCGCGGCCTTCATGGTGCTCGCGAACCACGCGTCGGCCTCAGCGTTGTAGGCGTCCGTCGACTTCCCATCCTCCCCCTTGAGCACCGACTCGAGGCAAGCCTTCGTCATCACCGCGAGGAGGCGGACGCTCTCAACGGCGGCCGGGGTCTTCTCGTGATCCACGTCCCACCGCCGTGCCACGACCTGCGCGCCGTCGAAGGTCTGGAACTTGTGAATTCCGCTGCAATAAAACTCCAAGAAACGGAGGGTGCACTCCTGAGCCTTCGCCGAGCCCCCCTTGATAGCGGCGGACAAGACGATGTTACCGCAAGCTTCCGGCGGGAGCTGGCCTACTTCGCTGTAGAGGCATGGCAGCGCCCTGGGCACCTCGAACGGGGGAGGGGTGGCGGGCTGGCAAGGCGGCGGCGGCGGCGGCACGGGACTCTCGTCCTCCAGGCACACCGAGACCGAGTCCGGGAAGGCATCGAAGCGCTTCTCAGAGCCCTCCTCGCTGATGTCTACCGGCAGGTGGCTCGTCACGGCCGGACGCTCCCGTGCGTCCGGCGTATTGCCCCCCGTACCGATCCGCAGGCGCCGATTCTCGGGGCCGGGCTTCGCTGGCTTCTCGAGTAACACGTGGCTGTAATCAACGAACGAGAGCTTCTCGTCCACGTGCACCTCGACGTCCCAGAACCCGAGATCGACCGACAGATCGAACATGAACCGGAGAAAGACGTCGAAGCTGAACTTCGCCCCACCGTACGGCCCGGCGCTGACGGTGATCGACGACGCTGCGAGCGGCTCGCTGCCCACCGACTCCGCCATCATCGCGTCCCGGATCTGGTGCTCCATTCCGAGCTTACCCGCGAGGGAGGCGGCGGCCTCGGCCCACAAGGAGACCTTGGCGTCCCCGATCCCCACGTCGACCGTGAAGACGATCGGCGGCGTCCCGATGGAGGGGGTCAGCGTGGCTTCCACGCCGGTGCGAAACGCGAGAGCCAGATCGTCAGCTTGCGACGCGCGCACGAGATACGGGTCGCGCCCCTCGAGCTTGACCGTCGGGTCACTCGGCTGGTCTTTGGTTGGGTCCTTTCGAAGGCGGAAGGGCCCACCCAGGCTGCCGGGGCCGAGCACCGGCTCGGTCTCCCAGAACTCCTTGCGAAGGAACGTGTGCATCGGGGCCAGCCACGGGCCGTCAGAGTAGTAATCCCCGTAGGGAGCAGAGTCGTCGAGGGTGAGCCCGATCCGGGGTGCGTCCGGGAAGCCGACCGGTTTGCTGCCCGGCTCAAACGCAAGCACGTGGTCCTGTATGGGCAAAGTCGGGGTTCCGAAGTCGAGGCCCAGCTCGACCTCGAGGTCGACCGGGAACGGTCCCACCCAGAAGATGCGTCTCTTGAAGCCGAGCGTCTGCTGGAGGCTCTTCGACATCCAGAAGTCCGCGAACGACGCTGTTCTATAACTGCGGGTATATACGGAGCGTTTCGTGGACTTCTGAGTGCAACCGGGAGCGCCTCCGAAGAGCCCCACCGAGCACGATAGCTCCGTGAAGTCCATGGTTCGGCGGTTCGTGCCCACCTGGACCTCGGCGTCCACGGCGCCGAGCACGACCGGGATTCGGAGCTCGGCCAGCGCGGGCAGCTCGTAGGCATCGATCGGGTGGAAGACCACCCCGAGGTCCAGCGGCACCGTATACGTCCCGACGCCGTCCCCAGTGTGGAATAGCGAGACGTCGAGCGGTGCGAGCTTCGTCGGGGAGCGAACGTATGCGGTCGCGGTGAAAGACAGCAGGTCGACCTGCTCCCCGAGGATTTGGAATGAGAACGCGACGAAGTGTGCGAGACGCCGAGGGCTGAGCTGTTTGCGCGCGACCTCCCTCGCGGCGCAGTAGACGCGCGCCGCACGCGACCGGACATCAGCGAACGCGCTGGGCTCGCCGTAGGAGAAGCGGACGTTCCTCACGATCCCCTTGGCGTCAGCCTGCTTGTGCCAGGCATGCGTGAGCCATCGGGCGTGATGGGGTCGGCGCCCGTAAAAGCGCTCTTCTGTCTTGGGCTTCTCGGGGGTGGCCGTGAAGGAGCTGCCCGCGAACGCCCGCAGCAACTTGATGGCGAGTCCGAGGGCCTCCTCGCCCAGCGACGCGTCGAGCGAGGTCGCGACCGCCGCCTCGAGGTCCTTCACGCGTTCCCCGAGCTTCGGAGGGACGATGGACTGCTTGATGTCGTCGGGCCACGTGAGCCAGGCGAGCCAGGTCTCGACCGTCACGGCAATAGCGTCGTCCGCGGGGAAGAGGTCAGTCGCGTCCGTGAACTGACCCGCGATGACTCCCGTGGTGCCGGGAGCGAGCTCCGAGCCCACGTGCAGCCTGCCCCCCCAGGGGACCGCCGGGATGTCGCCCGCGAGCGGCTTCGCTCGATACGGGGCGCGCGCAGCGGGGAGCAGCGCCCCAGTACGGAAGGCGGTGCGGGGTCCACCCTCCTCGGCGGGCGGTGTCCCTGAGCAAGACGCGAGCAGGAGCGCCAGCGAGAGGGCGAGGCTTCGGGTCATGGGCACACCCCCGGGGTGAGCGCACTACACGTGGCGCAGAAGTCGGGGCAGCAGTCGCCCACGGCCAAGCAGGCCGCGTCGCATGCGCACCCGCCGCCCGGGTCCAGCTCGCCGCATGCTCCAGCGCAGCTCGACGGGAAGGCGCAGAGGCCTTGAACGCCGCAGATCTGGCCCAAGGGGCAGCTCCCGCAGACCCCTCCGCAGCCGTCGGGGCCACACTCGCGGCCCTGGCAATCCGGTGCGCACCCGCACGTGCCTACATCGTCACAACAGTCGCGGTACCGCGCGCAGTCTGTGTCGCACCGACACGGCGCCCGGGGATCGGTGTCTCCGCAGCGCCCGCTGCAGGAGGTGGGCCCGCAGTAGCCCTCCGGACCACAGCCGAGACCCGGGCCGCAAGCGCCGCACGAGCCGCCGCAGCCGTCCGAGCCGCACTCCCTCTGGCCGCAGCTTGGCGCGCAGCCGCAAGCGTTCCCGAAGTCGGGGCAACACCCGCCGAACTCTCCACAGACCGCGTCGCATTGGCACGGCCAAGCCTCGTCGGCCTGGCCACACCGGCCCACGCAACTGGCGGCGGCGCACTTGCCATCGGCGGCGCACGCCTCGCCAGCGGGACAGCCTCCGCATGAGCCGCCGCACCCGTCGTCTCCGCAGGACTTGCCGGCGCAGGCAGGCGTGCAGCAGGCCCCGCTCGTGCAGACGGCCCCCGATGCGCAGCTGCCACACGAGCCGCCGCAGCCGTTGTCCCCGCATGTCTTTGCCGCGCAGCTCGGGAGACAACACTTGCCCGCTGAGCAGGTGGCCCCCGCGACGCAGAAACCGCAGAGTCCCCCGCAGCCATCCGAGCCACAGGACTTGCCGTCGCACGAGGGCGCGCAGCAGGTGCCGTCGGAGCCGCACTTGGCGCCGGCGGGGCAGACGCCGCAGGAGCCTCCGCACCCGTCGTCCCCGCAAGACTTCCCGGAGCACGACGGCGTGCAGCAGGCGCCCTCGCTCGTGCAGGTATCGCCTGGTGTGCAGACGCCGCATGACCCGCCGCACCCGTCGTCGCCGCAGAGCCGGCCCGCGCAGCTCGGAGCGCAGCAGCTGTTGTCGCTGAGGCAGACCTCGCTCGCTTTGCAGACGCAGGCGGGCGCGCACGTGGTCTCTGGGCAGAACTTGAGCGGCTCCAGTACCGCGGTCTGGACCCGGCAGGCGCGCAACGGCTCTCCCTCGAAGCACATATGAGCGTCGGAAGTGCCGACGCACTCGCACTCCACACTGGGGAGCTTCAGTTCGGGGCGACCGCTCTCCGGGGGGCACGCCGTGGACTCCGGGGGCGCCAAGAACACGCCCTCGCAGGCAGCGCCAGCGATGCGCTCGAACTGAACGTCGAGCCCATTGCACGCCAGCCGGGAGCTCTCGACTGTGACCGTGGTGCCGAGCGCGCTGGCGCTAGCCGAGTCGCAACCGGCGACAAAGAGGCCGCTGGACTCACTGGCGACGATCGAGGAGCAGAGGACGTGCACCGCCGAGCGCATCACGAGCATGCCGAGGCCTCCGCGCGGCGAAAGACCGGCTTCCGGGCAAGTCCCATTGGACGTGGAGTGGATCCTCGTTCGTTCCACGACGACGTCGCCCAGCCCCTCGAAGATCGCCCCAGCGAACGTATTGAAACCCATCCGACTGTCGCGCATGCGCACAGGGCCCGACGCCGCGGCAGCGAAGCCGGCCACCTGGATCCCGGGCTTCCCATTTTGGCTCGCCACACAGTCCGCGATGTCCACCGAAGCCGGGCCGCGCAGCTCGACGCGGATCCCGCGCCCCGCGTTCTGGTTGGACTGCGTGTCGCTGAAGGTCACCGAGCCACCGGTCGACCGGACAATAGCGCCGTCAGAGCCTGCGCTTCGCAGCCGGGTTCGCGAGATCACGGAGGCCGTAGCACCGTCGAGATCGATCTCGACCGCTGCCCCGCCGGCCAGGAGGTCGCTGTCTTGAATCGTCACGGCGCTCCCAGCGGCCCGAAGCCCGGCGCCAGCAGCATGGGTGACGGTCAAGCCGGTTAGCTCCGCCGCCGACCCAGCCGCCAGCGCCACGCCGTCCCCGGTCGGCCGGTCGATCGTGATCTCAGTGAGACGCGACAGCCCCGCGACCGACTCCAGGCGCACTGCAGAGGCGCCTCCCGCCCGAGCGATCGAGAGACCGTGGACCGTGACCGGGTACCCGAGCGCGCGGAACAGCAGGGCGACGTCTCCCGCACCGTCGACCGTCACGCCACGCAGGTCGAGCTCGCCGGGCGCCACGATCGTGGAGGCATCGAGCCGCACGACGCTCCCGCCGATCGACGCGGCGGTGAGCCCGTCGACGACGAGGCGCCCCGTCCTCGCGAGGCTCAGCACGTGGTCCCGAGCGCCATGGGCGCTGCATCCCCTGAGCACCACCGCCGAGAACTCGCCGCTGACGCCGATTCCGCCGCCAACGAGCGCGACGTCCTCGAGCGTCAGCGACGGCCGCACCGTCGTGGCGGCGGGTCCGCTCGGCGCGCCAATGGCGGTTGTCGACTCGCCGGAGAGGAGCCCAGCGTCTCCGACGACGCGAAGGGCGCGCAGCACCACCTCGCCGGAGCCCGTCACGCGCAGCGCCGGAGCGTCCTCTGCGGTCCCGTGAATCGTGGTCTGGCCGACCCCCGCGCCCACGACGGTCACCGCCCGGACAATCGGTGCGCCGGCGTAGGTGCCGGGCCCGAGGCGGATCGTGCCACCAGGATCGACCACCTCGAGCGCGGCCTCGAGGCTGGGGCAGGCACTGGGGACCCGAACGACGTCCGTCCGCTCCCCGCAGGTGTTCTCGTACGGGATTATCGGCACGGTGGGGATCGTCACGTCGAGCCCCGCCCACGGGGAGGCCGTCGTCGCCGCGGTGGGCTCGCAGCCTGCCACCAGCACGGCCGGGAGGCACCACGACGAGCGCCTCAACGTGTTACCGAAGAACGAGAGCACGGTGAGCGCCTGGTCGAACGAGTGACGCATGTCCGACCATGAACGTAATCTCCTTTAGAAGTCAAAGCGTGAGCGCGATGTAGAGCGAAGTTCTGAGCGCGACGGAGCCACGCGCACAGCAGCAAGTGACCGGCGGGGATCCGTCAGGTGACACGTGACGGTGACGGGCTTGCTCGCGCATGGAGCGGCCTCCATGATGCCTGCCCGGAGGTCCTCTTGAGGCGTCGCCACTTCCTTCAGCACCTCGGAGCCGCCGGGGCCCTGCTAGCGTGCCCCCGCCTCGCACGCGCCGCGCCCTGGGGCGCCTACCCCGACGCGGTAGCGCCCGGCGCCCTCCCCGAGGCGCGTCTCGCCAAGAACGTGCTCGACATCTTCCTCTACGGCGGGTTGTGCCCCTGGGAGACGTTCTACGTCGTCCCCGAATACGGCCACCCGAACGATCCTCAGTACGCGCGCCAGCAGTGGTGGACGTTCCAGGAGGGCCCGGACTCGGTCGCCGCAACGTACGCCGCCTGTTACGGCGCCGCGGCGCCGCCCATGCTCCAGGAGTTCCGTGTCGACGAGACGGGCGCCATGGTCAACCTGGGCCCGTTCAGCGAGCCGCTGCGCTCGCGGAAAGACATCATCGACCGCCTGCGGATCCACGTGGTCTCGCACTCTCTCGAGCCCCACGAGGCCGCCATCCCCTACGCGCTCAGCGGGTTCCGCCTGGGGCAGCCGAAGCTGGCAGGGCTCGGCTCGGCCGTTCAGCACTACTTCTCAGCGCGCGCCCCAGTGTTCACCGGAGAGCCGTACGCCTACGTCCTCTACTCGCCCGGCGACTTCCCCACCGACAACCTGCGCGCGGCGTCCGCGATCGGGCAGCACCCGGGGTCGGCACGGCCGCTCGCGATCAAGGTCGAGGCCAACACTGCGTTCATCGACGCGCTGGGGCGCAAGGTCCTCGGCGATAAGCGCACTGCCGTAGACGCTCTCGTCTCGCAGTGGACCGCCGATTACCGGCAGCGCCTCACATGGCCCGGCGGCACGCCCGTGCGCGCTCAGGCCGTGTCGGACTACAGCTTCGCGCTCGAGACCCTGCAGAACACCGGCGTGCTCTCCGGCATCCTGGAGTCCAAGTACTTCCAGGGCGTGGCCGGCACAGCGTGCGGCGAGAGCTCCAACCCCAACCATCCCCACATGGCGCTCGATCTGGCCGCCCACCTGCTCACCCGCCCCGGGAGCCAGGCGAAGTACGTCAACGTGGTCGACGGCGGCCTCATCGCGGCCTCTGGGGGCGGGGGCTACGACACGCACGACCGGCACATCCGCGACAGCGGGCGCAACCTCACCAACCTCTGGCGCGGCCTCACGCGGATCATCAACCAGCCCGGCGAGAACGACCCCACGAAGCTCAACCTCGACGAGACGCTGGTGGTGATCAACACCGAGTTCGGGCGGACCCCGTGGGAGCAGAACGGCACGGGTCGGAACCACCACCCGTACGCCTACACCACGCTCATGTTCGGCGGCCCGGTCGGCAACGACCAGCAGGGGATCGTGGGGTCGATCGGCGCCGACGGCTTCGCGGCCAACGCGCTCCCGCCCGCCGCGCCGCGCGCCGCGGTTCTTCAAGCGCTGGGGATCTTCCCTTTCGCGCCCGAGTGTTACGCCGTCAGCGACGTCCCGGGGGCCGTCACGGAGCTGGACGCTGCGCTGCTCCTGAACGAGCTGGTCCTGGGGGTGAAGGCGTGAGACGCCTCTTCGCCGCCCTCTTCGTCGCCGCCTGCATCGAGGCCCCGGGGAAGCTCCCGCCTCCGGACACGTCTGGGGTGCCAGAAGACACGGCGAGCGGCGAGCACGAGGTCCAGGACGACATCGCCATTGCGCCGGACCTCGACGTCCCGGCGGCCTCCGACGTCTCGGGGACCTCCGACGTCCCCGGGACTGCCGACGTCCCCAGCAACCCCGACGCTCCCGGATCTACGGACGTCCCAAGCGACCCCGACGCCCCGGGGCCCTCCGACGTCCCCAACGTCTCCGACGGCGAGGGCCCGGCCGAGGACGTGGCCGATACCGTCGACGGCGACACGTTCGTAGAGCCCCCCGAACCCGACTACGTCACCTGCGACGCCAGCGACGAGGCGTGGGTGAAGCAGGTGGTGGAGCAGCTGCTAGGCCGGAAGGTCAAGGGGCTTCGCGAGGTCCGCGTTCTGGAGGCCATGGTCAAGGGGTCGTCTCGGGAGCAGGTGGCAATGGGCCTCATGAACTCCCCGGAGTTCCTCGACCGGTGGTCGCTCTGGCTCATGGACGAGCTGCGCGTGAACCGCGTCGGCGACAAGGCCCTGGCCGAGTGCTACGGGGAGCCGCAGGTCCCCACGGACACCGGCGGGATCGGCGCTTTCATCCGCGACAACGTGGCGCTCTCGGACGCGAAGTACACGGTGGCGTTCAACATGGCCGACGTCGTGCGCTCGTCGCTCGTGCTCGACGACGTGAGCCCGGTCTACCGCGCCCACCTCTTCGCCATGATGGTGAAGCCCATCACGGGCGCGAACGTAGACGCGCTGCAGCTCGACATGGCGCGACGGCAGGACTACGGCGAGATCTTCGAGGCCACCTATCTCCACCGCAACGTGGTCTGCAACGGCTGCCACAACAGCCAGTTCTCCACGACTGACAACCCGGACCCGGCGCACGACCGGCATTGGCCCATCCCCGGCCTCTTCGAGAAGGCGCTCTACGGGTTCTCCACGGGTCGGCCGGAGCGCGAGTTCTACTCCAACTTCCGCCACCTCGACCTCGTCCGCGAGGCGGGGGGGCTGCGTCCTTGGCGGCTCGCGTCGGCCTGCGGTCGTTTCCTGAACCCCCTCGAGCTCCCGGACGACCCGGCGGGAGTAGACGCCGTCTTCATCACGCCCACGGGGAAGAAGGCCTCCGTGTGGAACGTGGAGGCGGCGCTGCACACGGGGTTCAACAACCTCCGGGCCGACGGCAAGCTCCTCGTTCACCCCCAGACGCTCGAGGTGGAGCCGCACTCCGCCTTCGCCTACCTCGTGAGCGTGCGCTTCACGAATCAGGTGTGGCGCGAGGTGATGGGGTATCCGCTCTCGCTCGTGCATTACTTCCCGCGGAACGCCGAGCAGCGCGACCTCCTCATGGAGCTCACGAACCACTTCGTGGCCTCGGGCTTCTCATTGAAGCAGTTGCTCCACGCCATCGTCACAGGTCCGTACTTCAACGAGCCCGTCGCCGCCGACGGCTGCGGGAGCCAGGACCACCCCTATGTACTGCCGGCGATCTTCAATCCCTGGGTCCTCCTCGAGGAGGATCCCGTCATGACGGCCAACAGCGTTGGCGACGTGGCGCACCGACACGACGCGCGTCAGCTCATCGGGTTCGCGGAGAAGGCCCTGGGCTGGCCCGCCTCGCCGCTCTACCCGGCGGAGGGCGAAGAGGCCTTCCAGAAGGCCGTGGGCGTGTTCGTGAAGGACGCGGAGCCGGGCTTCGACGGCATCGACTTTCAGGGGCTGCTCACTTGGGAGGCTCGCTTCGGCGCGTGCTCGGCTGGGTCCGCCCCGGGGTCTTGCGCCGGCTCGTGCGGCGGGCAGGCGCCGTCCGGCTGCTACTGCGACGCCGAGTGCGTAGCCGCGGGTGACTGCTGCGCCGACTACCAGCCCGTTTGCGTGGAAGGGAAGCCCGCGGTCCCGGCGGACGATGGCGTCGTCGAGTGGTTCGACTCTCTGTTCGAAGCCGTGGAGCTCGCTACCGCAGCGGGCGGGACCGTGTCTTATGGCCAGGTCGCCGCCGCCGTGAAGGACCGCTTCCTGGCTGCTCCAGAGATCTCGGCCGTCGAGGCGCCGTTGGTGGCCGCCCTGCTCGGCGCCGAGTCGCTGGCGGCTCCCGTCGCGGGCAACTGGCTGCTCGGGGCACGCCTGCTCTGCGGCGCGGCGCTCAGCTCGCCTCACTTCCTGTTAGGCGGCGTCCCGGCTGCCGATCAGGGCCTCCCGCCAAGCCTCGTGGTGGGCGAGTCCTTTACCGAGCACTGCGAGGCCATGAAGCGCGTGATCTTCAGCCCGAAGCTGTGGACCATCACCTGCGGAGAGGACGCGATCTCCATGGTCCCCTTCGCACCGCCGCTGGGCGGCGTGGAGCCCGGGCAATGACGCGCGCTCTCCTCGCATGCCTCCTTTGGGCCAACCTCGCCTTGGCCGACGAGCGAATCGCGGCGCCGCCCGCAGACAGCCCCGAGGCGCCGATCTTCGCTGCCTTGAAGGCGGCGCTCCGCGACGACTTCGCGGCCTATCTGGACACGGTGCACCCGGAGCATCGGGCCACCGAGAACGAGCGGGCGGCCCGGCAGAAGTACGAGTGGGCGCGCTTCCGAAAACAGCACACCTGGTACATCGAGGGCACCGAGGACCCGGCTTTCGTGGTGGTGTTGCGCAAGCCGGACGGCCCGAACATCGTGCGGGTCTTCCTGCGCGACCTCGTCCACAAAGAACGCATGCCCGTGCCCGTCAAGCTCAAGCGGTCTGGCGGCGGGTGGAAGATCGTCGTCTCTTCCCTCTGAGATCAGGGCGCCGCGGCCGCGCTCCGCACGACGGCACACCGTCTGCGAGCGGCTACCCGATCGAGTGACTCGTGGCACCCATCCGCACAGCACCAGGAACAACGGCATGAGAAAAATTCGCCACTTCGGTTGGCAGGTTTCACCCTATTCCGCGAAGACAAGGTCCTATCTGCGCTATGCCGGAGTAGAGTTCCAGGACGTATCGCCCATATTGTTCACGTTTGTGCGGAAGATCCAACCTGCGATCGGCGATGTGGCCATGCCGACGGTAGAGCTAGAGAACGGACGGTGTCTAAAGGATTCCAGCAAGATCACCGACTACTTCGAGAGCCGGGGCGTGGGGCCGTCCGTTATTCCTGTGACAGCCAAAAGCACGTGGCATCCGCTCGCGAACACTGCGATCGCGAAGCTCGCTGCACAGATGCCCGGCAGGACCGTGCCCGTTAGTCGTGCCGATCGCGCGTTGTCGAGACCGAGTGCCTCGTACGCGAAGATCCCGGAGAGGATAGACGCACCGTATACCGCTGAAGCGAATCGTATCGGCGAGCGCACGTGGTTGCGCAACAACAAGGTGACCGGGGCGATGGTGAGGAAGGGTCCTAGCCACGCGATCGCCACCGGGCCTTGCGAGAACACCTCGATGAGAACCGCGGCTGCGAACACAGCGCGACCAGGAGCATTCGCCAATCTAACATCGACGCACGGCTCGTTGAGACGGCAGGAACGCAAGACCTCGATGGCGGGCTGGACATCCGCTACGAATTCCGCGCCGAGAGCTGCCGGTGGTTGGGGCTGGCGGCCACCGCCTTGGACGGGTCGCCGGCGTCGTCGCCGAGCCACTCGCGAGCATGTGCAGGATCAGCTCACAGGGGTCGAACCTCATCTCGCCTTGGATCGCCCGCTCCGAAGGGCAAGGTCAAGAAGGAGAAGGAGACCTGAGCCCGGCGGCCCCCCCCTCAGCGGAGGTGGCCCACCACGAGGTAGGAGCCGGCGGCGTCGCGGAGTTGGTGCGTCTCCACGTCGCCGAAACCGGTCGCCTCGAGCCAGTCGGCCACCTCGCCGGCCGGAAAGACCCCGCCGCGCTCCGTGAACAGCGCCATGGACAGCGCGAATCGCCCGGCGCTGCTCGGGCCGAGGCGGTCGGCGTCGACCACGAGGTCCTTGATGGCCACTCGCCCGCCGGGCCGAAGGGCGTGGCGCAGTCGTCGCAGGGTTTTCAGCATGGCGTCGGCGCCGATGTTGTGGGCGATGTTGGACAGGAGAGCGAGATCGAAGCCCTCGCCGAAGTCTTCCTCGACGAAGTCCGCGGCCAGAAAGCGCGCGCGCCCCTCCACTCCGGCCTCGTGGATGTGCGCCTCGACGACCGGTGCGGCGTTCGGCCGGTCAACCAGCACGGCGGTGGCCGCCGGCGCCTCCCGGAGCAGGGCGGTCGCGTAGGTTCCCAGTCCGGAGCCGAGGTCGACGAGCCGGGTGACCGGTCGCGCGAGCAGCAGCTTGGCCACCTCCGCCGCACCGGCGAGGCTGCGCTCGTGCACGTGGCGAAGGAAACGCGCGCGTTCCTCGGCGGTGGCGTCGCCGCCGGTACCGGCCACCGGGATCGCGACGTCGGTCCGAAGGACCTCGGTGCCGCGCGCCAGTCGCGCGAAGAAGGTGGCACTGTCGGTGAAGGTGAGTCCGGCTCGCTGCCCGACGCCGCCTGCGAACAGCGCTTGGTCGCCGGCTACCAGGGCGTAGCGCTCGCCCTCCTTGGCGAGAAAGCCGAGCGCGGCGGTCCGGTCGAGAAAGGCCCCGAGCCGCCAGGGCGAGACCGCGCAACGCTGGCCGAGCTCAGCGGCCGTGGCCGGTCCCTCCACGAGCGCGGTGAAGACGCCCACTTCATGGACCGACAGGAGCGCCATTGCGTCCAGCGCCGCGCCCACGCCGCCGTCGAACGCGCCTCGGCGTGCCACGATCTCGGCCTCCGTCATCGAGAGGCTGGGATTGCCGCGCCGCTCAGCGGGGCCGCGGGGCGGCCAAGGTAGTAGCCCTGCGCCGCGTCGCAGCCGAGCTCGGTCAGGCGCTGGAGTTGCGACTCGTTCTCGACGCCCTCCGCAACGACCGAGCAACGAAGACCCGCCGCCATGCCCACGATCGCGCGCACGATGGCCTCGCTACCCGCGTCGGTGGGGAGGCCGGAAACGAAGGCGCGGTCGATCTTCACAACGTCGACCGAGAAGCGGTGGATGTGGGAGAGCGAGCTGTAGCCGGTGCCGAAGTCGTCGAGGCAGACCTGCACGCCGAGGGCGCGCAGGTTGCGAACCGCCGCCTGCGCCGCGACCTCATCGGCAAGGAGCGAGGTCTCGGTGATCTCCAGGCGCAGCGCGTCGGCCGGGATGGCAAGGCGATCCAGCGCGTCGGCGACCTGGTTGAGCAGGGCGGGCTGCACCAGCCGACGGGCCGAGACGTTTACGGCCACATGCCCCCCGGTGGGGAGGAGGCCGACCGCCCGCCAGCGGGCAATCTGGTCGCAAGCGGCTCCGAGCACCCAGTTCTCGATCCGCTCGAGGACACCCGCCTCCTCCGCTACGGGGAGGAACTCCCCGGGCAGCACGAGGCCATGACCCGGGCGGCGCCAACGGACCAGCGCTTCGTAGCCGATGATCTGCCGACTTCCGAGGCAGACGATTGGCTGGTAGTGGAGGACCAGCTCGTCCGCGTCGAGGCCGGCGCGCAGCTCCTGCTCGAGCTCGACCTGGCCGAGGACCGCGGCCCGCATCTCGGGCTCGAAGCATACGGTGCGGTCGCGACCGTCGGCCTTGGCCCGATACATCGCCGTGTCGGCGTCGCGCAACAGCGCGTTCGGGTCACGCTCCTCCGGTCGGGAAAGGACTACGCCGACGGAGGCAGACACCACGAGCTCGGCGCTGGCGACCTCGAGGGGCTGTCGGATGGCCTCGTGCATGCGCTCGACCACCACCTCCACCTCCCGAAGATTCCGGGCGCTGTCGACCAGCACTGTGAACTCATCGCCCCCGAAACGGGCGACGGTGTCCTCGCTGCGCACCGCCCGCCGCAGTCGACGGCCCACCTCCTGGAGGAGCTGGTCGCCCGCCGCGTGGCCGTAGCTGTCGTTGACGCGCTTGAACTTGTCGAGATCAATGAACAATACCGCGACCTGGCGACCGGTCACGCGCGCCGCTCTCTCGAGACTCTCCTGTAGCCTCTCCTCAAAAAGCGCCCGGTTGGGCAAACCGGTGAGCGCGTCGTGCAGCGCCTCGTGCCGCAGCCGGAGCTCCGCGCTCTTCTGGCCGGTGATGTCCGCTTGCGAGCCCGCCACGCGCAGGGCGGTGCCCCGTTCGTCCCGCTCGGCGAGGCCCCGGCACAACATCCAGCGCCAGCCGCCGTCCTGGTGCCGGATCCGGTACTCGCACTCGAGGTGACCGCTGCGCCCGGCCAGGTGGGCGCCGAGCCGCTCTTCGAGGCCCGCGCGCTCGCCCGGATGCACCTGGTCGAGCCACTCGCCCGGGGGGCCGCGGAAATCGACGGCGGCGTGCCCCAACATGTGGCGCCAACGGGCGCTGAGCAGGACCTCGCCCCTCTGGAGGTCCCAGCCCCACATCCCGTCGTTGGCCCCGGCGGCAGCGAGCGCGTAGCGAGACAGCGCCGAGCGGAGCTCTTCCCGCTCGCGCACCTCGTTGGTGACGTCGCGACGCACACACATGAAGTCGGTGACGAGGCCGTCCTCGTCGAATACCGGCGACAACGTGCAGTCGGCCGTGAACGTGGCGCCGTCCTTGCGGCGGCTCGCGATCAGGCCACGCCACACCCGGCCCGAGGAGGTGGTCTTCCAGATTTCTTCGTAGAACTCCGGCGGATGGGCGTCCGAGCGGAGGAGCACGGCCGGCGTTTGACCAATCGCCTCGCGCGCCGAGTAGCCCGTGAGCGCCTCGTAGGCGGGGTTCACCCACCGGATCACCCCCTCCGAGTCGGTGAACTCGATCGAGTCTCCCACGAACTCGGCGGCCAGGCCGAGCCGCGCCAGCTCCTTGCTCCGCGCCAGCTTCTCCCGCAGCCGCAAAACACGCGCCTCGGCGACTGCGAGGCGGTGGACGAGCTCAGGGGGGGGGTTAGTGTCGTGCAAGGCATCCCGAAAGGGTGTCACGAAGTTGTCTCAATCCACGAAAGTCGTGGGATTGACGCAGGCCAAGCGCGCGCCGCCAAGTTACACTATGACACACGACGCCAAGGCACGATAGCGCGTCTAAGGAGACCCAAGTATGGACGTCGCGATCGTGGGAGCGGGAATCGGCGGGCTTGCATTTGCGCGAGCCCTTGAGCTTCGATCGATACGGTGCACGGTTTACGAACAGCGCAACCGCTACGCGCGCAGCGGGTTAGGCCTCCTGCTCCTTCCCAATGGCCTCGCCGCGCTCGACGCGTTGGGCCTCGGCGATGAGGTACGCGCCTTGTCGAATCCGCTGGACCTTGCCGTCATCCGCACGTCGGCCGGCGTGCCGCTCGGCCAGTACCGCCTTCAGGGGCACCGGGGCATAGCGCGCATGGACTTGATGGGCCCTTTGCAAACTGCCGTCCCCGAAACCGTCGTGCGCTTCGAGGCACCCTTTGAGGGCCTGCTCGGCGAAGCGCCCCTTCGGGCGCGCGTGGGCGGCGTGGAAGTCCAGCCGGACCTGCTGGTGGCCGCGGACGGTAGCCGGTCCAGCGTGAGAAGCGTCGTCGCCCCGGAGTGGCGGTTGGAGCCTTGTCCGGTGAGCGAGCTGGTATCGGTGTGCGTGGCCCCCGACCTCGCCGCGCTCTACGACCGCACCTTCCTCAAGAGCATGGCCACCGGAGAACGGCTGGCCGTGGGCCTCGTGCCGGGCGCCTTCGGCAAGATCGTCTGGTTCGTCCAGTTCGACGCCCGCGAGGTCGGCCAGGTCCCGACAGGGTCCTCCGCCAAGCGCGAGTTCGTACGCCAGTTGGTGGGCCACTGGGCCGACCCCATTCCGGAGCTGGTGGAGCGCACCGACTTCACGCACACCCACCTCTGGGTCACGCCATCCCCCGCACGGCCGCCCGCCATGGTGCACGGCCGGGTGGTGCTCATCGGCGACGCCGCCCATCCCTTCCCGACTCTCACCAGCCAGGGCGCGAACGCGGCGCTGGAGGATGCGGTCGCGCTGGCGCGCCACCTATCCGAGGGCCCCTCGATCGACGAAGCCCTCGCCGCCTTCGAGGCCGAGCGCCGCCCGCGCCTCGAGGAGATCCGCGTCGGGGGCCAGGCGCTCCTCGACTCCTTCCTCAGCGCCGACTCTTCTTCGCTCCTGCCCTTGGTGGACGTATGACCGACCTGTTCGGCGATGGCGCCGTCCGCCTCGACCTCTTGCGCGAGCGCGCGTTCAACCTTCGCTGGGCCACGGTCGACCCCGGCGTGATCCCGCTGACCGCGGCCGACCCGGACTTCCCGGTGGCCCGCTGCATCCGGGATGCGATCCAAGCCTACGCCGAAGGGGGGGTGTTTTCCTACGGCCCGCCGGACGGCCTCCCCGGCTTCCGTGACGCCTGCGCGCGCGTCCAACGCGAGCGCCGTGGGGTTGTCGGCACCTCGCCCGAGCACATCCTGCCTGCCGACAGTGCGGCCTCCGCGATGTTCGTGGCCGCCCGTTGGGCGCTCAAGCCGGGCGACGAGGCGCTCGTCTTCGATCCGGTCGACTTCCTCTTCGGCGCCAGCGTCGAGGCGGCCGGCGGCGTGGTGGTTCGCTCGCCCGTGCACGCCGGTACCGGCACCTTCGATCTGGATGCCCTGGCGGCCGCGATCACCCCCCGCACTCGCCTTCTCACCTTGTGCAACCCCCACAACCCGGTCGGCCGCGTGCTCGACCGTCGCGAGCTGGAGTTCATGGCCGAGCTCGCGCTCCGCCACGACCTGCGCATCCTGAGCGACGAAGTGTGGGGAGACGTGGTGTACCCACCTGGTGTGCTCACCCCGATCGCCTCGCTCGCACCCGAGGTCGCTGCCCGCACCATCGGCGTGTACGGCTTCAGCAAGACCTTCGGGCTCGCGGGACTGCGGGTGGGCTTCCTGGCGGCACCTTCGAAGGCCGTCCGCGACGAGCTCCTCGAGGTGAGCCGAGCGCCCACCACCGCTTTCGGGGTGAGCACCCTCTCCCAGGTGGCAGCCACCGCGGCCTACAACGAGGGCTGGCCCTGGTTCGACGACTTTCTCGCCCACCTTCAGCGCATGCGTGACCTCGCGGTGCGACGTTTGGGCGCGATCCCGGGCCTCTCCATGCGCGCGCCCGACGGCACCTATGTCCTCTTCGTCAACATCGAGGGTCTAGGTCTCGGCAACGAAGCCGAGGTCGCGGCGCTCCTTCTCGAGAAGGCACGCGTGGCGGTGGTGCCCGGCATGGCCCGCTGGTTCGGTCCGGGCGCCACCGGCCACATCCGCCTCACCTTCTGCACCTCCGAGGCCATTCTCACGGAGGCGCTCGACCGCATCGAGGCGGTGCTGCGGGCCTGACTCCGGCCAGACCGCCCGCAATCCAGACGGCGCCCGTCATGATGGTCGGTGTCGGCGGGACCCCTCCGATCGTCGGCAGCGGCGCTCCGTCAACGACGTAGATAGCCCGATCCTGCTGGCCCAAAAGCCTCGTTGGCGGCTCGGTATCAACGCGGAGCGGGCTTGAGTGGACCGTGATCGAGCTGCGGATGCGAGCCAGGACCTCCGGTTCTCTGAGTGGGCCGACCCTGCCGTCGACTCGACGGGTCTGGCGGCGGGTGGAAGATCGACGTCTCTTCCCTCTGAGCTCAGGGCGCCGCGGCCACGCTCCGCACCACGCCGTCGCAGTCGCCTATCAACACGCCGCCGTCTCCCGGGAGGGCGGCGATCACCGGGTCGCAGCCCGGCGCCGCCGTGTGGATGACAATGGGAGTCCCGGCCTCGCGGTTGGCACTCCATACCGTCACGTCGCCGGGCGACCCGAAGAGCGCCTCCACGCCGAAGAGCAGGGTCTCGCCCGCGGCGAGGGCGCCGTGGCGCATGGGCGCGGTGGTCAACACAGAGCGAAGCTCCCCCTTGGACAGCGCCAGGAGCTCACCGGTCGCGTGGTTCCACCAGAAGAGGTCGGCGGCGCCCCGCGTGAGGTCCATCGTGTTGTCGCCCAGCCATTGGGCCGCCACGGTGGGCTCGGCCCCCGGCGTGGGATAGACCCACATCACCGCCGCCAGGCGCTCGATCACCCACGTCCGAGTGCCGTCGGTCGCCACGCCGCTCGCGAACTCCAGGTTGCGTTCGGCGAGGGCGCTCAGCCCCCCGGAGGGCCGAGCCCACGTCAGCGTCCCTGCGTTGTGATCGGTCCAGACCACGAGATCGTTCGCGGCGTCGAGGTCCGTGACGGTGGCCTCGCGTTGCAGCTGGGTCTCACCGTCTTCGCTCGCCCACCGCACTCGTTTCCGGTCCGGCGGGCTCCACGCCGCGCCGTAGGCCGAGACGCTCAGCAGGGCCGTGTTGGTCGACGGTGCCTCGTCGAGGAACGGTGCGCTGTCCATCAGCACACCCGCGGTCCCTCGAAGGAGCTCGAAGGTCCCGCCGGTTCTCACCCACCACGCCTCGCCCGCGTGCCCTGCGGCGACCGCGGAGATCACGCCCTGGTCGGACGCGATGACGCCGTCGGTAGCAGCTCGGTGGTCGGTGCCGCAGCCGCACGCGAGGATGACCGCGGCGCCGAGCCCGGCGGAGGGCCCTGTGGTGGTTTGCATCATCACGACTCCTGTTGTGCTCACTCTACGGACACTCCGACCGCGGCGTTCACGGAAAACTCCGTACTCGGTTCTGCGTCGTCCGCGGTACGGCGCCGTCCGCGGTTCAGTGCGTCCCGTACGCCACAACGCCGGTCGGCATGGCCGGGGGGTTCGCCAGCGCCGCGCGCAGGCCGGTGAGGTTGGCGATCTGGATGTTGAGCCCCGGCCGCGCGTTGATCTCAAGCACCACGGGACCCCGCGCGTCGTCCAGCACCAGGTCGATGCCGGTGTAGCCGAGGCCGCTGAGCTCCGCCGCGCGGAGCGCGATCGACAGCGTCTCGTTCCAATACGGCACCTTGGCGCCGAGGAGGCCCCGCCCGGAGTCCGGGTGGACGGTGCATGGCGCGCCGTCGTGGACGGCGTGCGTGGTCACGCCCAAGGCGATGTCGATGCCCACGCCCACCGCGCCTTGGTGGAGGTTGGCCTTCCCGTCCGAAGCGATGGTTGGGATTCGGGACATGGCCATGACCACCCGACCCTTGTGGACGATCACCCGTACGTCGGGCAGGCCTCGAGCCGGGCTGCCGGTGATGTCGACCGCTGAGGTCATCCGCTGCTCGAAGTGCGCGACGTCGCGTCGCCCTTCGCGCGAGAAGTCGCCCGAGAGGATGGCGAGCACGTGAAACGCCAGCTCTCGCCGCCCGAGGGGCCGACCGCTGAACGATGCCCAGCCGTCCCCCGAGCGTGACACCGTGACCACGATGCCGCAGCCGCGGCCGCCGCCGCTGGGCTTCAGGGCGAACGCGTCCGGCAGAGAGCCCCAGTCGAAGCGCGCGAGCTCGTCGCGGGTCTCGATCACCGCGTAGGTGGTGGGGACGGGGACGCCGTGGCTCTCGAGCAGCCGCTTCGTGTTCACCTTGCTCTGAGCCACGGTGATCATCTGTTCCCGGCGGTTGCAGGGGGAGATCACCTCGAGCTCGCGGCGGTTCAGGCCCATCACCGAGGAGAGACCCCTCACGGCGCGCTGGCCAAGGCGCGAAAACGCAGTCGCTCGGTGAGGCGCAGGCCTGTGTAGCGACCCGCGGCGAGGCAGATCGGTAGGCTCAGGAGCACCAGGTCGGGCCATCGCGCGATCGTGTCCCGCAGGGCGCCCCAGCCGAAGAGGAGCCCGACGAGCGTCGCGGACACAATGGTGTACGCGGAGAGCTTGGCCGCTTCACCCGCGCTTTGGTCCATCTGCGCCGTGACGAAGCGATCCACGATGCCCGCCATGATGACGACGGGAAGTCCCCACGCGGAGGGGTCGCCGCCGCTGACGCCGAGGGCCGTGGTCACGAACAGCCCCACCGCGCAGAGGGCCACCAGGATGCCAGTGCGGGCCACGGACAGGATGAGGACGCGGTCGAGAAGGATCCGCAGCGGCGTGGCCACGGCGAGGATCGCGAGGAAGGTGGCGCCACCCTCGACCACGCCGGTACGCGCGAAGGCGAACGCGAGCACAAGGGGTGAGAAGACCCCGAAGCCCTCCACGCCTACGAGGGTGCGGAGCAAGACGACCGCTGTGGCCCCCACCGGGACGAGCAGCAGCTCGAGGCGCGAGGCCAGCTCGAAACCCTTGGCGGCGGCGAGCTCGACCACGTACCCAAGCGGCTGGGTCAGCGCTACCAGCAGCGCGAGTCCCACGCCGAGGGCGGCAAAAAAGAGAGCGGTGGACCGACTCATGGGCCGGTTGTCTCACCGAGCCACGCCGCGCTCAACACGTTTACGTTGCTACGCTTGGGCCTCCCGCTGGTCGGGCTGGGGTGGCCCGTCAAGCGCCCAAGGTCGACGATCGTCTGACCGAGAGCTACTGTGCCGCCCCATGATCACCCGCCCCAAACTCACCTATTTCGACTTCTCCGGCAGCCGCGGCGAGGAGTGCCGTCTCGCACTTCACCTCGCAGGGGTGGCCTTCGACGACAACCGCATCAAGGGCTCCGACTGGCCGGCGCTGCAAGACAGCACGCCGTTCGGGTCCTTGCCGGTCCTCGAGCTCCCGGGGCGGCCGCCGCTGGCCCAGAGCAACGCCATCCTGTGCCTGATCGGCCGAGGACACGGCCTGCACCCGGCCGACAACTTCGAGGCCGCGCGCCACGAGGCTGTGATGGCGCACGTGGAGGACCTGCGGCACAAGGTCAGCCCCACGATCCGCATGCCCGACGACGAGAAGCGCCGCGTCCGCGAGGAGCTCGCCGCCAGCTGGCTCCCGAAGTGGGCCGCGCGCGCGGAGCAGGCCATCAACGGCGACGGCCCGTTCTTCGGCGGCGCCGAGGTCAACGTCGTGGACCTCAAGCTCTACATGGCGGTCCGCTGGTTCGCCGGTGGCGCTGTGGATCACGTGCCGGCCAACATCTTCGCGCCGTACGCCCGCCTCATGCGGGTGCACGACGCCGTCGCAGCCCACCCGGGCGTCCGCGCGTGGTACGCCAGAACCTGAGCCACGCCCCAGTCACCGCTGCTCGGCGGGGTCCCAGCCGGCGGGTCGCTGGCCGCGCGCGAAGCGCCAGAGCCCGATGAGATAACCAAGGGCCACGGTCGCGGCGAAGAGCACGGGTCCGAGGACCCGGTTCAGCGCGCGCACGTAGGCCAACGCGCAGACCACCGCGAGGGAGCCCAGCGCCAACAGGACGGGCACGCGGGCCTCGGGTGTGTCCAGCACCAGGGCGAGCGCGGCCACCACGATCAGGCTCGGCGACAGCCACCGCAGCACCTTGTGGGAGACCAGCTGCCAACGATAGGTCGCGGGCAGGGAGGCCCAGTGGCGCGCGGCGTGTGCCATGAACGCGTAGGCGGAGAGGGCCAAACGGACCCGGCTCTGCAGCTCTCGCGCGGCTGAGGCCCGCGCGCGTTCGTGGCTCACCGCCCCCGGCGCGAAGACGGTGCGCAAACCCCGCCTCGCCGCTTCGAAGGGGATGAGCAGGTCGGTGCTCAGGGCGGGGGGTAGCGTGCCGCCTGCGGGCTGGGCCAGGACCGTCCAGCGCGTCGCGCTGATGGACCCCGACACGCTCGTGAGCGAGCCCCAGGTGCCGTCGTGGCCCCGATGCGCCACGATCAACCGCTGATACGACGCGAAGCCGGCAGCCAAGCCGGACGACGCGTAGTCGTAGCGCACCAGGCCCGAGACGGCACCGACGTCAGGGCGGCGCAAGGGCGCGAGCAGCACGCGGAGCGCATCTGAAGGCCACACCGCGGTCGCGTCAGAGAAAGCCACCACGTCCGGCGCCGCCGACGCGTTTCGCAGGGCGGTCTCGAGCGCGGCCGTCTTGCCCACGTGCGGTAGCTCCACCACCGTGGCGCCCGCGGCGCGCGCCTCCGCGGCCGTGGCGTCGGTGGACCCGTCGGACACCACCACCACCTCGAGGGAGCCGGGATAATCGAGGGCCAGCGCGTTGCGGACGCGCGCGGCGATGTGGGGGGCCTCGTCTCGCGCCGCGATCAGCATCAGGACGTGGGGCCAGCTCTCGTCGGAGGTGGGTGCGGGGTGCGACTGGGAGGGCTTGCGCGCCGCCAAGAGCCGGGAGATCAGCGGGTAGAAGACGAAGGTCCAGAGCAGGAGCGCCCCGATCACGGCGGCGACGATCAAGACACCTCTCCGTAGAGGGCGTCCAAAGCGTCGAGCATCTTGCGCACGTTGAAGCGCTCCGAGACCCAAGCGGGTCCGTCCACCGCCCGCCCCGGTGGGTCGCGGAGACAGCGCGCCAGCGCGTCTACGTTTCCGGCTGGGACCAGCGCGCCGAGGCGCCCGTGGTCCGTGAGCGCCTCCACGTCTCCGACGCGGGTCGCGATCACGGCACACCCGAGCGCCAGCGCCTCCAGGAGCACGTTGGGGGCTGACTCGCTGTGCGAGGGCAGCACCACCACTGACGCCGCCGCGAGCCAGTCCGCGGGCCGGAGCGTGCTGCCGTACCACCGCCCACCCTCGGCGATCACTCGGGCGGCGTAGGCTGCGTTGGCGATCCCCCCCACCAGCGCCAGCGACACCCCGGCCTGCTTCGCCGCGCGAACAGCGTCCAGCTGGCCCTTGTCTGGGTGCAGCGTGCCCAGGACCAGCGCGAACGGCTCAGTCGGCGCGCGAGGCGGGCGCGGCCCGGGCGTCTCCACGGCGATCCCGGGTGGGACGATTCGCGCGCGGATCCGCCACGCGGCGGCGGCGGAGTCGCTCACGGCCGCGCGAGAGACGAAGTGCGGCCAGAGCCCGTGGGCCGGGGTGCGCGTGACGTACTCACCGGTGACCAGCGCCCAGGGGGCCCCGCACGACGCCAGCGCCGCCCAGGCGTTGGCGGACGCGAGCCACGCGTGCACGACCTGGGGCCTGAGACCGGCGAGCGTGGCGCGGAGGCGCGGGACGAATCCGGGGTCGAGGCGCCGGGCCTTCGGGAGCTGGACGTGGTGGAGCCCTTCTGCCAGCGGATGCGCGCCGGGTCGCCAGGTGAGCACGGTGTGACCCGCCCGCGAGGCGACGTGCCGCAGCTGACGTTGCGCGCCGCCTAGCCCCATGTCGCCGATGAGGTGAACGACGCGCACGCGAGCCTTCGGTCACTCCGTGGGCGCGGGGCGGGCCAGCGCGTCGAGGACGTCGTCGTCGATGGGGGCGCGGATGAGGCTGCCGGTCCGAAGCGCCACTTCGACGTAGGCCGTGAGCTGCCCATCGAGGTTGAAGCCGAAGCTCACCTGAAAGGTCGAGTCGACGAGGTCGTGGGAGAGCTCCGGTGCGTCGCCGCGCGCGACCAGGGCCCCGCGCGTCTCTCGCGCTAGCCGGGCGAAGTCAGCGGCTCTCCCCGAGTCGCCGAGGTTGTGGGCGACGCCCGCCGCCCAGCGCGCCGCGGCGTGGCGGAGCGACAGGGGGTGGTCCTCGGAGGTGAGCGACGCGAGGGTGGCGAAAGACCGCTCCCGAGCGCGGTCGTCGCCGGCGTAGAGCGCGGCTAGGCCGGCGCGCGCCAGGACGTCATCGGGGTGGGCGTCGACCAGATCCGACACGCACTGCTCCACCGCGCCCACGTCGCCTCGGTGCAGCAGCGCGACGCAGCGGTGGCTCATGATCTCGGCGTGGGCCGCTCGGGTGGTGTCCCCGTGGTCTGCGAGGTGTCGCTCGCCCTTACGCATGAGCCCGATGGTCGCGAAGTCCCATGCCGGCTGCTCGTCGGCCGGAATGGTCGCG
>SXOO01000142.1 GCA_005776725.1 Pseudomonadota bacterium | reverse complement strand
GGAGCCCCGACCACTTGAGGAACGACACGATCATGTCCACGCGGTCGGCCGACGGCAGCTCTCGGCGGAGCGCATCGCCGAAGCGCAAGTCTCTGGGTCCATTGACGATCAGGTCGGTCTGGCGGAGCGAGAGATGCGGCCGAACCAGCGCTCCAGTCCCCAACCCACCCCGCTCGCGAACCGCCATGAGGGCGCGCGCGGGGGGCTCGACGCGGTCGTCGTCGATGGCGCCCGAGGCGCTGTACTGAGGCGTGGCCAACAGCTCGATGACGCGGTCCATCAGCTCCACGCGAGCCTCGGGCTCCGACAAGGCCGCGAGCGCGTGCCGGAGGCGGCTGGAGAGCTCACCCGCGAGCAGGTCCACGCTCTGCTCGTCGCCCAGCTCGGCGAGGTCCCACCCCTCCTCGCGGAGGCGCGCCAACCCACGGGTGAGGAGACGCTCGTACAGCCCAGGCTTCACCGGGCGAGCCTACGCCAACGCCGAGCGCTGCGCACCCGAGTCAGCACCCGGACTACCACCCGCAAGAGGGAGGAGCCGCGGCTCGCTCGGGTGCGATTGCGTGGCGGTGCCCAGACGCGGACCCCTCGGCCAGGGTTGCGGAGGCAACCACACGGTCGCGCCGCACCCCGTGCTCGCCCTCGGAGGGCGCTCAGGCCTCGAAGGACATGGGTTCGTGCCGACGGGGACGCAACAGGCTCCGGAGTCGCTCGACGTGGACCTGCGGGGTGTCGCAGCTCACTGCCGCGTGGAGCTCGGACACCGCGCCGTGTCGCGCCTCGCATCCGTCGTAACCGTCGCGCACAAGGCGCTCGACGAGGTGATGATGAAAGTGCGCGGCGGTTTGTGCTGCGGCCGGCCCGAAGAAGTCCCAGAACAGGCGGACGCCCTCGACGCGCTCGCTAGTCGGGCCGCTCATGGGCAGTCGAGAGTGATCGTGCACTCCTCGGCCGTGTACTTCGTGCCCGACGCGAAGCGGCGCTCCTCCACGCCCACGTGGCAATCAGTGAAGCACGTCTGGTTCGCGAAACCGCCGCACTCCTCGTAGCACAACGCCGAGACCCACCCGCTGCACTCGGTGGCGTCGCCCCACGTGCAGCCCGGCAGCGCAGTCAGCGTGCCTTCGGCACAGGTGCAGTCCGAAGACTTCCCGCGGCAGGTGCCGGCAGAGCAGACGTCTCCGGCTGTGGCGGCATTGCCGTCGTCACAGGCGGCCCCATCCACGCTCGCTTTCGCGGTGCAGTAGCCCGTGCCGCCGGAGGTGGCGCAGGTCATGGTGGCGCAGCCGCCGGAGCCGGGGCAGATCGTGGCCTTCGGATCGCAGACCGTGACCACGCCGACACACTGACCGTAACTGCACGTGTCGCCGTCCGTGGCGGCGTTGCCGTCATCGCAGGCCCCATCCGCCGCGACGTGCGCGCAGAGCCCGGCGTCGCAGCGATCGGCCGAGCAAGCGTTCTGGTCGTCGCAGTCGGCGTCTACAGAGCACTGGTCCTCGCGACAAGCGCCGCCCTCGCAGCGACCCGGGGCCCCAACGCCGGAGATGCACGCGCCACCGTCGGGTTCTGCGAGGCTCTTGCACACCCCGTCGTCGCACGTCTCGCCGGTGCAGAGATCGCCGTCGTCGCAGTCGGAGTCACGCGAACACTCGCGCTCCTGTCCGGTACACCGGTACTTCCGGCAGGCATCGCCCACGGTGGCGGGGTCGCCGTCGTCGCACGTGCTGCCCTGGGGCGCCCACGTCCACGTGCACTGGGCGCCGCCCTCGAAGGGCTCGCACTTGTCGGTGGAGCACGGCATCCCGTCGTGACAGTCGGCGTCTGTGCTGCAGGCGATCCCTCGGAGCTGCTCGGTCTCCGTCTGCCGCCTGTTCCGGGCCGCATAGGCGCCGGAGATCGTGGAGAAGCCCAGGGTCTCGGTGGCGAGCAGGTTCGGGTAGTCGAGGGTGAGGCCGATGGGGCCGTTGCGGCCCATCGCGGCAGGCTCCCACTCGACGGGGCTGGGCCCCGGACGCAGCGCCATCGGCGCGATCTGATACCAACCCGAGACGGTGTGGTGTGCGTAGGCCAGGGTGTCGGGCACCAGCTCCGTGGCGCCTGCCTCCGTGGCCCGACGGCGGAGCACGACGAGGCGCTCGGCGTCGCTGGTCTCGGCGGTGGGCAGCGCGGCGAAGGGGATCCGAACCTCGGCGGGCCGCGAGAACACCGTCCCGTGGGGCTCCAGAACCACGGTCGGAGTGGCCGCCCCAGGGAACGCTTCTCCCGCGCTGACCGTAACGGTGAGCGTCTCCGTCTCGAACTCGTCGCCGTCGAGCGTGAGGCGGAACCCGTAGAGCGGGCTCGCCACGTCGTAGACCACCAGCGTGCCGGGGACGCCACGGAGGAAGGTGTGGGTCCAGCGACCGTCGGCTGGGGGGTCCGGCACCACGAAGGGCTCGGCCACGTCGATGGACTCTTGCGTGTCGACCGCCACCGGTGCGCTGGCGGACTCCGAGCCGCAAGCTGCGGCAGCGAGGGCGAGGCAGAGACGATATTTCATGACCATACTCTATCACTCCCGGCACCGGGTTCGGCAAGACGCCGCCCGCCAGGGGCGCTCGTGCTGATGCGGACGCGTCGGGAAGGGTTGACGCGCACCCCGAGCGCGGGTATTGCGCCGCGCCTATGAGCACAGCATTCGCCACGTCCTGGATCACCGACCCGAGCACGGCTGCAGGCGCCTCGAGAGCCGCCGCCGAGACCCTCAACGCCTTCGCGGACGGCTCTGCCGGCGCCGCCGAGGCCGCCGACCTGGCGCGCCTGCCCGAAGTGGCCGTCGAGGCCCTGGTGGAGCTGCTCACAGCTCGGCAGGACGGCTCGCGCCTCGCCTTGCTCCAGGGCGTCGCCCTCCCGAAGGGCCCCCGGAAGGCCGTGGGCCGCGCCATCCAGAGCCTGAAGGCGCGCGGGATCGCGTGCGAGGCCCCCGTGGGCCGCGTGGGCGGCCTCAAGTACACGGTGGAAGTACCCGTGTCCCACATCGGACTCCCCCTCCCCAACGGAATGGGCTTCTACTTGCTGGCCGACATGGTCCAGGGACGGCCCGAGGGCGGGCTGGTCATGTCCAACAGCGACGGCTGCGTCCACGACGTGGCCCACCTCGACCCGACCAAGTCGCGGTTCCGCAAGGTGATGACCCACATCTCGGACACGGCGTCGGGCGACGGCTACCCCATGATGTTCGCCGAGGCGCCGCACGACCTGCTGCGCTGGCGCATCCACCAGGCTATCGCCCAATCCCGCGCCAAGGGCTTGCCGATCCCGGGAGACGGCGGGGCGCTCGAGCTCCTGTTCGGACCGCAGCCCGGCAACAACTTCGAGCACCCCGTCCACGCGCTGCTCGGGGGCACCGACCCGGGCCTCGCGGACCTCGGGGCGAGGCTCCTCGGCCACGCTCACGCGGGCGGCCACTACCACTCGGGCATCGTCGACGTCTTCCCGCCCACGGAGGAGTGGGTGGACCAGCAGCGGGCGCGCCTCGACGCGATGGCCAAGCTCGGCGACGGCGACTCGGACGACGAGCGCTTCGAGGCCGAGCTCGACGCGATCACGGAGGAGGGCTTCGACGCCGAGCGCCGCGGCCACCTGGTCGAGCGCCTGCTCGACTCCGCGTACGTCCTCCACCACAACGGCGGCGCCGACGTGGCCGCCATCGCCTACGCCACGGCCCAGGCCATGCGCGACGGCACCCGCCGCTCGGCCTCGATCCCGTGGTGCAAAGAGGCCGTGCTGATCTGGATCTTCCCCGAGGACCACGAGCACGAGCACTGAGAGGCCCGCTCGGAGCGCCTCGGAGCGCCACGGCGGTTGTCGCCGTGAGCGTCCCAACGCATACTGCGCGCGTGTCGGCCGTTTCCATCGTTCGCCTGGAGGGTGTGGTCGCTTCGCTCTCCGGCGCGACCGAGTCGCAGCCCACGGCGCCCGTCGTCTTCATCGACCTCGCTGCTGTCACTCGCGTCACCTCACTCGGTGCCCGCGAGCTCGCCGGTCTCTTCGGGCGCCTCGCCGAGGGCGGACGCCAGGTGGTCCTGGCAGACTGTCCGCCGCCCGTCGTCGCTCTGCTCAACCTGATCCGCGGCTTTGCTGGCGACGCGGTGGTGCTCAGCGTGAAGGCGCCCTACTTCTGCGACCGCTGCGGCCGGGAGAAGTCGCTCACGTTGCCCGCCGAAGCGCTAGCAGCCAGCGACGAGCCCGAGGCGCCCCCGCTGCTGTGCGAGGACGACGGCGCTCCCCTGGTCTTCGACGATATCGAGCGCAGCTACTTCGCGTTCGCCCGGCGGGTACGCCACGCCACGGCCTCGCCGGAGCTCTTCGCGGCCCTGGCTGCTGCGCGCGAGGGCCGCGTCCCTGAGGAGGTCCCCGCCGCCCCTCCCCATGACGACTCGGTGGTTCGGGCGGCGATTCGCGACGAGTCACGCGCCGCACAGCTGTTGCTCCCGGCGGCTGACCGCGCCTTCTGGGTTGTGGTCGGAGCGCTCCTCGGCGTGCTCGCGTTGGTCGGCTGGAACGCGCTCTGAGCGTCACCGCGCGGCCTCAGCGGTAGAGCCCCTCTCGTCCGGATAGACGGGCGCCCACGAGGCACACGAGCCCCGCGGGGAGCGCGGCGTGCCACCCGAAGAGCTCCACTGCCATCACCGTAAGCGCCCACTTGCACTTCGAGGCCGCCGCGAACACACCGACCAGGGCCACGCCCACCGCCGGCACCAGGGGGAGCCCGAGCGGCTCCGCCACCAGCGCCCCGAAGGCTGCGCCGATCACGAAGAGCGGCGTGACCTCGCCGCCGATGAAGCCGAAGCCGATCGTCACCACGGTGAAGAGCAGCTTCACGGCGAAGGTGTACGCGGGCCGTGTGCCGTCGAACGCGCTGGTGATCAGGGGCAGCCCGAGCCCCAGCGGGTCAGAGCCCACGCCGAGGGGAGCGAGGCCCTGCCAGAGCAACACGATCAGCGCCCCACCCACGAAGAGCCGGGGAGCCAGGCGCGGGAACCGGCGCGCCGCAACCTCCCGCACGGAGTGGGTGGCGCGCACGAAGACCCAGGCGACGGCTCCCGCGCCCACCGCCAGTCCCAACCACCCGAGCACACCTGAGAGCGGCACGGACTCTTGGAAGGTGGGGTAGTGGAGGTGCACCACGCCCAGGGCCTCCGCCGTGTGGTGTCCGGCCCACGCGGCGAGCGCGGCGGGAAGCAGCGCGCCGGATGGGACGGAAGCCCCCGCGGCGCGCGGCGCTTCGAGGGCAAAGACCACCCCGGCGACGGGGGTCCCGAAGACCGAGGCGAACCCACCGGCGAGGCCAGCCACCAGCAACCGAAGTCGGGTGGCACCAGAGAGCCCGCACGCCCCCGCGACGCTGTCGGCGAGGCCTGCGCCCATCTGCACTGCCGTGCCCTCGCGACCCGCGCTGCCCCCAAAGAGGTGGGTGAAGACCGTGCCGAGCAGGACCATGGGGGCCAGTCGGGCGGGCAGCGTTGGCCCACCGTCGAGGGCCGCGAAGACGCGTGAGGTGCCGGCGTGGAGCGCCGGCCCAAGGCGCTCGTAGGCGGCGCCCAGAAGCAACCCAGCGACCGGCAAGGCGAAGACCACGACCTCATGCGTCAGGCGGAAGCGCGTAGCCGCCTCCAGGACCGCGAGGAAGGCCGTGGACGCCACGCCGCAGGCCACACCGACCACGAGCGCCGGGAGCAGCCACACGGGGCCGGGTAACGAGAGGCGCAGGCGCGGCGGCCTGGCGGGGCTCACCACCACGCGGCGACGCGTCCGCCAACGGCGGTGAGATCGCCGAGCTGGCCAACCAGAGTGGGATGCCAGCTGGCAGTGAGTCCCACCGAGCCGTTGGGGAGGAAGCGCCAGTCGAGGCCCAAGGCCAGGTCCAGCGCGAACGCCGGCCCAGCAGAGTCGCCGGCCGCCTCGGCAGACACGGCGGCCCACGGCACCCACTCGTAGTCATCGAAGAGATAGTGCACGCCCACCGAGCCCCGGCCCACGTGGCCCGCGTCGATCGAGTGCCAGGCCGCACCGGCGGTGAGGCCGAAGTACGGGTGGAAGCACCAGGCCCAGCGCGCCGTGATGCCGCCGCCCAGCCCCGGGGCCAGCGCCGCGTCGCCGCTGACGGCCATGAGGTGTTGCCCCTCGAGCCCGAGTAAGGCAGCGGCGAGGGCGGTGATCACGGGCTCTGGACCACCGAGAAGCGAACGGGGCGCACCGAGTGGCCGAAGACCTCGAGCTCCACGGGCACCTCGCGCCGCTCGCCGTCGGTCACGCCCGCCGGCACTGACACGTAGGCCTTCACCCGAAGCTGCAGCTGCCCTGCCCCGCCGCACGCCCGGCACGCGCGGCGCGCCACGGGCTGGTTCCCGCACGAAGGACAACGCTGCCGAATAGGGAGCCGGGTGAGCACGCGTCCACCGCGGCCCGCGAGCGAGGCGAGGATCGAGACGTGCGCCTCGAGAGGCGGCTCGGGACCTGGCTCGGGCGGGGGGCGCGGCGGTTCTTCGGGGCTCGCTCGCGGTGCGGGGGTGGGCGCCGTGGCCTCCTCGGACTCGAGCACCTCGCGGTGGATGCGGCGGCGCTCCGGGTCGCGCAGGAGCGCCCACGCCGCCTGGACCGCGTGAAACCGCTCGACTCCGAAGCCGTGGCCTGCGTCTGGATGGAAGCGCCGCGCCAGACGCTTGAACGCCCTGCGAACCTCCGCCGTGGTGGCGTCGCGAGAGACCCCGAGCGTCGCGAAGTGATCGACGGGCGCGGCGCCCCGGAGGCTCAGGACGCGGCGTCCTGGTCGTGGATGAAGCGGATGTGGAAGTGGTTCTTGTGACTCGGGCTGTGCCGGATGAGGCCCTCGCCCATGCCCTTACCGTTCGGGTACTGGAACCACTGATCGAGCTGCTTCGCCTTGGCCCCGCGCTTCTTCGCCTCGTCGTAGAGCGCCTTCTGAAGCGAGTAGTCGACGAAGATGTAGTCCACGCGGCCGGTGTCGATGAAGGTCTTCAGGAGGAACCAGGTCTTCTCGGCGTCGAGCGTGCCGGGCGTGGCTTCGCGGAAGTAGTCCGGGGCCGGGCGGACGTTGTGGAAATACGAGATGTCGACGTCGAGCCCGTTCTGGTGGGATCGATGGGGCGGGAAGCGCCCACCGTGCTCGCGCGACAGATCGCCCACGAGGATCTCGGGCGCGTTCTTCCACTTCTTTTTGACCTTGGGGAGGCACGTCATCAGCAGCGTGACCGTGTCGTTGGTGCCGTAGGCGTTGCCCTGCACGCGCACCTGGTAGCCCGGGCCGTCCGGCAGCTTCTCGCCGTTGACCAGCCGCCCCGACTGGGGAGCGCCCCGTGCGACGGAGGGGTTCTCCGGCCCTTGCACCTCCACCTTGACCACGTTGCCCACGACCAAGCGGGGGCGCCGTCGCCAGCCGTTGAGCCGCTTCAGCTTCTCCGGGGACGTGCGGTATTGCTTGGAGAGGCGCGTGAGCGTGTCTCCCCGGCGCAGCGTGTGCTCGATGATCCGGGTGGGCCGGATGGCGACCTGCGACCAGATGTGCAGCTTGTGGCCCGGCTTCAGCCGCGTGCCACGGATGCGGTTCCACCGCTTGATGTCGCGCGGCTTCACCTCGTAGCGCTTGGCGAGAGCGCCCAGCGTGTCGCCCTTCTGGACCGAGTGCCAAACCTCGAAGCCCTCGTTCGCGAACGCCGTGCTCGCGAGCAGGCTGGCGACGAGCACCGGAATGAGGGAAGCGTGACGCATCGTGGGTGCCGGTTTAGGGCGGAATTAGTTGGAAGTCAAGGTGATTTTCTTGACGCAGCCCACAGCTCTGGATCCAGCGTCAAACCGAGACACTGAAGGATCGCAGGGCGTCCTCGAGGCTGGTCTTGGTGTTGGTGGACTCCTGCCGGTAACCCACGATGAGCGCGCACGGCACGTGGTACTCACCGGCGGGGAAGCGGCGCGGGCGCGTGCCCGGCAACACCACGGCGCGCGCCGGGATCCGGCCCTTGAGGGTGACGGCGGCCTCGCCCGTCACGTCCAGGATCTGCGTGGAGGCGGTGAGCACCACGCCGGCGCCCAGCACCGCCTCGCGCTCAACCACCACGCCTTCGACCACCACGCACCGGCTGCCCACGAAGGCGCCGTCCTCGATGATCACCGGACTGGCCGAGGGCGGCTCGAGCACGCCGCCGATCCCGACCCCGCCCGAGAGGTGC